>JARDZU010000081.1 GCA_029240695.1 Acidimicrobiia bacterium | reverse complement strand
AGATAGCCCGTCCCACGCGGATAATTGAGGAGCCTTCCTCTATCGCAATCTCGAAGTCGTCGGTCATCCCCATCGAAAGCTCGATGATCTCAGGATGGTCCACGGCAAGGACTGACCGGATCTCCCGCAACATGACGAAATGTGCACGCTGGGCCTCCGGGTTCTCCGTGAGCGGTGGGATCACCATCAACCCGCGGACTTCCAGCCCGACAGACTGCACCTGGGCCAGTGTCGCTGCGGCATCGCCTGGCTCCACTCCAGATTTCTGGGGTTCGTGCCCGGTGTTGACCTGCAACAGGACCGGCGGGGGCAGTCCGCTTCCCTTTGCCCATGCTGCTGCAAGCGTTTCCCTGTCCATCGAATGGAGGAGATGGGTGATGGGTCGGATCAGACGTGCCTTGTTCGTCTGCAGACCGCCGACGAAGTGCCAACGGATGTCATCGGGCAGCCTCGCCGCCTTCTCCGCCATCTCCTGGGCGCGGTTCTCGCCGAAGTCGCGGTGACCCAATGCATACACAGCCTCGATGTCGGCCACCGATTTCGCCTTGGACACTGCCACCAGTTGGACCGACGAAGCATCCCTGCCGGAACGCTCGGCTGCCGCGCTCATACGCGTCACGACTTCGTCGTAGCTCATGACACCCAGGCAATCGTCGCATTCCGCAGCGAGGTCCTGCTCCGCCGATGGCTGTACAGGCTCGCCTCATGCATGGTGCAGGCGCCAGAGAGCCAAATATCCAACTCGTCGAGCTGCCTGATAAGGACCTTCGCCAGGTCCACCGAGGTCGCTCCCCATCGGGTCGACGTCAAGTCCTCGGGGAACAGGTCCGCCACTTCCGACCCCACTTCGAAGCAGCATGGGCCGATTCCGGGCCCGATGGCGGCGATCCGGGGAACGTGGCCCGCCTGCATCATGGCCTCCCGTAGGGCCGGGACGACACCACTGGTCGCCCCGCGCCACCCTGCATGAGCCACGCCCACTGCGGACTCGGAGATGAGCACGACCCCGAAACAGTCGGCGGTGAACACCGCCATTGGGAGGCCGGGCACATCGCTCCAGATGGCATCGGCCTCGTCTAGCTCTCCTGATGCCTCGGCGTGAACGACGACGGATCCGTGGACCTGGCGAACCGTAGCCCAGTCACGCGAGATCCCCAGCCAGGATGACACCGCCGATCGCGCCGTCAGATCGTTGCGCTGGTCTCCGTCTGTCGCATCGGTGAATGCCGCCCCGTCGACACCGGGGGGCCGGTTCATCCCTGGACGAAGGTGGGGATGTCGAGGGCGTCGTCCCCCTCGTCGAAGCCGGAATAAGAGCGAGCCGCGGGGCGCGTGGTTGCCGATCGGCCTTGACGTCTCCGTTCGAATCCGGCCGCGATCACGGTCACCTTCATCTCCTCACCGAGATCGTCGTCGACGATCGCTCCAAAGATGATGTCCGCCTCGGTATCGGCGTGATCGGCAACGACGCGGGCCGCTTCTGTTGCCTCGTGGAGCGTCATCGACGAGGGGCCGGATACGGAGAGGAGGACACCTTTCGCGCCTTCCATCGAAGTCTCCAGCATCGGGCTGGAGATGGCTCGCTCCGCGGCCTGCTTGGCTCGGTTCTCACCGGTGGCCCGCCCGATGCCCATCACCGCCGAGCCGGCGTCCGACATGATGGTCCGCACGTCGGCGAAGTCGACGTTGATCAGGCCCGGGGTCGTGATCAGGTCAGTGATTCCGGCAACACCGCTCATCAGGACCTCATCGGCCAGCCGGAAGGTCTCGGCGATCGGGGCTTCGGGATCTCCCACTTCCAGCAGTCGGTCGTTGGGGATGACGATCAGGGTGTCGACCGCATCCTTGAGGTCGTCTATGCCCTGTTCGGCGTGCACTGCCCGACGTCTCCCCTCGAAACCGAACGGCCGGGTGACCACGCCGACGGTGAGAGCGCCCACCGAACGGGCTACCTCGGCAACTACCGGCGCACCACCAGTGCCGGTGCCTCCACCCTCGCCCGCCGTGATGAAGATCATGTCGGAGCCCTTGAGAACATCCTCAAGCTCTGCCTTGTGCTCTTCGGCGGCGGCACGACCGATCTCTGGGTTGGCGCCGGCGCCAAGGCCCCTGGTCACCTCGCGGCCGATGTCGAGTTTGACATCGGCATCGCTCATGAGCAGTGCCTGGGCATCGGTGTTCAACGCGATGAACTCGACACCGCGTATGCCCGCTTCGACCATGCGATTGACGGCATTGACGCCGCCACCGCCGATCCCTACGACTTTGATGACGGCCAAATAGCCGCCGCTCGACGAGTTCACGACAATTCCTCCAGTGGATATCGGAAGCTGAAGTAGAGGTTTACCGTTCACCAACGGGTTAGTAAAGACTCAATCTCTAACCTTCAACTAGACGTCTACACCTGCGGGTCGCATCGTCATGGGGGCAGCACGGCGGGATGGGTCGGGGCGATGAGGGTCAGGGTCGAGCCCTGTGCAGGCTCTTCTCGGAGCAAAGCGGCCAAGCTCAACGCCTTGGCGCCCATCTCCACTGGCCGCCCCAGACGCACCTGAAACCCGGCAACCTCTGCCCAGATCTCTCCCCCGGGCTCGGAACGAACCCTGGCCGTGGCCCGAAGCTCCTCTGGCAGCGTGGCGACGAATTCGAGCGATCCGAGGACGTCCCGGGATGACTCGGTCTCTTCGGCGGAAATCGCACCCAATTCGATCCACGGCATCGCAGGATCCGGGTCGGGGGCGGTGCCGAGCTGGACGCCATCGACGGCGAAGAGCCCCCACCCCTCGTTGGTCTCCAGCCAGGCAGCCGGAACCCTCTCCTGGACCCGCACCACGACACCGGTCGGCCAATCGAGCTCGACCACGGACTCGCGGATCCACGGGTCGCTCTCGAGGGCCCTCTCAACGTCGTTCGGCCGGATCAGTATGAGAGGAGTGCCCTCGACGACGTCATGCTCGACCAGGACGGTGTCGGCGGAGCTGGCGGCAATCCCTGAGGTCGTCACGGAAGCGACGCTGAGCAGAGGCGAGAGGAAGAGCCAGACGACTGCCCCGGCGAACCCGAGGGCAACGAGGAACTTGACCAGGCGGCTGACCTTGCGTCGCGCCCGGTCCTCGGCGACGACCCGTCGTCGCTCGGCTAGTCGTGGGTCAATTCTCATCATCGAATCCAACGAACTGGATCTCCGGCTCCAGCATGGTGCCCGTCTCCTCGAAAACACGGTCTTTGACCGCCACCACCAGGCTCCGGATATCCTCAGATGTGGCCGATGAACCGGCCACGAAGAAATTGGCGTGTTTCTCCGACACGGCGACGTCCCCCACTCGCATCCCCTTCAAACCGAGCGCGTCGATTATCTCCCCGGCCGTCGCCCCGATCGGGTTCTTGAACACGCTGCCGGCGTTGAACGTCCCGCCCGGCTGGTTGTCACGACGCCATCGGGTGATCCGTCGCAATTCAGCGCGGCCGGTGTCGGTGTCACCAGGCGAGGCCCGGAACGAGGCGCTCACGACCACCCGTGTCGAGGTGACGTTGGAATGCCGGTAGGACAGGTCCAGATCGTCCGGACCGAAGATGCCCATCTTTCCGTCGGTCAGATCCAATATCGAGGCCTCGATGAGACGGTCGCGGGTCTCGGTTCCGAAGCACCCCGCGTTCTGGCGGACGGCTCCCCCGACCGATCCGGGAACCCCGATGAAGAACTCGAGGCCGGCAAGACCTGCATCCACGCTGCTGCGCGCCACCTGCGCCAGCGGTGCCGCAGCGCCGGCGCGCACCTCTGTCCCCTCGACCGCCACCCCACCGAAGGATGATCCGAGACGGATGACCAGGCCCTCGAACCCTGAGTCGGACACGACGAGATTCGAGCCGCGCCCCAGGACGAGGATCGGCAGCTCGGAGCTCACCCCCGAGGCGACCAAATCGTCGAGCGCCTCCGCGTCGTGAACGTCAACCAGATATCGGGCAGGCCCGCCCGACTTGTATGTGGTGTAGGGGCCAAGAGGGACTCGCTCGAGGATCTTCCCGGAACTGACGAGCGAATCGAGCGCGGTCATCATCGCTCCGCGAGACGCATGGCGAGCTCGGTTGGCACGAGAGTGATGTCCCCAGCCCCCATGGTCAGGACCAGGTCCCCTTCGGCGACACGCTCGGCCAGGAAATCGGCGAGATCGCGACGGTGGGGAACATAGTGGGCGTTGGCACCGTGACGGCGCACCGCCTCGACGACCATGGCGCCGGTGACACCGGGAACCGGTTCTTCCCGGGACCCGTACACGTCGGTGATGACGACCTCGTCTGCCTCGCTGAGGGCGGCGCCGAACTCGTCGTGGAATCGGGCCGTCCTGCTGTAGAGATGGGGCTGAAAGACCGCCCATAGGACCCCGCTCGCCAGATCTCTCCCCACCGCCACGGTCGCCGCCACCTCGGTGGGATGATGGGCGTAGTCGTCGATCAAGGTGACTCCCGATACCGTTCCGCGGTGCTCCCATCGGCGGCCGACGCCGCGGAACGATGCGAGACCGAGGGCGGCTGCAGCGATATCGCGGTCCAGGGAGCCGAGCAGAGCCAGAGCACCGGCCGCATTCAGAGCCACATGGGCACCCGGCCGTCCCAGGCTGACATGAGCGTGTGCCGTCGGCCCGACCAACTCGAACCGGGTGCCCCCGTCGTGCCTCGTCAAGTCGATGATTCGCCAGTCGGCTGCCGAGTCCAGGCCGTAGGTGATGGCCCCGGTGCGGCGGGCGACTTCGCGCGAGCCCGGATCGTCGGCACAGACGACTAGCGGCCCGTCGACGCTTTCGGCCACTCTGACAAACGCATCCTCGAGGTCCGACTCTGACCCGAAATGCTCCAAGTGCTCCGGCTCGACATTGGTCACGATGAGACCGGCGAGTTGCAGCCTCTCGAACGTGCGAAACGCCTCATCGGCCTCGACGACGAGCAGGGGCGTCGCTCCGAAATGGCCGTTGGTGTTCCAGTCGGCCAGATCCCCGCCGACGATGAAGCTCGGATCCTCGCCCAATGCCTTCAAGGCCGCAACCAATAGCGCCGTCGTCGTCGTCTTCCCGTGAGTGCCGGTGGCCCCGATGGTGGTGATCCTCTCGGTGAGAGCGGCGAGAAGATCCGGACGGCGCCACACCGGTACCCCGGCCTCCGCCGCTGCGAGCAACTCCGGGTCCTGATCGGGCACGGCCGACGAGGCGACCACCAGGTCCGAGACGCGGGCCACCTCTGGGTGATGACCCGTGTGCGTTGCTATGCCGAAATCCTCCAACCTGTCCAGAGTCGACCCTCCTCGATGGTCGGAACCTGAGACCTCGTGACCCATGCCTGCCAGCACCTTGGCGATGGCGCTCATCCCCGCGCCGCCCGCCCCGACAAGATGAATCCGGCGATGGTCCAATCTCAACTCACCAGCTCCTGCATCGCTTCAGCGATTGTCATCGCTGCGTGTGGCTTGGCGATGCTCATGGCGCCGATGCGCATGGCCTCGAGTCGCTCCGGCGACAAAAGGATCTCCGAGACGAGGCCCGGAAGCATGTCGAGACGGTCCTGCGAGACAACCTTCGCAGCCCCGGCCCCCTTGACGAATGCGGCGTTGGCGGCCTGATGACCCGACGCGCCGAACTCGCCGGGGATGAGGATCGATGGTGTCGCGGTAGCCGTCAGTTCGGCCACCCCACCGCCGGCGCGAGCAATAACCAGGTCACTGGCGGCGTAGAACAGCTCCATCCTCTCCTCGAACGACCGCTGTACTCGGTGGACTTGGTCGGACAGATCTTCTTCCGTGCTGACATTGCCCTCGCCGGTGAGATGCAAAACCTGAATCCGGCGCCCCTTCCATTTCGTAACCAGATCATCTACGGCTCCATTGATCACACCAGCACCTAGCGAGCCGCCCATGGCACCCAGGACGGGGTATCCCGGATCGAGGCCGTAGTGGGCCAGGGCCTGCGGCCCGACCTCCTCGCGATCCAGGTTCGACAACGCTCGGCGCACCGGGTTGCCGACCCACTCCCCTCGCTTCAGCCCTTCGGTGTCGGGGAAGGACGTGAATACGCGGGTTGCCCATCGCGAGGCGATCCGGTTAGCGAGACCGCCAACCGCGTTCTGCTCAGCGACGAGCAGCACGGAGTGCGAACTTCTGGTGGCCAAAGCGGCCGGGATGGTCACATAGCCCCCCATCCCGAGCACCACCTTGACCTCTCTCTCCTCCATGGCCGCGTTGATGGCGTCACGCGCCCGCCACACCACGCGTGGCAGGCTCAGGTTCCGTGCGGTCATGGACCGCTGCAGACCCCTCACCTCTACCTGGAGAAACGGAAACCCCGCTGCTGGATAGACGGTTTTCTCGAGACGGTCACCTCCGACATACAGGATCGACTCCTTCGGGGTCCCACGTGCCAGAAGAGCCTCGCCAACGGCCAGCCCAGGGAACACGTGCCCACCCGTGCCGGCTGCGGCGATCAGAAAAGTCATGTCTTCGGCTGCACCCCTGCCTGGGCGATGTTGACGAGGATGCCGAGCGACGCCATACACACGATCAGCGAAGTGCTCCCGAATGAGACAAACGGAAGAGAGATGCCGGTGATCGGCATGACACCCAGGACCCCCCCGATGTTGACGATGGCCTGAAAGGTGAGCCAGGCGGTGAGACCCGCCGCGATCATCCTGCCGAAGCGGTCCGGTGCCCTTACTGCGACCATCCACCCCGCCAATGCGAGCACGATGTAGAGACCGATGACCGTCAGCCCGCCAATCAGCCCCGTCTCCTCTCCGATAATGGCGAAGATGAAGTCGGTGTGGGCGTTCGGCAGGTAGAACCACCGGGCGCGGCTGGCCCCGAGTCCCACCCCGAAGAGACCGCCGTTCGACAAGGCGTAATAGCCCTGGATCACCTGGTAGCCCTCTCCGCTGGCGTTTCCCCAGGGATCGAGGAACCCGACGATGCGCTCGACCCTGTACTCGTCGCCGAACGCAAGGATCCAGGCGGCCAGCACGACCAGGATGGAGAGGACGAGCACGTACCGAAGCGGGGTGTCGCTGGCCATGATCACCGCCATCGCCGCCGCGCCGATGATGATCGTCGTCCCCAGGTCGGGCTGAAGGATCACGAGACCCCCGAGCACGCCCACCGTGAACACCACGGGGACCAGGAAGTGGCCGAATCGGGTGAGGAGCCGGTGCTTCTTCTCGAAGAGATGAGCCAGGACCAAGACGATCGCGATCTTCGCCACCTCGGACGGCTGAAAGCTGAAGCCTGCGATCGGCAGCCACCGCTGCGAGCCACCGATGACCGGTCCCACCGCCAGCACTGCGATGAGCAGTCCCACGGTGACGAAGAAACCGGGCAGGGCGAGCCTGCGGTAGACGCGGTACGGGATCCGGCTGGTGATGAGGAGGGCCACGGTCCCAATCCCGACACCTACCAGCTGCCTCTTGAAGAAGTAGAAGCGGTCCTCGGACTGGTCGATGGCGACCGCCGACGAAGCCGACTGCGTCGCGCCCAGCCCGATGACAATCAGGACCACGGCCATGACGAGGAGAGCAGTAGCGGTGCGGTTGTTCATCTTGAGCCGCTCGGCGCGGCTCCGGGCTGCCGCACGAACCTTCGCAATCGATGTCACGTTCGCTGTCATCCGGACCTTGCCTCCTCCGTGATCGATCGGACCAAGCCCGCGAATCTGTCCCCGCGCTCCTCGTAAGAGGAGAACTGGTCGAAGCTGGCGCAGCCGGGGGCGAGAAGAACCGTGTCACCGGGCCCTGCGAGTTCCAGCGCCAGCTCGACGGCACGTTCCAGGGTGCCTGCCACACGTCCTCGCTCCCCCGCCGCCGACGCCAGATCGGGTCCGGCCTCGCCGATCCCGATCAGGAACCGAACATTGGGCTCGCGGGCGATCGGTGCGACGTCGAGCCCTTTGGCAAGGCCCCCGGCGATGAGAACCACTGAGTCGTGAGCCCTGATCGAGTTGACGGCGGCGTGGGTGTTGGTCGCCTTCGAGTCGTCGATCCAGGTAACGCCGCCGGTCCGCGCCACGAACGATCTCCGATGAGGGCCCGGCGCGAATGACCTCGCCGCCTTCGCAACCCCTTCGGCGGTCGCCCCCATACGCAGCGCGAGGGCGGAAGCCGAGGCGATGTTGACCAGATGGGTCGGGTCGTCCGACACGAGATCACCGATCGAGATGGTCAGCCCACCGATCACAAGATGGTCGTCGTCGACACCACCGCCACCGGGTGGAAGATGGCTCCCCGAGACGGGGAACAATTCACTCTGCGCGCCGGCGACCAGCGATGCGGCCCCGTCATCGTCGGCATCGAACACCAGGAGGTCCTCGTCGGTCTGGTTCATGAAGATCCTCGCCTTGGCCGCCCGGTATGAATGTTCCGAGCCGTGCCAGTCGAGATGGTCGAGGGCCACATTTGTGATCGCGGCCGCTGCCGGGTGGAACTCCTCGCAGAAGCGGAGCTGGAAGCTGGAAACCTCGACTACAACGGCCGCGTGGCCCCGGCCAACATGCTCGGAGAGGGCGGAACCGATGTTGCCCGCCGCCGGGGCATCGATCCCCGATGCCTCGAGCATGGCGGAGGCCGCCTCGGTGACGGTGGTCTTCCCGTTCGTGCCCGTGACGGCCGCTACCGGGACATCCAGGTGTCTCCAGGCGAACTCGACCTCGCTCCACACAGGGATCCCCCATTCCAGGGCCTCGACGATGGGCAGGGAGCGTTCGGGGAATCCCGGGCTGGCAACCACGAGGTCGATGCCGGTGAGCAGGACCGGGTCCCATCCACCGCTAGCAACGGGGAAACCCTTCTCCAGGGCCATTTCGGGGTAATCCCGGGTATAGATCGTCACCGTCATCTCGCGATCCCGGGCGAGAGCAGCGGCGGCCAGACCGGAAACCCCAGCACCGAGGACGAGCACCCGGGTCACAACAAGTCCTCTAGCCGGAGGAAGTCGCCGTAGAAGAACCCGAGCCCGAGGGCAACACCGAAACCGGTCAGGATCCAGAACCTGATGACGACCGTCGTCTCGGGCCATCCACCGAGATCGAAGTGATAGTGGATCGGCGACATGCGGAAGATCCTTTTCCCGAAGAGCTTGAAACTGGCAACCTGGAGAATCACCGAGGCGGTCTCGGCCACGAAGATCGCTCCCAGCACGACCAGGAGGAGACTGGTGTTGGTGAGGAGGGCCAAGGCAGCAAGGAGGCCTCCGATGCCCTGTGAGCCGACATCTCCCATGATGATCTTGGCCGGCGGTGCGTTCCACCAGAGGAAGCCGAGGATCGCCCCGAACATCGCAGCCGAGATGATCGCCAGCTCGAGGGGGTCCACCGACTCGTACACCTCGGGGTTTCGGAACTGCCAGAAGGCAATGACGGTGTAAGAGGCAACGACCAGGGCAGATGACCCGCCGGCGAGGCCATCCATGCCGTCTGCCAGGTTCACGCCATTCGCCCACCCGGTCAGCATCAAGAGCACCCAGATCACGAAGAACGCGCCGAGATCGATGCCCAGAGGTCTGACGAATGAGATCTCGGTGACGACCCCGGCTTCTGTTGCGCCCCAGGCAAAAAGGGCGGCTATCGCCAACTGGCCGCCGAACTTGGCCGACTTGGAGAGACCAAGGCTCCGCTTGTTGGAGAACTTGATCCAGTCGTCGAGGAACCCGACCACACCCATGCCTGCCAATGCGAACACGGCGAGGAGCCCGCCGTCAGTAAAAGGATCGAGCTCCAGTCCGATCCCGCCGGCCGGCGACACCAGACGGACATGCGACACCAGGTACCCGATGATGGCCGCGAGGACGAAGACCACGCCTCCCATGGTCGGGGTCCCCTGCTTGTGGCCGTGCATCCCGGCGATCTCCTCCTGGATGAACTGCCCTATCTCGCGCCGTCTGAAGAAGCGAATGGCGTAAGGAGTGCCGAAGATCGACACCAGCAGCCCGACAGCGGCGGCGGTCAGGAGGGGTATCACGCCGTCATGCTCCCTGAATCAGGGTCGAAATCAGCGGACCCGGACCGTGCGGCCAGGATCTCCCTGGCCACTGTGCGATCGTCGAATGGAAGAACGTCGCCCCGGACTTCCTGCCCGGTCTCGTGCCCCTTGCCGAGAACCAAGACCACGTCTCCCTCCTCGGCGGCTGCGATGGCCGACTCGATGGCGCGTCGCCGGTCGACTTCGAGGATGACCCAAGGCCCGGCCGCACCCCCGGCCACTTCGGCGAGGATCTGGTCAGGGTCCTCAGAACGGGGGTTGTCGCTGGTCAGGATGGCCAGATCGGCCCCGGACGCCGCCCGACCCATCAACGGCCGCTTCTCCCGGTCCCGGTCGCCGCCTGCGCCGACCACAGCGATCACCCTCCGCGTCGCTATCGATTTTGCCGCGGCTATGGCCTCATCGACTCCGTCGGGAGTATGGGCGTAGTCGACGATGACGTGGATCGGCCCGCTCCCTGAGACATGCTCGAATCGACCGGGCACGCCTCCAAGACTCGCCAGCCCATCGGAGATCTCGTCGAGGGTCAACCCGAGGGCGAGGGAGCAGCCCACCGCTACCAGAGCGTTCTCCACGTTGAACGAGCCGATCAGGTCGGATGTGACGGGGACGGCTCCCTGATCCGTCACCAGGTCAAAACGCGTCCCGCCTAGGGACGTCTCGACCCCTTCGGCGCGAACCTCGCCGGCACGGCCAACCTTGATCACTGGCGTCTTCACCCAAGATGCGATCGCGGCGCCCACAGGGTCGTCGACATTGAGGACGGCTGTCCCCAGCTCGTACTCCCGGAACAGACGCTCCTTGGCGCGGCGGTACGAATCCATCGACCCGTGAAAGTCGAGATGGTCCTGGGACAGGTTTGTGAACGCAGCGACTTCGAATCTGGTGCCGGCTACGCGACCCATCTCCAGGGCGTGTGACGAAACCTCGGCGGCGACGACACCTGCGTCGAGTTGCCTCATCTCGTCGAGCAGACGCTGGAAATCGGTGGCCTCCGGGGTGGTTCGCGCGGAGGGCAGTGACATCGCCCCAACCCGCGTCTCGACCGTCCCGATCAACCCGACGACCCGACCGGTCGAGGTGAGGAGCGATTCGAGGTAATGGGTGACTGTGGTCTTGCCGTTGGTCCCGGTTACGCCGACGACGGCCAGCCGGGTCGAAGGGTCTCCGTGGACCAGGGCGGCGATCGGGCCCATGGCGGTTCGGGTGTCGCTGACCACGATCTGTGTGGCCTGCGAGTCCTGGAGTGACTCGACTACGACGGCCGGAGAGCCAGCTCTGATCGCCGAGTCCACGTAGTCGTGGCCGTCATAGGTCGAGCCCTTGACGGCGACAAAGAGCACGTCGGGGCCGGCAAGCGCCGAGTCATGGGTCACATCCCCGATCCAGATTTCGGGGTCGCCCACGACGAGACCTCCGACCCGGCCCGATGCCGCACCCACGGTGCTACCCGGCGCTGGCATCGGGGGGCACCCCCAATCGGTGGAGGGCTTGCTCCATGACCTGCGCGAACACAGGCGCCGCGGCGGCTCCCCCGGTCCGATATCTGTGGGATGGGGCGTCGATGAGAACCGCAACCACGACCTTCGGGTCGCTCATCGGCGCCATCCCGACGAACGATGCCCTGGTCACGTCGGTGTAACGCCCGTCCTCACCCAACTTGTTGGCGGTTCCGGTCTTTCCTCCGACCTGGTAGCCCTCCACCGTGGCCGCCTGTCCGGTGCCCTCGTTGACCACATTGGCCAACAGTTCTTGCATGAGGACTGCTGTCTCCGACGACACGCCGCGCTTGGTCTCCAACCCGGCGACGTCTTGATCGCCATCGACGTCGGTCGGGGAGGCGACGATGTGCGGGGCCGTCCAGAGCCCATCGTTCCCGATGGCGCCGTAGGCCGCGGC
>JARDZU010000080.1 GCA_029240695.1 Acidimicrobiia bacterium | reverse complement strand
GACTTCGAGATTGCGATAGAGGAAGGCTCCTCAATTATCCGCGTGGGACGGGCTATCTTTGGTGAACGCACCTGACGGAGTGATATGTCGTCACTGTTCTCCAAAGCTCTTGTCTACCTGGGACTGGTCGACGAGGACCAGTTCGATTCCGAGACCGCCGATCGCCCTGCGCCCGGCACCATCGAGGAGCCTGCACGACGTGTCGAACCGCGGCGGGTCGAGCAATTCCCGCCCAGCCGGAGGGTCGAGCCGCCGCCTACTGGACGAGCGGCCACGAGGCCCCAGGGTCGCGACGGCCTCGAAACCATCGGAGTCGTGAGGACTGTCGAGACACAGTCCGATGTCATCCTCGTCGAGGAGTTCGGGGATGCCCGGATCCTGGCCGATCGCATCCGGGACCGGGTGCCGGTCGTCCTCGACATGCGCCGAGCGGACCACGATCTGGTTCGCCGGGTGGTCGACTTCTCCTCGGGTCTGATCTACGCCCTCGACGGCTCGATGCGAAAAGTGGGCGATGGGCTCGTGGTCGTTTTGCCTCCGAGGGTCACCTTGAGCCGGGAAGAAAAGCGGCGTCTCTCCACGCTGGGGGCTTACGAGCTCGACGACATCGACGACTGACCAGTGAACATCGGCGGCGTCCTGATCCTGATCCTGCAGATCTACTTCTATGCCGTCCTGGCGTGGGTGATCCTGTCCTGGATCCCGACGTCCTCGGAGCACCCGCTCGGCAAGGTCAACGTATTCCTGGATCGGGTCATTTACCCGGTGATACTTCCGCTTCGCCGAGTCATCCCGCCTGTTCGTCTCGGCGGTGGAATGCTCGACCTCACACCGATCGTGCTTCTCATCGGGATCCAGTTGCTGATGGGGTTGGTGCGGCGGATCTTCTGATCCTTGGAGCCAGGCGGCTTCGTTCGTATCCTCACTCCACAACCAAGGGGTAGAAAGCTATGGCGATAACACCTGCCGACATCGAGAAGAAGACCTTCTCCACCGCGCTCCGGGGCTACGACCTCGACGAGGTCGATGACTTTCTCGACGAGATGGTGGTTGCGGTCCGCGAGCTCGAGGAAGAGCTCGCCCAAGCCAAGGAGCGGGTTGCGCAACTCGAGCAAGACCCAGATGCAGTTGCCGCGCTCGCCGCCGTCTCTGCTGCGCCGACCACACCGGCGGTCGACGAGTCCGCAGTGGGTCGAGCGCTCATCGCCGCCCAGGCCGCAGCGGACAGGATCCTCGACGACGCACGAGGCGAAGCGGACAGGATCGTTGGGGACGCCAGGTCGGAGGCCGACACCTTCGCCCGGGAGCGGGATCTGAAGAAGGCCGAAGTCGACGCCGAGATGGCCGAGATGACCGGTCTCGTTGCCGGCGTCCGCAACCAGCTCGCCGTTCTCGCCACAACGGTGGCCGACAAGCTCGATGAGATGGATGCAGTCGTTTCGGGAGCCCACAGCAAAGGCTCGATGGACCAAGAGACCGACACCGGGACGGCCGACTCCGAGCACGATATGGCAGACGACTCCGCGGATGAGATCGTCGACGGTCGCGACGAGCTGGATGACGATATGGAAGGTGGGGATGATTCCGAGTCCGACGAGGAAGCCGGTTTGGAGGTAGACCTGGCGGAAGTGGAGTCCGCCGAGGGCGACGACGATGCCGGCTCTTCAGACATCGAAGGCGAGGACGGCGAGCAGAACCAGGAGATCTGATCCTGGAATAGGTCGGCGCCCTCGGCTTTTCCTATCGGGCCCGTAGGCCCGATGAGATCGTGATCTCAAGACAGGCGTGCCCGTGACCGCACTGCGCGGCGAGGCAGCCAAGAAGTTCAAGATCCGCATCGGAGACGGCGACCCGCAGCAACTCATGGCCCGAGTCTCCGGCAACTACAAGCGGGGACACGAGCATCGTTAGGAAATCGGAGCCGGGCTGACCCGAAGCGAGACGGTCCGCCGATCGATGTCGAAGGTCTCTCCATGGTCGTCGACGCCCTCCTCGATTGCGACCGCGAGCACTTCAGAGCTGATCTCGGCGGCATGGGTGGCGATGGCTGATCGAATCAGCGGGTCCTGGCTTCCCCACACCAGAACCACCCGGTCGGTCACATCCAGACCGGCCTCACGCCGCATTCTCTGCACCCGGCTGATCACCTCCCTAGCGATGCCCTCGAGGAGCAATTCATCGGAGACATGGGTGTCGAGAGCGACCGCGAAGTCGGGCCCGGCCTCGACGACGGTTTCCTCCCTGGGAGTGCGATCGATGATCAGATCTGTCGAGCCAACGTCTCGTCCGACAATGGAGACCGTGCCACCACCGAGGACGGCTTCCAGATCCTCAGGCCCGAGCGCCGCTATGGCACTCGCCGCCTCGGGCATGTTCGACCCGTAGAGCGGGCCGAGCGTGCGGAAGTTGGCTTTGGCTGACAGGTGAACCAGTTCTGCTTCGTCGGGGGACGTAGCCACAGCCTTGACGTTCAGCTCATCGGCGATCACATCGGAATGCGCCTCCACTGTCCGGGCAACCTCGGCGTCGCGGGTGAGCACAGTCAGCTTCATCAAGGGCTGACGAACGCGGAGACCCTCCCTCTTGCGCAGGTTCCGTCCCAGGCGAACCACCTCTCGGACCACCCCCATCGCCGATTCCAGGTCCCGATCGATGAGGGCGGTCTCGGCCTGGGGGAAGTCCCGATGATGAACGCTGGTAACGGCATCAGGATGGTGGCGGGCAACCAGGTCCTGATACAGGTGCTCGGTGATGAACGGCAACACCGGGGCGAGCACCTCGATGAATCTGGTCAGCACCTCGTAGAGGGTGGCGAAGGCAGCCAGTTTGTCGGCGTCACCTTCACCCGATTCACCCCGGGTCCGCCAGAAACGACGCCGGGAGCGACGCACGTACCAGTTGGTCAGGTGATCGATGAACCCCAGGGTGGGTGGCACGACGTTGTAGAGGTAGTAGCCCTCCATCTGTGTGTTGACTTCGGACACGAGGCTCTGGAGGACGGACAGGATCCAGCGATCCAGCTCTGGCCGGTCACTCGGTTTCGGGGCCATCTCGAGGTCGGCCACGGATATGCCGTCCGCTTCGGCATACGTGGTGAAGAAGCTGTAGGTATTCCACATCGGCAGGAGGACCGTGCGGACCACTTCGGCAACGCCGTCACTGCTGAATCGGAGCGGCTCGGCCCGAAGTACCGGCGAGTTGATGAGGAAGGCCCGCAACGCGTCGGCTCCCATGTGGTCGAAGATCTCCGAAGGATCGGGGTAGTTCTTGAGGCTCTTGGACATCTTTCGTCCGTCCTCGGCCAGAATCAGCCCGTTGACGACGCAGTTCTCGAAAGCAGGGGCGTCGAAGAGGGCAGTGGAGAGGACGATGAGGGTGTAGAACCAGCCCCGGGTCTGGTCGAGGCCCTCGGCGATGAATTTCGCGGGGAAGGCCGCCTCGAATCGCTCGGCGTTCTCGAACGGGTAGTGCAGCATCCCATAGGGCATCGAGCCAGACTCGAACCAGCCATCGAGAACCTCGGGGACCCTGATCATCGAACCACCACAGGAGGAGCACGCCCAGCCGATGTCGTCGATGACGTGCTTGTGGAGGTCAGCGGGTCGTTGCCCGGAGAGAGCCTCCAGCTCGTCGAGGGAGCCGACGGCGACCGCTTCGTCACAGGCGGTGCATTCCCATACCGGGATGCATGAGCCCCAATATCGGTTGCGGCTGACGGCCCAGTCGCGGGCATTCGCCAGCCAGTTCCCGTAGCGACGGCTTCCCACGTAGTCGGGCACCCAATGGATCGTGTCGTTGATCTCCACCATGCGGTCCTTGATGTCTTCGACACGGATGAACCAGGTCGGGATCGCCTTGTAGATCAATGGTGTGCCCGTCCGCTCGCAGAAGGGGTAGGAGTGGGTGATGCGGTCGGCGTGGACCAAGCTGCCCGAAGACCGCAAGAGATCGATGAGGGTCTCGTCGGCCACCTTCACATTGAGGCCGGCGACCTCGGGCACCTGCTCGGTGAAGTCCCCCTCGGCGTCGACCGGATCGACCAATGATTCGATCCCTGCCGCCTTGAGGGCGTAGAAGTCCGCCTCGCCATAGGCAGGGGCCATATGCACGAGTCCTGTCCCCTCGTCGACCGTCACCTCCGGTGACGCGATGATGCGGAATGCCCCTCCCTCACGCTCGGCGTCGAAATGATGGAAGGGTGGCCGGTAGGGGACACCGAGCATCTCGGAACCTCTGGCCTCTCCGACCACATTCGGATCGTCGCCGAACACCGCCGTTGCACGTGCGGTGGCGATCCAGTAATGGTCATCGCCCCAATCTTGTTCATCGCCGCTGATGCGGGAGTAGGCCATGTCCTCACCTACGGCCACGGCGAGGTTGCCGGGAAGGGTCCATGGGGTCGTCGTCCAGATCAGGAGATAGTCGCCCGCCATGACGGGGCCTGCATCTTCGAGCACCTCGAGCCTCACGGTTATCGAGGGGTCCTCGACATCGCGATAGTCTTTGTTGGCCTCGAAATTGGAGAGCGGGGTGGCCGCTCCCCACGAGTAGGGGAGGACCTTGAAGTCCTTGTAGACGAGTCCCTTGTCCCAAAGCTGCTTGAAGACCCACCAGACCGTCTCCATGAACTCGGGGTCGAGGGTCTTGTAGTCATTGTCGAAGTCCACCCAGCGGCCAATGCGCTCGGTCAGAACCTCCCAGTTCTCGGTATTGGCCTGGACCACACTCCGGGCCGCCTCGTTGAACCGGTCGACCCCGTATTCGGCGATAGCCTTCGGACCGGATATCCCCAGTCGCTTCTCCACCTCCATCTCGATAGGGAGCCCATGGGTGTCCCAGCCAAATCGCCTCTCGACGCGATATCCGCGCATGGTCCAGTAGCGAGGCACCATGTCCTTGATGACGCCGGCGAGGAGATTTCCGTAGTGCGGGCTCCCGGTGGGGAACGGCGGCCCGTCGTAGAAGATGTATTCCTTGTCGGCGGGTCGCCGCAGGACAGATTCCTCGAACGCTTTGGTTTCGCGCCATAGCTCGAGAATGCCCTTTTCCATGGCAGGTATGTCCACAGTTGGCTCGACCCGGGTGAAACCGCTGGCTCCGCTTGGTGCGTCCTGAGCATTCGTTGTCATGTGAGTCGGAAATGCTAGGGCGCGGCGGCTTGTTGCAGGCTTCGATGAAACCCGCCCGATAGGGGCCGAGCGTTGGTAGGGTTTCCGCCCTTTACGCAGGGGATTCACGTGGCCAGACAGCTCGCCAAGTCAACCGTGGACAAATTCCGGGCAAGACTGGAAGAGGAGCAAACGCGCCTCCAGGGGCTCGTCGACGACTACGAGCAGGAGTTGGAGGAGGCAAGGCTTTCCGAGAGCTCGTCTGACCGAAGTCCTGACCCCGGGAACGCGGAGGCCAGCTCCACGAAATTGGAGTACGCCAAGGAGCTATCGATCGAGCAGAACACGCTCGATCTCCTCAGCAAGGTCGAGCGGGCGCTGGAAAAGATAGAGCAAGGCACATACGGCATATGCGAGAGCTGCGGCAAGTCGATACCCCTGGCGAGACTCGACGTCCTTCCGTACGCGACGCTCTGCGTCGACTGCGCACGCAAGGCTTGATCCGCAGGTACGGCCTCGGGGTCGGCCTGGCCGCGCTCGTTGTCGTGCTCGACGCGATCACAAAGAGGTGGGCATCCATCGAGCTCGTCGACGGGGACATCGTGATCATCCCCAACTTCCTCGTCCTCACATTCACCGAGAATCCCGGCGCCGCCTTCTCCATGTTCGAGAACGCGGGCCCGTTCTTCGGGATCGCCGCTATCACCGTCAGCGCCGCGCTGCTGTGGTCCCTCCGACTCGACCGCCCCTGGATGGAGACAGCCGCCTACGGGTTGATCATCGGTGGTGCGCTGGGGAATCTCGTCGACAGGGTGTTCCGCGGACCCGGCCTGCTCGATGGGAAAGTCATCGACTGGATCGACCTTTGGTGGATCCCGACCTTCAATGTGGCCGACATGTCGATCACCATCGCAGTGGGGCTGCTACTGATTCACGCGTGGCTGGCACGCTCAACCTAGAGGTGCCCGAGCGCCTCGAAGGGCAGCGGGTCGACAAGGTGCTGGCCGACCTGCTCGAACTGAGCCGTGCCCAGGCCCGCACCCTGCTCGAAGCGGGAGTGCTCCTCGACGGATCGCCCGCCCGCCCCAGCGACCGTGTTCACACCGGGGCGGTCGTCGAGACCCCCATCCCGGAGGTCGCAACCGGTCTGGTGGCCGAACCGGTTGAATTCGGCGTGATCCATGAGGACCCGGACTTGATCATCGTGGATAAGCCCGCGGGTCTCGTGGTTCACCCTGGATCCGGCCACGAGCGTCCCACTCTGGCGGCGGGGTTGCTTCATCGATACCCGGAATTGGAGGGCGTGGGGGCGGCCGGTCGCTGGGGCATGATCCACCGTCTCGACCGGGACACGTCTGGTGTTCTGGTGGTGGGTCGAACCGCAGCGTCTTTCGAACGGCTCAACGCCGCCATGGCGCGGCGACAGATACGACGGCACTACACCACCTTGGTCCATGGCAGGTTTGCCACACCTACCGGGACAGTCGACGCGCCAATCGGACGAGACCCGGATCGGCCCACCAGGCGATCGGTCGTGCCGGGCGGGAAACCAGCGGTGACCCATTACGAAGTCATCGAGGAGTTCGCAGGTGCAGATGTGTCCTTGCTCGAAGTTGCGCTGGCCACGGGCCGCACCCACCAGATCAGAGTCCACATGACGGCCATCGACCATGCCATTGTCGGCGACAAGGCATACACGGGCCCGAACAAGGCAGTCGACAGCCCCCGGATCTTCCTCCATGCCCGCATGGTCGGCCTCGATCACCCGACCACCGGCGAGGCTCTGGCTTTCACATCCGCCTTGCCGTCTGACCTCGCCGAGGTCCTCGATTTCGTCCGCACCCGGGAGGACGGGTAGGCCCATGAGGGCGATACCGTTCCGGCCTTGACCCAGGACCACACCACCACCCCGGTCTGCTATCGGCACCCCGACCGGAGCACATTGCTCAGCTGTAGCCGCTGCGGCCGGCCCATTTGTTCTTCATGCTCGACGGATGCCTCCGTCGGCCAGCGGTGCCCCGATTGCATGAGACAGGAGGGGACACAGCAGGTGATTCCCACTGGTCCCCGGAGTCGAACGACCGCGACCTCCGGGGCGCCCGCAACGATGACGTTCATCGTCGTGGCCGTGATCTTCTACGTCCTCGGCTTTCTCGGTCTCGAGGAAGATCTCGTCAGATGGTTCGCCCAGATCAACGTCCTCATCACGGAGGGTGAGTGGTGGCGTACCTTCACCGTGGTCCTACTTCATGGGTCGATCACCCACATCCTCTTCAACATGTGGGCCTTGTGGGTGCTCGGGCCCCAGATCGAGCGGGGAGTGGGCACCTGGCCGTTTGTCAGCCTTTTCCTGGCGTCGGCCGGTGTTGGCGGGGTCTTCGCCTACTACTTGGGTGGCCCGAATGACATCGCCGTCGGCGCCTCCGGGGCGATCTTCGGGCTATTCGGGATCTGGCTGAGCTGGGCTTTGCATCGTAGAAACACGATCCAAGGTAGGGCACTGCTCGGTCAGCTCGTCTTCCTGCTTCTTATCAATGCCGCCATTCCGTTTTTGTTCAGAACCGTCTCCTGGCAGGCCCACCTCGGTGGTCTCATCGCCGGATTCGTCATCGGTGAGATCTGGAGCCGGATGCGCGGCCCCAACGCTCAATCGATGCGAGCCTGGGTCGGCTTCGCCGTCGCTGTCCTCGCCGCACTCGTTGTCGCCGCTTGGCCACTCGTCTAGCCGCGATCGAGTTGCTGCCGCTGCCATCCTGGGGCGGGCCATGACGGCCCCGAGGTCGATCCTCTCCCGTGAGCTGTTGCCGGCGTCGGTCGCCATCTTCACGACCGTCGCCATCGTCGCCTTCGAAGGTCTGGCTGTCACGGCGGCCCTCCCCGACCTCACCGCCGAGCTCGGCCAGGTGCATCTCCTGCCGTGGGTGATCACCGCCTTTCTGCTCGCCTCGGGTGTGACCACTGCCATCGCCGGCTCGTTCATAGACTCCGTTGGGACCTCCACCGTGTTCAGGTGGGCAACGTTCGCCTTCGCCGCCTCCTCGCTCGCTGCGGCGGCTGCGAGCTCGATGCCGATGCTGGTGGCCACCCGCGTCTTCCAGGGCGCCGCAGGCGGCGCGATCATCTCGGTCGGGGTCGGCGCCGTCGCCCTCGTCTATCCGAGCCATCTGGTCGGGAGGGCCTTTGCGGCCAATTCGAACGTTTGGGGGATCCTCGGCTTCGCCGGCCCTGCGATCGCGGCGGTCTTGTTGCAGGTCGGGTCCTGGCGGTGGATCTTCCTGCTGATGGTGCCAATATCCGCCGTGGCTCTGATCGCGGGGTGGCGGACCCTCCCTGGCCCGGTAGAACCCACGCCGCTGCGCGTGGACTGGGCGGCCGTCGGGCTGCTGGTGGTCACGTTCGGAGCCCTTTTGGCGGCCGTCTCGAATTTCTCCACGTTCTCGGTGCTCTTCGCCGCGGTCGCCATCCTGTCGGGGATCGTGTTGTGGCGGAGAATGGCACGGGGTCGATCCAGTCTGCTCGACCCACGGTTCGTGGGGGAGTACCCATACCGCCAGCTAGCCCTGGTGGTGTCGCTGACCTTGGTGGCCATGATCGGGCTGTCGTCATATCTGCCTGTCTACGTACGGGGCGCTCGTGGAGGCTCGGCAGCCGCCGCAGCGTGGTCGGTCTTGTGGCTCACGATCGGATGGACGGCGGCCGCGAACATCTCCGGTCGCATCACCGATCGAGTAAGCGAGCGTGAGGTCCTTCGGGTGGCAGCGATCGGGGGTATCCCCGCCATCGCCGCCGCATGGGCCGCCGTCTCCTTCTCGGCGCCGTTACCTGTGGTCTATGCCTGCTACTTCGCAATGGGCATGTCGGTGGGAGCGGTGACCAATTCCGCGTTTCAGATGGTGCGCCTTGCGGTGGTTGACAGACTGGCCGGACGGGCGACCTCCGCACACGCCTTCCTGCGCACGGTCGGAATGTCGGTCGGCGCGGGCCTTGCGGGTGGAGTGATACTGGCAACGGTGGCCGCCTCGGTCGGCGACATCTCATCGGTCCGAGAGGCCCTGGCGGGCGGCGAGGCCGAGCTGGCCGGTGCCACTGCAAGCGCCCTGGCGCATGGGTTTTCGATCGCCCATGGGGTCAGCCTGGTGACCATGATCGTCGCCGCCTTGATGGCCCGAAACCTCGCACGAGGTCCTTCACACGGCACCTCCGGGTGAGTCGCCCTGTGCTACGGTGAATGACAGCCGTGTCATTCGCACACCTCCACGTCCACACCGAGTATTCGATGCTCGACGGTGCGGCCCGGATCAAGGATGTGGTTGCGGCCGCGGCAGCCGATGGTCAGCCGGCGATAGCCATCACCGATCACGGGGTCCTCTACGGGGTTGTCGATTTCGTCAAGGCGGCGAAGGACGCCGGGATCAAGCCGATCGTCGGCATGGAGGCGTACCTGACGGAAGGGTCGAGATTCGACCGGCCGGTGGGCAACGCCAATCGGCGCTTCCACATGAACCTCCTGGCCGAGAACGAGGTTGGGTATCGCAACCTCCTCCAGCTTTCCTCCCGGGCCTTCCTCGAGGGCTACTACTACAAGCCGAGGATGGACTTCGAGTTGCTCGCCCAGCACTCCGAGGGCCTCGTAGCCACATCGGGCTGTCTCGGGGGGATGGTGGCCCAACTCCTCGCTCCCGATTCCATGAGCGAAGAGGGGAACAAGGGCCAGATGAGGGACTTCGACGCCGCCATCGCTGCTGCCGGCAGGTTCCAGGACATCTTCGGCCGAGACAACTTCTTCATCGAGATCCAGGATCACGGCCTATCCGCGCAAAAAGCGATCATGCCCGACCTTCTCGAGATCTCCTCCCGGACCGGGGCACCCCTGCTCGCCACCAACGATGCCCACTACACCCATCGGGCGGAACACGATGCGCATGATGTGCTGCTCTGCATCCAGACCGGCTCGCTGCGGGCCGACACGAGCCGGCTTCGTTTCGAGGGCAACGAGCATTATTTGAAGACATCCGACGAGATGCATCGCCTATTCCCGGCCGACACATTTCCCGGAGCCTGTGACAACACCCTCTCGATTGCCGAGCGGGTGAACGTCGACCTCGACTTCGGGCGGATCCTCCTCCCCAGCTTCCCGGTCCCGTCGGGTGAGACGGAGGTCAGCCACCTCCGCAAGCTCGTCGATCAAGGAGCACGCGACCGATACGGCCACGACGCCGCTCCAGAGGTATGGGACCGCGTCGAGCACGAGTTGAAGATCATCGAGGAGATGGGCTTTCCCGCCTACTTCCTCATCGTTTGGGATCTCATCCGCCATGCCCGGGAGAGCGGCATCAGGGTTGGACCCGGCCGCGGTTCTGCCGCAGGCTCGATCGTCTCCTACTGCCTGCGCATCACCGATATCGACCCCCTCGCCTACGGGCTGATCTTCGAGCGCTTCCTCAACCCCGGTCGCCGGCAAATGCCCGACATCGATATGGACTTCGACGAGCGCTACCGGGCGGAGATGATCCGGTATGCGGCCCAGAAATACGGCGCTGACAGAGTGGCGCAGATCGTGACGTTCTCCACGATCAAGGGAAAGCAGGCATTGCGCGACGCCGCCCGGGTCCTGGGCCACCCATACGGGGTGGGTGACCGGGTGGCCAAGGCGATGCCACCCGCCATCCTCGGCCGTGAGGCGACCCTCGAGCAGGTGATGACACCGCCTTCGTCCGATGCAGACTCGACGACGAAAGACTGGTACGCCAACGCACAGGGCCTTCGGGACCTCTATGAGGCCGATCCGGCGGTGCGGGAGACAGTGGATGCCGCCCGCGGCCTCGAAGGATTGCGAAGGCAGGACTCGATCCACGCCGCAGCCGTGGTGATCGCCCCCGAGCCGCTCATCAACGTCGTCCCCATCCAACAGAAGGGTGAGGGCGCCGAGGTGGTGACCCAGTTCGAGATGTACGGGGTGGAGTCTCTGGGTCTGCTCAAGATGGACTTCCTCGGGCTGCGCAACCTCTCGATCATCGAGCGCTGCCTCGAGCTGGTCGAGGCCGGCACGGGGGAGCGACTCGACATCGACGCAGTCCCGCTCGACGACGAGAAGACCTTCGAACTCCTCCAATCGGGCAACACGATCGGGGTCTTTCAGCTGGAAGGCAACGCCATGCGGTCGTTGATTCGCTCGCTGAAACCTGACTCGTTCAACGACGTGATTGCGTTGGTCGCCCTCTATCGCCCGGGCCCGATGGGCGCCAACATGCACAACCTGTACGCCGACCGGAAGAACGGGCGGGCCCCGATCGAAGTGCTGCACCCAGCCCTCACCGACAAGCTTGCCGACACCTATCAGATCATGGTGTACCAGGAGCAGGTCATGTCGGTGGCCCAGGAGATGGCCGGGTACTCGATGGTCGACGCCGACAATCTGCGCCGGGCCATGGGCAAGAAGATCAAGGCGGTGATGAAGGCCGAGGAGGAGAAGTTCGTCGCCGGCAGTGTCGCGCAGGGCCACGACGAGAAGGTAGGTCGTGAGATCTTCGGGCTCATCGAGCACTTCTCGGGCTACGGATTCAACAAGAGTCACAGCTCCGGGTACGGCCTCGTTGCCTATCAGACAGCATTCCTGAAGGCACACCACCCTGCCGAGTATCTCGCCGCTCTGTTGACCGCTACCAAGAAAGACAAAGACCGGACAGCGGTCTACCTCAACGAGTGCCGGCAGATGGGGATCGAGGTGCTCGTGCCCGACGTCAACGAGTCGGACTCCGATTTCACCGTGAAGGAAGGCCGGATCCGCTTCGGGCTATCGGCG
>JARDZU010000252.1 GCA_029240695.1 Acidimicrobiia bacterium | reverse complement strand
TCAACGTCGTCGTCGGCGGCACGATCTTCTTCACACTGCTCGCGCTGTTCGCGAAGCAGCGCGAAGAAGCGTTGACGGCGCTCCGGTCGGAGCAGCAGCGCTCCGAGGGCCTTCTCCTGAACATCCTTCCGGCCTCTATCGCCGAGCGTCTCAAGGACGAGACCCGCACCATCGCCGACCAGTTCACGGCCGCGTCGGTTCTGTTCGCCGACGTCGTGGGTTTCTCCGAGCGGACAAAGGACCTCCCCGCTGCCGAGGTCGTCGGGCTGCTCGATCGACTGTTCAGCCACTTCGACACCCTCACCGAGCAGCACGGGCTCGAGAAGATCAAGACCATCGGCGATTCCTACATGGTGGCCGCGGGCGTTCCGATCCGAAGGCCGGACCACGCCCGGGCGATCGCCCTCCTGGCGCTCGACATGGCCGAGTCGGCGGCGCCCGGCGGCGCTTGCGACGACCTCGATCTCCAGCTGCGGATCGGGATCAACTCGGGGCCGGTGGTGGCCGGCGTCATCGGGCAGCGGAAGTTCCTCTACGACCTCTGGGGCGATGCGGTGAACATCGCCTCACGGATGGAGTCCGCCGGCACGCCGGGTCGGATCCAGGTCACTCAGCAGACCTACGAGCTGCTGAAGGACGAGTTCGAGCTAGAGCCGCGAGGCACGATCGCGGTCAAAGGCATGGGCGAGATGGAAACCTGGTACCTGGTGGGAGACCTGGTGACCGCGTACGAAGCAGCGAAGCGTCAGCCAAGCGTTGGGTGACCCATGCCCACCGCGGCAACATGGGGGCCTTCGGCCTGACGGGGTTCGAACGCGGCGCGATCGCCGCCGAATTTCGCCGCAGTGCGAGGCCGCCGCAAGTGGCGGAGTATCTGCCCGGCTGAGACGATTCCCATCGGCGAGCGGACGTTTGTTGGCCCTTGCTCGGCACGTCGCGGAATTTCGATGACGCGTATCTCAGGTCCTCCGGCGGCGTCTATTTGGGGAGAAACCCCTATACGCATGGGGTCTCTGCATCTGTAGGTTGAAAGCCATCGACCTTGGGGCGGTGCCTTCGGGCTCGCCTCCGACGGAGCATGGGGCACCCGGAGACACAATGAGTCGTCACGACTGTGGCCTGCATCTCTCGCTTCTGAGCGAAACCGTCCTGGGGCGCAAGCCGAGAGATCCCTTCACGCGCCGGAGCAAGGTGCGATGACGACGGTGCGGGCTCCGGCTATGAAGCGAGGCCAGGTGCCGGCTGCCGATGCCTTGCGGGTATTCATCAGCTCACGCATGACCGAGCTTGCCCCAGAGCGCACCGCGGTCAGAGCAGCGCTCGCCGCCGCCGGGTTTGCCCCGTGGCTGTATGAGGTCGATACCGGCGCCGGTCCTGGTCCGCCTCGTCAGACCTACCTCGACGCCCTTTACACCAGCGATGTGTACCTGGGCATCTTCTGGAAAACTCGTGGTGCCTACACGATCGACGAGTTCGACGCGGCTCGACGCAGCGGCATCGCCTGTCTGATCTACGAAAAGTTTCCCGCCCAGCGCGAGCCGGAGCTGTCGGCGTTCCTCGACCAGGTCGGCGATGTCGAGACGGGAGTGACGATCCGTCGCTTCGGAAGCTCCGAGGAGCTAGCGGAAATGGTCTCCGGCGACGTGAGGCGGGTTCAGGCGGAGCTGGTCAGAGTTCGGAGCATCGACGGCCGCACCTATACCGGAAACCCGAACGGGGGTCGGTTCGACCTGACCGCAAAGGCCACGCCGATACGGCGCCATCCGCTGCAAGCCAGCGACGGGCCACGCCCTCCGGAGCCGTTCGTCGACCGGAACGACGTGGTCGACCGCATCCGCCGTGCGATCGCCTCCGGCGAGTCCTTGCTCGGGTTGAGCGGGGTCCCCGGCATCGGGAAGACCTCGGTGCTGCGACGGGTCGCCCACGATCCGAACGCATCAACCGAGAGATTCCCCGATGGCATCGGAATCTACATCGAAGGCGGTGAATGGCCCCGGGTGGGGGATCTGCTGCGGGCGCTGTGGTCGCAGCTATATCGGGTTGCGGACCGCAGCTTTGTCCCCGACGACGTGACTCTGACCGCGGACCTCCGGTCGAAAAGCACGCTGGTGTTTGTCGACGGAGTGAGGCTCCGCGCCGATGAGGTCGACCGGATTCATGCCGAGGTGCCTCGCTCGACCTTCGTCCTCACTGCCGACGAAGCGGCGGAGGACGATCTCGGACCTCTCGCCTATGCCAAGGCGGTCCCGCTCACTGCCTTCGAGGACCCCGCCGACATCCTCGCCCTTTTCGGAGCTCGCTACGGCCAGGACGTTCCCTCCGAGATGATTGATGCTGTCGTGGGGCTGTGTCGTCGGGCCGGGGCGGGCCCAGGGATGATCACAAGATTGGCACACGAGGCTTGGGGGAGCGGCCACTCTTTGGCTGACTGGCTCGGGCCGAAACAAGCAGGAGCCGACGAGCACGACTCGGATCCGAACGAAGGTGATCGCCGTGTGCTTGGAATCCTGGCGGCATTCGGTCCGGACGTCACGACACCATGGGAGGTGACTTCTCGGCTAGGCGTGTCCCCTGAACAGATGACGCTTCTCGTCATGTCGGGACACGCCCTTGCTGTAGGTCCTGACCAGAGTCTTCCCGGAGCCGAATACCAGACCGTCAGCAGCCAGGTCGACCTCGAAGAACTCAGGAGCGAGACTTTCGACGCAGTCATCGAATGGATCGACGAAGCCGATCCCATGCGCCTCGAGGAATCTCGGCCCTTCATCCTGCGGGTACTCGCGTGGGGTACCGAACAGGAGCGGCATCGCGGTGTGCTGCCACTGGCCCTGGCCATTGCTCCTCACCTGGCGGTATCCGGCGCCTGGGACTCCTGGGGGTGGGCTACTGACCAAGCCGTGAGCTCGGCTCGGGCACTCGGGGATCGGAGCGCCGAAAGCTGGGCACTTCACGAAGCGGGCACCCGGCAGCTGATGATGGGCAACAGGCGGGAGGCACGGCATCTTCTCAGGGCAGCCCGACGAGGACGGCGCCGTCACGGGGACGTGGCGGGAGCCGCGATCAGCACCCACAACCTTCGCCACGCCGGCGGTTTCGCCATGGCCTGGAGGAGATGGGCGGTCGTGGCGGGAGTGGTATTGGTCATCGGCGCGTTGACCCTGATCATCGACGCGAGTGAAGTGCTGGACTTCGGAGAGGTGGTCTCCGGGAATGTGAGTCTTCAGTATCAAATGTTCGAGAATGACAGCGAGGTCGCCACCACTCATCACGTTGAGATCGGCGGGGACCCGGCTTTCTGTGTCGTCTCCCCGGACGGGCCGATTTGCAGTCCCTCGGCGCAGCCGCAAGTCGAGACCGCGCCAGCGTCGGGCGGGCCTGAGGTCCCAGAATGCCCGTTCGAACAGGTCGCTCCCGCCGATGGCACAGTGCAGATCCGGGTAGATCCTCAGTCGGAGTGCGCCGTCGGGGTTCGCTTCGCCCCTGTCCTCGACCCCGGCGAGACGAGACGGGAGGCGCTGGGTGAACTGCGCATCACCACTAATGAGGGAGAAGAGGTAGTCGAGTTGAGAGGTGTCGGGATCAGCCCCGGTGAGGCGACCACGACGACGACCACCCTCGTGACCACGACCTCTGGGGGGACGTCATCTACCACCACGATCCAGGACAACCGTCCCCCTGTTGCGGCTG
>JARDZU010000251.1 GCA_029240695.1 Acidimicrobiia bacterium | reverse complement strand
GGGCGGGCCCATCATCGCCGTTACCGACTACATGAGACTTGTGCCTGATCAGGTGTCTCGGTGGGTTCCGGGGCAGCTAACGACTCTCGGCACCGATGGCTTTGGCCGTTCCGACGCCCGCAAGGCACTGCGCCGGCACTTCGAGGTGGACACGGGCCACATCGTCGCCGCCACGCTTTCCACCCTGGCCGGTGAGGGAGCCGCGCCGGAAACGGTGGTCAGAGACGCCTTCGACCGCTACGAAATAGATCCCGAGGCCCCGGACCCCGCCATCACCCGCTGATGGCCTCCTATCGCGACCTCGTCAGCCGGGCCCGGCAGCAGATCGACGAGTTGACGCCCGCGGCGCTGGAACCGAGGCTGGACGAGGTTCTTCTCATCGACGTTCGCGAGACCGGGGAGCACGAGCAGGGCACGATACGCGGCGCCCGCCTCCTCCCCCGCGGGTTGCTGGAGCGGGACATCGCCGGCGTGGCCCCGGACCGATCGGGACCTGTCGTCGTCTACTGCGCCAGCGGAGGGCGCTCGGCGCTGGCCGCCGCCAGCCTGAAGGAGATGGGGTATGAGGAGGTCTACTCACTCGCCGGAGGATTCGACCGTTGGAAGTCCGAGGGAAAGGCCTGGGGAGCAGGCGAGGGCTTGACCGCCGAGCAACGCGACCGCTACTCCAGACACGTCATTCTGGAGGAAGTGGGTGAGGCCGGTCAGGCTCGCCTCCTCGCCTCCAGCATCCTGCTCATCGGAGCCGGAGGACTGGGCTCGCCGGCCGCCCTCTACCTCGCGGCCGCCGGAGTGGGGACGATTGGGGTTGTCGACTACGACGTGGTGGACCGGACCAACCTGCAACGCCAGGTGTTGCACAACCTCGACCGGGTGGGGTTGCCAAAGACAGAGTCGGCCCGTGAGGCGATAACGGCACTCAATCCGGACGTCAAGGTGGTCACTCACAACGTGCGACTCGACGCCGACAATGCCATCGACATCATGACGGGATACGACGTGGTCCTGGATGGGGGCGACAACTTCCCCACCCGATACCTCGTCAACGACGCCTCGCTGCACGTCAGGGTCCCGGTGGTCCATGGCTCCATCTTCCGATTCGAGGGCCAGGTCTCGGTGTTCGACCCCTACGTCGGGCCCTGCTACCGATGTCTCTTCCCCGAGCCACCCCCTCCGGAGCTCGCCCCTTCCTGCGCTGAGGCCGGAGTCCTCGGCGTGCTGCCGGGGATCATCGGGTCGATCGAGGCCATGGAGGCCATCAAGCTCCTGCTGGGTCTCGGCGAGCCGCTGACCGGGAGACTCCTCATCTACGACGCCCTCGAGGAGGAATTCAACTCGGTGAGCATCGACCGCGACCCGGACTGCCCGGCCTGTGCCGATCCAGAACGGCCTCCGAAGATCGTCGAATACGACCAGACCTGTCGCCCGGGGGGCAACGTGGAGCGTGCCACAACTTCCTGACCAGATCCGTTGGGCCATCCTGGCCCATGCCGAGAACTGCATCCCTGACGAGTGCTGCGGGCTTCTTGCCACGGACGGGGAGGGGCGTTTCCGTTTCGCCTACCCGCTGAGCAACGCAGACCCTTCGCCGGTGTCGTACACCATCGATCCCGATGAGCACTTCCAAGCGATGCGACACGCCGAGTCGATGGGGTGGGAGATCGCGGGGGTGTTTCACTCCCATCCGGGTGGCACGGCAATGCCGTCGATGATCGACGTGCAGAGTGCCCTGGAGCCAGAATGGATGTACCTGATCGCCGCCCCCGGCGAGATCAGGGGGTTTTACATCCGCAATGGTGGGGTCGAGGAGATCGCTCTCGACTGAGGTCAGACCCAGACGGTGACGATCAGCGCCACGATGATGTAGGCGATGATGGCGTTCAGGCCGTTGATCAACCAGTACGTAGAGCCCTTCTGTTCGTAGATCTGGCTGACCAGGGCACTCACCGCCCCAAAGCCCACGCCAAGTGCTGCCCCGAGGGCGACTCCATCGACGACTTCGGTGGCACCGATTCCGCGTGCGATCAAGGCGATGACGATGGTCGTCACGAAATAGCCGACCAGCGTCGGGCCGAACAGCGACGCCAGCGGAGGGCCGTCTGTGGTCATGTCCACCTTGGACGCCTTCTGCCACGCCTTGCTCAGAGGCGGCACCGAGTACCAGATGGCGCTGAACGCGAACCACGCGATCGTCGCCACCACGATTGCAAGCCAGTTCAACTCGCCGAAGAAATCGAAGATCATCGCGTCCTCCTGATCGGGGCCGATCGGCGATCAAAGTACTGATCGGGCCGACGACCGCCAAGCACCGGCGATCAGAGATCGATGGCCCGGTTCACCCACACCGAAGTCACCTCCATCCCCACACTCTCGTAGAGGCCGAGCGCACCGGTACGGGAATCCGTGGAGAGCTCCGACCGGCTGGCTCCGTGGACCCGCGCCTGGGCGAAAGCATCGGCGAGAAGGGCCTGGCCGAGCCCGAGACCCCTCTGGTCCTTACGAACGGCCACCCTCTCCACGAATCCGACCTCATCTGCGAGCAGGATCAACGCCGCTCCAACGACCTCGCCCGACTGGTCCGTCACCACTCGCAGGTTCCACGGCTCGAAGCCGGGACGCTGCATCACCTGGGCCGAGAAGTCCTCGAAGCTCTGCCGGTCCCGGACAGCCCATTCCAGAAAGGCGTCCTCGATCACGGACCAGGCGGCCCGATGATCTGAATCCGTGGCGGTGTGGATGGCGTAGCCAGGTGGTAGGGATCGGTCTTCGATGCTTCGGCCCTCGGGGAGAGCCAGCACCCAGCTCGTCCAGCGGACTCGATAGCCGAGGCCTTCGAGCAATCGGTCCCCGGGTGAACCTTTCGGCACCGGCATCCCGATCGCCTTGAGGCCGCGGCCTCGGGCTTGCTCCTGCATCCAGGCGGCGAGGTGGGAGCCGATCCCACGCCCCCGGTAGTCGGGATGGACGGCGGCGTCGCCGCGGTCGCCACCCGAGAGCTCGGCGTAGGCGACCAGCCGGTCCCCGTCAAGGATGCCGATCGTGCTGGCGCCGACGTCAAAGCTGGGACGTTGCCAATCACTGACGACGTCAGCCTCCTCGACGACCACCTCGCCGAGGTCAGCCAGTTGTCCGGCGGCAATGACGGCGGTAACGGCAGACTCGTCACCGGGAGCGAGCGGGCGTTGCATCAGGCCAGGTGGGAGCTTCACAGAGCGCATTGAAGTCGAGCGGTCGGTTTCACACGGCCGAATTGCGCCTCGGGACGTCACCCGGCTGGCTGTGCGATGCAACGCCGCGGAGAATCGAAATCCTCGTGGCTGCCGTCGAGCACGTACTGGATCTCTCCGCTGCCGGGCGCTTCACGCAGCAACAACTGGACTAACTCGCCGTCTGACCTCTGTTCCTCGACGATGACGTGCCATCCGAGCAGCTCTTCCGGGTTGTCGTTTCCTAGAAGGGCAGCCACATCGGCGCCGAAGGTCAGACTGACCTCTGGGTATATCGAGAGGTCGTCGAGGACCTCGGCGGGGAAACCGGGGCCAGACCCGCAGGTGACCAGCTCGTCGTCGCGATGACAGCCGTTGGCCAACCACTGAGCCGCGGAAAGCTCCCCTACCTCACACACGGCGTGGAGCACAGGGGTCTGTTCTGTGTCCTCCGAAAAGGCCAGGCTCCAGGCCGTGGACC
>JARDZU010000079.1 GCA_029240695.1 Acidimicrobiia bacterium | reverse complement strand
AGCCACAGCCTCCACAGCGTTGCTGGCTGAACCCCAGTTCGCGGAACCGGAAAATGACCATGAGTTCGTCGAGGCGAACTTGGGTACCTCCGTGTGAAGACACAGCCCATCTCGGCGCGCTTTCGAATCCAGCCAATGTCCCGCCCCTTCAAGCCGCAGAAAGCTTTCCTCGGCTAAGCCGCACTACCGAATCTTTCTTCTCACCTGAGACGGAATCTCTAGGTCAGCCCGAGGAGCCGTGGAACGAGAGAACCACCGAGCCCTCGTGACCGTGGGGCGTCGACGTGAGCAAATCGGCCAGATCTTCGAGCACACCGGTCTCCGCCCGAGCCGACGCCTCGAACGTCAAGCAGTCGCGGTACGAGGAAATGATCATTCCCTCACCCTCTCCCGTCCTGATCAGGTCGGCGAATCTCAAGCCGGCGATCCCCTCCACGCGATCTCGGAGCGACGTGGCTAACTCCACCAAGTCGTCGAATCGGTCCTCGGCGAAGTGGAGACGGGTCATGCGGTAGAACATCGTTCCTCCTGGGGGCTATCGACATGATCGCATGACAGCGGTGTGCTGAAGCAAGATCGCACTCTGATAGCGAAATGCTTCACGCACACAGAAATCCGATACAGATGGACGATAAGGCCGGGGTTTAATCTCACCCGCTCCACAAGTGGTCCAATTCCGAGCGAAGAGGTTCACGCGCTGGGCGATGCGGACTGCTAAACCGCCTATCAGCACTCGTATTCGGAGCTATGCCCATCGACTCGCGCATATCACGCCGCGAGCAAGGGCCGGACTGTTGAGTGTCAGACGGCCGATGGCCCGACCTTGCACGGGGACCTGCAACCGTTTGTGATATATATTGCAGGATCGTTGTGATGTCATCTCGAGCAGGTCCTTGAGCGGGATCGGTACGACACCTTCTAGGGAGGTCGATGATCCTTCTCCGCCGGTGACTCAACGCCGCCGACGTGTCAGGTCATTGGTGGCGGCCGACAGATCGAGCCTCGTCGGGCACGCGGGTGCAACCCCATATCTCCTCTCGGTGCCTTCGATCATCATGGTCATGGCTCTCCTCGTCTTTCCGGTGGTCTACGCGGTCTGGGTGAGTCTCTTCGAAGCCGAGTTCATCGGCGGTCCGCAGGAGTTCGTGGGTCTCGACCAGTACGAGGCCTTGTTTCAGGACCCGGACTTTCTCTGGTCGGTAGGTCGGACCTTTATTTTCGTGACGGGAGTGCTGATCCTCGGCATACCCCTGGGCCTGGTGTTCGCCTTTGCGCTGAGCCGGGCTACTGGGAGGCTGCGATTCCTGCGCGGGATCACCATCGTCCCTTACCTGATCTCGGGTATCGCCACCGCGGTCATCTTCCGTCTCATTCTGAACCGTGACTTCGGGGAGGTGAATCGTGTCCTCGGCTTCTTCGGCGTGGAAGATGTCGCCTGGTTCTCAAACCCGACACTGGCGATGCTGGCCTCGATGCTGGCCCAGGTTTGGTCCGATCTCCCTCTTGTCATCTTGCTCCTTCTCGGTGGTCTGATGACGGTCGACGCAGAGCTTCTCGATGCTGCTGACGTGGATGGGGCCACCGGCTGGAAGCGGGCCTTGAAGGTGTCGATCCCGCTCATCATCCCGCAGCTGGTCCTGGCGACCATCTTGCTCAGCTATCAGGCATTGACCTCGCTGGGGGTGATTCTCGCCCTCACTGGTGGCGGCCCGGTCGACGCCACTCGGACTCTGCCTATTGCCCTCTACGAAGCGGCATTTGTCGATCTCGAGACAAACAAGGCAATGGCCATCGTCATCGTGATCTTGCTCTTCAACGCGCTGTTGACTCTCGGGTATTGGGTCATATCGCGTCGCTATGACATGGAGGCGGCATGACCGCCACCAATGTCTCCGAGCGGCGTCCGATCTCTCCAAGTGCGGGGATGGCTAGGCGATGGTTTCGTCGGATCTTCATCGGGATACCGCTTGCGGCTCTGGCCATCTGGACCATTTACCCGATGCTGATGACGCTTTCGATCTCCTTCAAGACCAAGGCGGACGTTTCAGCCGATCCGGGGCTGATCCCGGCCAACCCGACCCTCGACGGATATCGATCGGTCCTCGAACGCGAGGGTTTCCAGAGCGCCTTCGCCAACAGCATGGTGGTCGGTGTGGGGACTGCCCTGCTGACCGTGGCCCTCGCCGTGCCAGCCGCGTATGCCTTCGCCCGTTTCCGGTTCCGGGGCCGGCACCTATTGTTGCTATTCACGCTGCTGCCTCGGTTGATCCCGGGGCTGGGCCTGATGGTGCCTCTCTACCGGATCGCAGTGACCCTGGGTGCCATCGACCATCTTCTCACCTTGATCGTGGCCTTCACCGGCACGGTCCTGCCCTTGGCGGTTTGGCTCTTCGTCGGCTTCTTCCAGCAAGTTCCCCGTGAGCTAGAAGAGGCGGCGAACGTCGACGGAGCCAGTCTGTACAGCCGGATCCGCTACATCGTCATGCCGCTCGCCTTCCCCGCCATCATCACGATCGGAGTGCTCGCGTTCAGGGAGGCATGGAACGAGTTCAACCTCGTATTAGCGCTGACCTCGAGCCCGGGAAGCAGGACCCTTCCTTATGAGCTGTTCCTGATGACCCAGACCACCGGGTTCCAGGACAACCCGGGTCAAGCCGCCTTCGCCATCATGACGATCATCCCCTTCATCTTCGTGTACCTCCGTCTCGAGAGGTACGTGGTTAGTGGTCTCACCAGCGGAGCCCTCAAATGAGCCACTAGTTCTTGTCGCGGCCGAGCGGGAGCCGCATTCGAACGACCGATCGGACAACTAGGAGGAGACATGGAAATCAAACGCAAACGAAGAATCGCTCTCTTGGTGGCTGGTTTGCTGGTGGTGGCTGCCTGTGACGGCGGCGGGGCTGAAGACACCACCACGTCGGCCGCCACCGAGGGAGAAGGAGAAGGTGCCGAGATCGTGGCTTGGTTCAACGGTGAGACCGTGCCCGCCGACGAGTTCGGTGCCCTCGAGGCCGATGGTGTCACGGTCGCCTTCGACATTCGAGGCGACGCGGTGCTGACCGACATGCTTCGCATGGCAGACGCCGGCGAGCAACTGCCCGACCTCGTCGAAATCGACTCCCACCTCACGCCTGCCTTCATCGAGGCGGGGCTGATAGCTCCCATGACCGAGCAGATCGCCACTTGGGAAGAAGAAGATCCCGAGCTGTTTGCGACGGTTCCGGCGTCGGTGTGGGAGGACGGGACCTATGACGGGGAGATCTACCACTTCCCGAACAAGAGCCTGGTCGACGCTCTCTTCTACAACGTGGCCATGTTGGAGGAGGCAGGCGCAGCGCCACCTCCCTACGACACGTATTGGGAGATGCTCGACGCGGCCCGGGCTGTCCAGGCGGCCCATCCCGATCTGCCCGCCTACTTCGCGACCGGTGGGGCAAGCCACGACAGGATGTTCCGCTGGCTGTACTCGTTCGGAGTGCCCTTCGAAGGGAACATCCCACAGGTCGACACCGAGCAGGGAATCGAGATGATCGACTGGCTCCAGACCATGAACGAGGAGGGGATCACCGACCCCGAATTCATGATCAACCAGGCCGACGAAGGCAAGGGCGCCTTCGTCGCCGGCGAGCTCCCTTTCATCGAGGAAGGCCTCAACGGCGGCGGCGGCTTCATGCTCGACGACTTCGCCTATGGCGAGGACTGGCTCACCGCCCCCTACCCGATCCATGTCGACAGTGGCGGGACGCACATCGGAGTGCCAAGGGGGTGGTCGATGGCGGCCGACGCGGCAAATCCCTATGAGGCAAGCCTGGTGCTGCGCTATCTGTCAGATCCTGAAATCGCCGCGGAACGCTATTTCGATCTCGAATCCGGGGTCGTTCAGTCGATCCCGGTCCTCGAGGGCGAGCAGATGGCCGAAGAGCAGCCCTTCTTCACCGAAGAGCTACTGGGCATCTTCACCAGCCTTGAAAACCAGATCCCGCCGGCCACCAACACCAACGAAGTCGGTGAGGTGCTGGTCAACATGGTCGAAGAACTGACAGTCACCGGCACCGACGAGACTCCAGAAGAGGTGGCGGCCCGCTACCAGCCTCTCTTCAACGAAACCGGGTCCTGATCACAGGTCGAGTATTCAGGGCGTCACCCACGTGTGACGCCCTGAGCATTCGAATCAGTAACGGTCCTCTTACTGCCACGGAGACGAATGCCGCGACCCACGTGATCTACATGGTGGATGATCCCCAACGGGATGATGACTAAGACGAGCTCTGAACTGGGTCGAAGCTGTTCCACCACGAACGCAATGTCATCGGCTTTCCCTTGGAGGGCAAATTGCCAATTACCGATTGGAATAGGTCCTTATCCGCCCGCAATCACGCCGAAACAGAGTCTCGGGTACATCCAACGCTCGAGGGGTGTCCATGAAATGGAAGTTGGACATCGGGGGCGTCGTGGCCGAAGCTCGCTGTCATATCAGTGGAGCCATCCGACCGGACAATCGGAAACCTTTGCTTGCTCGGAGAACCCCGACTCAGGGAGCTGCGGGGCTCGTCGACGGTCCTATGGAAGGTTTGCAGGAGTTCGAGCAACGCCTGCGTAGGAGGAGTGCAGGACATCGCAGAAACTCACACAGACCAGTGACACAATCGCAAGGTAACCGATGGTGCAGAGTTTCGGTCTACTCCCCATCGGGTATACGACACCGCATGTCCAATGCCCACGACATTACCGAAGACATCGTCTTTGACCTAGTCAGCATCCAGTACCACGCCCTGCAAGGGTCTCATTTGTACGAACAATTCCTGAGTGACGCGCAGGAAGTAAACCATCCCGAGGTCGTGGAATTTATCGCAGAGTGCCAGTCGAACGACGCAGAACGGGCAAAGCGCTGCCATGAGCTCCTTGTGCTCCTGACCGCAGAAACTCAGACCTGACCGTCCGAAGGATTCCGCCAACCACTTCTGAGGCAGGCCGCCACGTCTCACCACGTCTACATCGCTCGTTCCACGGCCGCTCCACAAGACGCGGATTCGCGCTAAAACCTGGTCAGAGAGCGCTTGCCGTTTTGCGCGATCCGTTCCTCCACGCTCCACGGGTGAGCCGCAGAATCGGGGTCCGAAGCATCTCTTATGTTGTGATGTGCTCGTCCCGATCGCCCAGCCCGACGCGATTTGTATCTCGGGTTTCAGGGCGACTTTCGAAAGGCGACTCCCGAACCAGTACTTCCCCGCAGACTGGCTGGCGATCGTGGCCGGCGTGCTTGGCGTTCCAGTCCTTGTGCTGTGGCCCTCCGAGCATCGAGGGAGGAAATCAGAATCCCATTCGAGAGTCCGGCAGGGGCGCTCGTTTTTCCGCTAATGAGCAGGGATCAGTCGGGGCGATCGGCCGACGCGTCAGTTGGGGATGGCAGCCTCACCCACACGGCCTTTTTCTCTCCCCTGTTTTCGACACCCCATTCGACTGCCATCGTCTCGACAATCCGCAGTCCACCACCGGTTCTATCTGACGACAGATCGGTGGCAATCTTCAATGTCCCGGCGCCGTCCTCAACTTCGATCCGCACCGCTTCGGCTTCCACGAGAACCGACACCTGAAAGGGAGTATGTGCATGTTGGACCACGTTGGTGGCCAGTTCTGATATGGCGAGCCGGGCGGACTCCGTTGGAATGCCTTGGAGCTCGAGGACGTCCCTTACAAAGTCTCGGGCGGCGCGAACCGAAACAGGATCGTCCGGAAACTCTTTAGAAGTGCTCTGGTCGTTCGTACGAACCACTACCTTGTACGTACGTTCGCTTACCCAGAACCAGGAAAAGGAAACCCCAAGCCGGCCGGCCTCCGAGCTAGGAACTCTGAAATTTCGGCTTCCTCTTGGGAGGCGGAACAAGGTCCGGGGTCGGCTCAAAAAATGCGGTCAAACCTGAGAGCTCGAAGAGTCTCAACACAGCGGATCCATCGGCCACAATGCGAAGTTCCCCGCCCTCCATCTGGCTCTTCTGTTGGATGAGCACCGCCAACCCCGACGAGTCCATGAAACTCACTGCTCGCAGATCGACGATTATTCGTGATCCGAGGCCGACGAATGCCTCGCTCAGCAGTGGCGCTGTAACAAGGTCGATCTCTCCTTGGACGGTCACAATGTCAAACGTGCCGTCATGGCTGATGCCGATATCGAAATTTGGGGCCTGTCCGATCTTCGTACCGCCCTTCATGTTGGGGCCTGAAGAAGTAGACAGCTCCTCCGCTCTCCACCATCGTACGGAGTGACCTCCCCTATCACAAACGGTTGCACAGCGGGCTGCCAGCCCCTCCCCGAGAGGTCCCCCCCTGTGTTCAATATGATGGATTTGGGCTCACGTCCATGCATGCATGAGCCATCAGCGGTAGTGGCTTGCTTGATATCAGAAGAAGGGGCCCCCCGGGGCCTCTTCTCTCATTGCGTCCGCTGTTCAGAGAAATGGCGGCTCTCTTGCTGTTCCCCTCATTGAACGTCGGGTGTGCCCGCCACAGATGCCGTAGGTATTTCGCCAAATTCGGGGTGTGGGGCGGTGTCTACGTGGAGAACATCGGCCAGACCTGTCAGCGGGATGGGGCCTACGCTGACGAGCAAGCGGAGACTGCCCCCTCTCGCTTTGAGCCGGCCTCGATGAATGAGAAGAACACGTAGGCCAGTCGAGTCCATGAACGCGACGTTGCGAAGATCGACCACAATTCTGCGGGTGTGATGGCTGATTGCCCTGTCCAGGAAGGGGCTGTTGCCCAGATCGATCTCCCCGACAGTGATCTGCGTTCCCCGGTGTCGACTTTCCGGGAGTCAACCGAGAACGGCACGCTTGCCGTGCTCACCATTGACTGTCCAGGCCGAGAGTGGTTCTGACTTGCGAAGCGGTCTGGGTCCTCATGGTTGTGCAATCGATGGTGGCGTTTGGGTTCGCGGTCTTTGCTTGTTTCGCTGTGGGGAACATCGGGAAAATGGGCCCCAGCAAGGAGTGCAGGCATCCAAGTCCGGCGAGCGCTCCGGCCGTATGCGACGAATCCCCCTGGTGGGTTTGGGGGAAGGCCCAGGGGGATTCTGTCGTCCGTGACTCCGCTTAGATCGAACCCCGGTTACTTGCTTTGTCTCTGGGAGAGTCGACCCGACGCGGTTGACACCCATCGGCGATGGGAAGAGCCCCCTCCAAATCAAAGGAGAGCTTGGATGGCGGGGGGGTGGCTCAAGCCGATACCGGAGCCTGCTTTGGGATCTTTCGCGAACCCCATGCCCTCGCACTTCGTAAAGGTAACTAGCGGCGGGAGGCGGGCAGCCGAACCCCGGCAGGTGCTGTCCTTGCAGCGGCCAGTCGGGGTTCGCTAAGTCCGAGCACGCCGCCGCCGACAGAAATGTATCGGATCGGCCCATCCCGTCCATCGTCTGCATCGACTTCCTCCTGGTGCACCAACGTCTTCCGATACCCTCGGGTCGTGGCAGAGAGGACAATGCGGGCGGTCAGGTTGGAGGAGTTCGGGGGGTCCCTCATCGTGGCGGAAGTGCCCGTTCCCCAGCCGGGCGCAGGGCAGGTTCTGGTTGAGGTTCGGGCGTGTGCCGTTGACCGTTTCGACACTGCTATCCGAGCCCAGGTCCGGGAAAGGGCCGAGTTGCCCCTCATCCTCGGCCATGAGATCTCCGGCGTGGTGGCGGGGGTGGGTGAGGGAGCGGACCGCTGGCGCGAGGGCGACCGGGTGGTGACGTCGCTCTATCTCACCTGCGGGTATTGCCGGTGGTGTCGGCGCGGTCGGGAGACTATCTGTGAGAATTTTGGAGGTCACATTGGCGTCAATGTTCCCGGGGGATACGCCCAGTACACGGTGCTTCCCGCCTCCAATCTGGTTGGCCTGCCCGAAAGCGTCGACTTCCCCGCCGGATCGTTGCTCGCCAACGTGATCGGAACCCCGTTCCACGCCTTGGTCAAGCGGATGCGCCTCACTCCCGCCGAACACCTCATCGTGACCGGCGGTGGTGGAGGAGTGGGACTCCACGCCATCCAGATAGGGGTGATGCTGGGGGCGCGGGTGATGGGAGTCGACCTCGGAGCCGCGAAGCTGGCGGCGATGCGGGACGCGGGCGCCGAGTGGGTGGTCGATCCTGGCGAATCGGATCTGGTTGCCGCTGCTCAGGAGTGGACGTCAGGCATCGGGGTCGACGGCGTGCTGGAACTGGTCGGGCCGGCGACAATGCCCGCAACACTCCAGTCGCTGGCCAAGGGAGGCCGCATGGTCATCGTGGGGTCTCATACCGGCTCTGACTGGAAAATCGACCCGGGGCTGATCTACCGAAACGAATGGGAAATACTCGGCTCCCGCAACGTCACCGTAGACGAACTGTCGACAGTTGCAACCCTCGTCGACAACGGCAGGATCCGCCCGATCGTGGCCGGCCTCCATCCCCTCGAGGATGCCGAGATCCTCCATCAACGAGTCCTGGATGGTGTCGTACTAGGACGCGATGTTCTCCTGCCGAACGGCGAATCTCCTGGTTGAGGTAGGCCTCTGCCCCCTCCGATGTGAAGCGCAGATCGGCGGCGCGAACTCGACGAGATCCGCCCGTGCCCATAAAACGGGCCAGTGGCACAGCGGGGTCCGATCGAGGGGCGATCACAGGTTGACCTGCTCAGGCAAGTGTTCGAGAATGCAGGCTCCTGTCCGATATGGACCCGAGGGGCCGAGGAGCCTTTGAATCCCCGGAAACGACAATCGAACATCTATTCAAGTTGGACGATCTCGAGCGAGGAGAACCAGTTTGAAACGATCCGTGCCTCACAGGGCGACAGCGTCGCCCGCGGGTCAGTGTCTGACGTTGTGTTCCGGGCGGGCGATGTCGGGTATTCCCACTCGGCGATCGAGGAAGTCGAGAAGGTGCCTGTCGAACTCCCATGGCTGCTCGAGCTGGCAGGCGTGCCCGGCGCCGACGAGGGTCACCAGCTCGGCATCCGGTAGCACGTCACGCAGGGCGAACGCCCGCTGATGAGCGGCGTCCTCGCTGCCGGTCAGAATCAGGACGGGAGCCTGTACGTCTGCGAACCAAGGGGGATCTCCCTGGATGAGCGCATCGAACATCGCCAGGATCGAGGGGACGTCGGCCACATCGTTGCGCTCGGTCCACAACCCGGCCATCCACCCCGCGAGGGGAGTGTCGCGAAAGTCCGGTGAGAAGTCTTGGAGGGCATAGGCGTTCCGGTATTCGACTCCGTGGCGACGGTAGGCATCGACATGTCGCTGCAGGTGGGGCTTGTCAGTGGCGTATCCGGCTCCAGACACGACGACGACGGCAGTGCGCTCGGGATAGAGATGCTGCATATGCAGGACGACGTTCGTGCCGACCGAGCAACCCACTAATACCACCGGGTCGTCACCACCTTCCGCCCCGGCCGCATCCCAGCACGCCTCGGCTAGATCGAAAAGGGAGACGCCGGGCCGTGCCTGCGGCGAGCGTCCGTAACCAGGCAGATCAACAGCGACGCATCGGTACCAAGTCGAGAGATGGGCTAGTTGGTACATCCAGGCGGCATTGTCCATCGGATTCGGATGAACGAAGACCATGCGCGGCGCGGCGGTCGGACCGGTCACCTCCCGGTAAAGCGCCCCGTCGATGTTTGAGGCCATCGGTCGTCTCCCACTCTGCCGTTAGCGCAGAATTCTATTTCCGATCCCAGATCCCGTTGCCGCCAGGCGTAAGCCGACCGCAGGGGAGGCGCGCCCAGCGGGAGGCGTAGGCCCCACGTGATCGCCCAACCGAGGCGCATCCCGGCGTTCGGGTGTTGGTCTTTGTTATTCGTCCTCCGTCAGATTCCAGAACCACTGGACAATCAGTGGGGTCACGAAGAACAACGCGGCCACGCCGGCGGCAAGTACCGCGACCTGGCCCCACCAGGGCAAGCTAGCCAGGGCAGAAACGGGCCACAATTGAGACCAAAGGAAACCCTCGTTCCCGGCTGGAGACGAGGCTGTGACAACGGGGTCGCCTTCACCTTGACCGGCGGCCGGCCCAGAGTCCAGATCATCCGTAACCGCGGACGTGGCCTTTGGTGGCGGGGAACCGCCGATTCCACGACCCAACGGGGTGGTGGTCGTGGTCTCCCCGATTGACCCCGACGCCTCGATCGTCGTGGTGTTGGTGACGGAGCTGGGCGGCGTGGTCGATGGCGAGACGACCATGGTTGTCGTAGTGGTAGTTGTGGCGGAGCGAGGAGGCGTGGTCGAGGGCGAGACGACCATGGTTGTCGTAGTGGTAGTTGTGGCGGAGCGAGGAGGCGTGGTCGAGGGCGAGACGCCCGTTGTTGTCGTAGTGGTAGTGACGGAGCTGGGCGGCGTGGTCGAGGGCGAGACGTCCGTTGTCGTCGTGACGGTTGTCGTAGTCGAAGTTGTGGTTGTGTTGGGGATCACGTTGAAGGCGGCCGTCGCACAGATCAGCGATCCCAGGCGACAAGCTGTAATCTGGTGACCACCCGCCACCGCATCCGAAGGAACCGTCACGGTCGCCGAGAAAGTGCTGCCAGACCCGGACAGAACCGTGCCTAGATCCGAGCAACCCGAGCCGTTCCAACAAAGTGTCACTGGAATCGAGGCGGGAAAGCCTGATCCGACAACCTGAACTGTCGTGCCGGCCATCCCGGAGGCCGGGCTGACGCTGAGGGAAGCTGCGACAGCCGGGGCAGCGGTCACCAGTTGTAAGCCAAGCGATAGGACGAAGAGCACCAACCAACCAGCCAGCCGACTACCTGGTCGACCATCCTTGCCTCGACAACCCATCCCGCGAATCGCTCAATACCTCCTCACCGGCCTTGGTCATACCCTCGTCTCCCCTGCGCAAAACACTGGAGCTCGTGTGGTGAGGGACGCGGAGAACACCCGAAGACCTGATTCTTGAAATGATTCGACGCTCGCGGGGGTCCCCGCTCTTGCATCGGATCGATGTGTGGAACCAGGTCCGACGGAGCACCGCGATCAGGAGCAAAGAACATTTCGCGCTCGTTTCGCTGAGAACGTGCGGGAAGATCAGAACTGAAAGAGTGCGCGGCATCTCAACTGAGGCGGATAAGTCGCAATTGGTGGGCTCGGTGGCTCGATTAGTTGCGACTACTTAACGACAGATCCCCCTGGGAGTGGTTAGGGGCCAAGGGTAATTCTGTCATCGCGAAAAGGGAGAGTGTCCAATGCGGGGCCCTGGTTGGCGAATCGGAGTCAGCCCCGCTGCCGTTGGTTTGATACGTGAACCCCAGATGCGCCTATCGAATGACAGCCTCCATGGGAGGTGGGGACGAAGAGGGCAGAGGAGGCTTGTACGGTTGGGCCCGATTAGAATTCGCTGCCGGCGCTCCCGTGTCTTGTTCCTTCCTTGAAAAGGCGTCGATCGGCTCCAGCTGGGGGCCATCGCACCTTGCAAGTTGCATGAGGGGAGCATTCTGTCGAACTAGGGTCGACGTGTCAGGAATTCGTGGAGACGAGATGGTCGAGGAAGAACAAAAGTCTCGCCCTCGCGGAAAGCGGCGAACTTCGATTGAGGATGAGCTTGTCGTCGCGCGATCCAAGTCATGGCCCCTCCTTGGCTTGGATGGAGAGCCAGTCTCGCTCGAGGAATGGATGCGGCTCCATCTCGATGAGGAGTCGTTCCGGGTCGGCTATTCGGCGGTCGAGGTCGCTGCCCTCCATTTCGAAGTCTCTACGGTCTGGCTTGGTGTCGACCATTCCGGCGGAGCGAGACCCCTCATCTACGAGACGATGGTGTTGGATTCTGAGGGCGTTTCGATCTTCGCAGTTCGGTATCCGGACCGAGAGGCGGCGGCAGCAGGTCATGAAGAGGCAGTCGCCGCGGTCGAGGCTGGGCGCCTGGCAAAGCTCTTATAGGCGGTTTGGGACAGCGCCGTTCCAGGGGTCCGCAGACTCGCCGACCAGCATCAGACGGAGGTCCTCTCAGACAGAAGGCACTGCGAATCCGCCGTCGATTGCCGCCTCGATATCTGGGTAGATCGGAAACACCTTGTCGATTCCACTCACCTCGAACAGTCTTTCAAT
>JARDZU010000078.1 GCA_029240695.1 Acidimicrobiia bacterium | reverse complement strand
CCCGCCGGGGCCTTGGACCATGAGGTTGACCGGTGTGGCGACCGGGGTGAGGAACGCACCGGCCGCGGCGACGGTCAACGACATCATCACCGGCCGCACCGAGATCCCCATGTCGAGGGCCGCGGTGACGGCGATCGGGATCACGATGAGGGCGGTGGCCATGTTCGATATCAGCTGGCCAAAGATGGCCGTGAGGACGAAGAGCCCGAGAAGGAGCGCATAGGGACCGTAGTCCCCCACGATGTCGATGAGGACCTGCGCGATGTCGTCAGCGGCGCCGCTCTGGGTGACCGCCGTCGACAATGGGATCATTCCGGCGACGAGAACAACGGTGGTCCAGGAAACTGACCTGTAGGCCTGATAGATGGTGACGACCCGGGTCAGGATCATTGCCCCGGCGGCGAGAAGCGCCGCCTCCACTGCGGGAACGGCATTGGTGGCGAGCAGGATCACCATCCCAACGAGGATCGCGATCGCCCACCACGCCCGCGGTCCGAGGGCGATCGCTTGGCGACGGACCAGCGAGGGAGAGTCCACCACCAGGACATCCCGATCCGACTCGACCCTGCGGTCCAGTGCGTCCCAGGTCCCCTGCAGCAGCATCGTGTCGCCGACTGCCAGCGGTGTCGGCCCGCGGTCGAGGTTCTCACCGCTGCGCTGGATCGCCAGGACGACGAAGTCCCCGCTCTCTGTGATCATCCCGGGGAACATCTTCTCCCCCACCAAGTCCGACCGAGGGGGAATGACCACCTCGACGACGCCGATCTGGCGATCGATGAGCTTCCCTCCAGTCTTCCCCGGTAGGTGCACCAGCAGGTTGTCCTCGGCGAAACGATGGATGATGTCCGTTCCTCCCCTTACGGTGATCACAAAGCCCGCCCCGATCGGCGAGTTCGCAGACAGAGCCACGCCCCGCTCCCCCTGGACTCCGACCAGGTCGAGGTCGGGGAATGCGTCGAGATCGATCGCAGAGGACGACTCGCCCACCAGCGGTGAGACGTTCTGAACCTCGAGCCGCGCCACCCAATCGGCGAGCGAGTACTGATCGATGAGGGTCCGAGCGTGGTCGCTGAGATTGGGGGGGATCGATTCCGCAATACGCTCGGGAAGGAGACGGGTACCGAAGACGACGACGACCACGATTGCTCCAATAACCACCGGGACGCCGACGAGGCCGAACTCGAAATAGCTGAACCCGGCCTCGCCGGCCTCGATCGCGGCGTCGGAGACGAGGATGTGAACCGGAGTCCCGGTAAGGGCGAGCAACGACCCGGCGTGAGCGCCAAAGGCCAAGGGCATCAGCAGGCTGGACGGCGCTCGGGCGACCCGAAGGGCGATCACCACCACCATTGGCAGCAGCGCCGCCACCGCCCCGTTGACACTGATCACCGCGGTGAGCAAAGCGACGAGGAGCATCATCAGGACGACGAGCCTCGTCCTGCTCGCTCCGGCCCGATCGATCAGTTGTTGACCAGCCCAGGTGGTGACTCCGGTCGAGTCGATCCCCTCGCTGACGACGAACAAGGCCGCGATGAAGAGCACCGTTGTATCGCCGAAACCGGACAGCGCCTGATCCAGAGAGAGAACACCGGTCGCCGCCAGCGTGAGCGCCGATCCCACGGCGACCACCTCGACCGGCACCTTGTTCCAGATGAACAGGGCGACGACCGCCAGCAGCACCAGGTAGACGATGGTGGCGTCGGACATGCCCTAGGTCGTGATCGGGTACCCGGGTCCCAGTGGGATCCCGAGCCAGAACCAGATCACGAACAACAGAATCCAGGCGATCAGGATGGCGATGACGAACGGAATCATCAGCGCCACGACAGTGCCGATTCCGGCGTCTCTCCGGTAGCGCTGGGCAATCGTGACGATGAACGGCAAATAGACCATCAGCGGAGTGATCACGTTGACCGGCGAATCCCCCACCCGATAGGCGGCGAGCACGGTCTGTGGAGTCACTCCCAGACGAATGAAGATGGGGATGAACACCGGGGCGAAGATGGCCCATTTCGGGACCACTCCCGGCAGGATGAAGTCGAGGATGACGATCACCAGGATGAATCCGATCAGCAGGGCGAGACCACCGATGTTGGCCGTCTCGAGCAGATGGGCCATCTCGATCGCGGCAACCCGGGGCAGGTTCGTGTAGTTGAAGTAGGCGATGAACTGGCTGATCATCAGGAGCATGAAGACCAGGCCGGCCAACCCGGCAAAGGTCTTGGTGACACCGGCAATGACATCACCACTCCCCGACATCGACTTCGCCCCCATCCCGTAGAAGATGCCGCACACCAGGAAGATCAGCGTGATGAGGAAGAGCAGGCTGTCCATGAATGGGGTGGTCCCGACGATCGACCCCGTTACCGGATCACGGAGAGGAGCGCCTGACGGGAACGTGAGCAACGCGATCACCGCCAGAGAGCCGAGCAGCCCATAGAGCGCAAAACGCAGGCCCCGCGCCTCGGCTGCCAGTGCTTCGCCATCCAACGCCTCGGTGGTGGCGTCGGCCGCGCCGTGGGCGGCGTCGTACGGACCGAGTCTCTTCTCCACGATGCGCTGGGTGACAAACATCGCGATGACGGCGAGGACGACGCTCGACGCCACCGAGAAGAAGTAGTTGGCAGTAACGGTGAGCGGTTCGGTGCCCGCAGGGATCGCCTCGTTGGTGATCTCGGTCAGCATGCTGTCGATGGGCGTGATGAGGAGGTTGACCCCGAAGATCGCACCCACCCCGGCGAAGGCAGCTGCCATACCCGCCAGGGGATGACGCCCCAATGTGAGGAATGCCGCAGCTCCGAGCGGGATCAGGATCAAGTATCCGGCGTCAGAGGCCACGCTGGAGAGGACCCCGACGAAGATCAGGATGAAGGCAATCACGTTGCGGGGTGCGACCTTGACCAGCTTGCGGATCAATGCGGCCATCAGGCCGGCGTGTTCGGCGACACCCACGCCTGCCATGGCCACGAAAGTGACGGCCACCACACTGAACCCGGCGAAGTTGTTCACGAAGGACGTGAAGACGAACCTCAGCCCCTCCACGTCGAGAAGGCTCTGAACCTCGATTGTCTGTGTTTCGATCTCGTATTCGGGCTCGAAGTTGGGCTCGAGTGGGGTCGAGTCGTATGGGGCATCAGATCCCCCGAGGCCCCCGTGAGCATCCACTGATTCAGCTTGGGGGACCGGGACCGCGATCTCCTCGGTGACGGTGACCCCGATCCAGGAAAGGACGGCGGAAAGCACAGCGATGAAGATGATCAGGTAGACGAACATCATCACCGGATGGGGGACCTTGTTCCCCGCCTTCTCTATCCCATCGAGCATGCGCTCCGAGAACGGCCTCTTCTCCGCGACTGTGGTGGCATCCATCCCGTTGAGTTCCTTTCAGGCTTCCGGCCGCTTGAAATTCAACGCAAGCTCGACGAGGAGCCGGGCTCCGAACCCGGTGCAGCCCGGTGGGCGCCATGATGTGTCCCGGTCGTTCTGTGCCGTGCCCGCGATGTCGATGTGGGCCCATGGTTTGCCCGCGACGAACTCATCGAGGAATAAAGCGGCGGTTATGGCCCCGGCGTTGGCACCTCCCAAATTCTTGATGTCAGCGATGTCCGAATTGAGATCACCCCGATAGCGGCGCTCGAGGGGCAGCTCCCAAACCGACTCCCCGGTGACCGCGGCAGATGCCTCTACTTGAGCGACCAGAGCGGCGTTGTTACCGATCAGGCCCGCCACCTGGGTGCCGAGAGCTCGCATAGCCGCCCCGGTCAGCGTCGCGATGTCGACGATGGCATCGGTTTCGTCCTCGGTAGCGAGCACCAGGGCATCGGCCATCACCAGCCGTCCCTCGGCGTCGGTGTTCTTCACCTCCACGGTCTTGCCCCCGTACACAGTCAGCACATCTCCCATCGCGATCGAGGTCTCGGATGGCCGGTTGTCGGTGCACATCAGGTACCCGGTCACGGCCACCTTGCAGCCAAGGCCCTCGAGTTGGGCCATCGCAGCCAAGATGGCCCCGGCTCCCGACATGTCGTTCTTCATAGTGGCGTGGACATCGTCTGCCGGCTTGAGGGCCATTCCACCGGCGTCATACATGATTCCCTTGCCGACGAGAGTCAGATGCCCTTTGGGGCGGGCGGGCCGGTAGCTCAATCTGATCATGCGAGGTTCCTCGGCGCTGCCTGCGTTGACCCCGAGCAGGCCGCCGCAGCCCAGATCGATCAGTGCTTTCTTGTCGAATATCTCGACAGTCAGCCCACGCTCCTTTCCGAGCCAGCTCGCCAACTCGGCCATGTCGATGGCGGTGAGAAGAGCGGGCGGAGTATTGGCGAGGTCACGGGCGATGCTGGTCGCTTCAGCCGTGAAGACCCCACGGGCGGCGCCGCGTCTGACTCCGGCCGAGCGACTCCCGTCGATGACCAGCGCAAGGGCCTCTATGGGCTCCACCGTGGCCTTCGCCTTCAGAACGTCGTATCGATAACGGGCCAGCAGAGCCCCCTCCACCAACACCTGTCCAGCAACGTCGGGGGCGACGACACCAATCTCGCCCAGCCTCAGGGTCAGGTTGCGGTGGCGTTCGGTGGCTCGGGCAAAGGCGGCTCCAGCATCCCTCAGTCTGTCCGCGTCCAGATCTCCCGACTCGCCTACACCGACCAGGACAGTCAGCGGGCCGCCGGCGGAAGGCAAAACGATCGTCTGACCGACCCTGCCTTCAAACCCTGCTGCTTCGAACGCGACGCCGTCCAGCCCGTGTACGCCGGGGTCGGTGCTGTCCCCGGCGACGAGGTAGCCAATGACGGGCGCGTCCGGGGCAGTTCTGGTCGAGACGGTCACCGCAGCCGACGTTTGCAAGGAGGGTGCGGGGTCGAAGTCGGTCAATCCAGTGAAAACGCTCACGGACGACAACCTACAGATTCCCCTCGATCAGGCGGCTGACCAGGACACCCAGGACCCGTCGTGGACGTTGACCGGGTCGCCCCCGGCGACGAGGTAGACCCAGATACCCGGGTCGTCGTCGATCGCACCGGGCAGTGCGAATGCCGCCGAATCGGGAGACCACAGCTGCAATGACTGGCCGTACTGGTCGAAGAACCGGAGCACATCGCCGACGAAGGTCGGATTTGGCGAGATGGTCGACAGCTCGGTCGTCTCTCCGGCCCGCCAGACGGTCGTGGCCAGCTCCGCGGCACCACCTTCGTCAGGGGTCAGGACCAGTAGCGATTCCCCGTCGGGGCTCCAGAACAGACCCAACGAGGCGGCACCGACCACCTCGGACATCTCTCCGCTGTCGACGTCTATGACAACGACCGTGTTCGAGGGAATTGCCGGCGTCTCCGTGACAGTGGCGTTCACCCCAGGGGGTGTCTCTTCCTCGACGAATGACTGAACGGCCACGCTGGTGCCTTGGCGGTTGGCCACGAAAGCAACCGGTCCCGGAGCAGTGGCGAGCAAACGGGATTCGCCGCCGGTCTGGCGCAGCTCGAGCCCCGCTTCGGCGAGGTGGAGGATCCCCGCAGAGATCCAATGCGGTGCCTGGTAACCAGGGGCGGTAGCCCCCAGGTCGGAGCTCTCGCCGTCGAGGCCGATAGTGCCGAAGAACTCCGGCCGGGCATGAGCGGCGACCTGGCTGCTGTCCGGGCTCCACGAGAAGTAGAACGAGGAACCCTCCGCCAGCACCTCGGAAGTGGTCGCGCTGACGTCGACGACCTCGAACTCGATCGCTCCAGCGGCACTGTTGTGCAAGACACCGATCCCGTTGCCGTCGGGTGACCAGAACATGTAGAACGGAGGGGCTGCCATCGGTACCGAGGTTCGGTTCTCACCCTGCCCGTCACTGGAGCCCAGGCCTGATCCCTCAGCATTGATCTCCGACCAGACAACAGTGTCGGAAACCGGGGAAAAGGCCGGCTGCCGATACCCGGCTGCCTCACCGCCGTCCTGGGTGATATCGGTAGAAGCAGAGCCGTCTGGCCCCATGGTGACAATGTTGCCGTCGTCGTCCACGACTACGAGGCGGCCGGGGAGCTCCGACACGTCGGTGGGCAAAGGCTCGGTGGCCCCTGGCGCAGTCGTCTGGTCGACGACCGTCGACGTCGTGCCCGAGCCTCCCGTGCAGGCCGCGATCACGATGAGAGCGGCCGCGGCCGCGGTCAGCCGATGCATCAGTAAAGGCTACCGATGGGCTCGGTCCCATATGCGCCCACCACCCTGGCAAACAGCGACCGATCGACGCTTCCGCCACTCACGACGCAGACGCTGAGGCCCCGCTCCTTCACCGGCGTCGCCAGTGCGGCCGCGACGGCAGCGGCACCCGCGCCCTCGGTGACCAGCTTGTCTCCAAATGCGAGCACCCTCATGGCCGCCATCACCTCGTCCTCTCCCACGAGCACCAGATGGTCGACCAGCCGGCGGAGCATCGGGAACATCTCGTCGGTGATGACGGGGGTGGAGGCGCCTTCGACGATGGTGTCCTGCCATTCGATCCATCTCGGCCCTCCAGCTTCGAACGCAGCGGCGAGGGCCGAGTTGACCCGTGCCTGCACCGCATAGACCCGGATGTCCGGGTTGAGCGCCTTCAGCGCCGACGCAACGCCACCAAGCAGCGCACCCCCACCGACCGGGATGAAGACGGACTCGAGTTCCGGTAGCTCCTCGAAGATCTCGATTCCGATAGTTCCGTGACCCGCGATCATCAGCGGCTCACCCCATGGATTGAGGTAGCTCTGCGGCTCCTCCCGCCATGCCTCTTCGAACATGAAACGCATCAGGTCTGTCATCGACACGTGGACCAGATCCACCCCGTAGGCGGCGAGTGCTTTCCGTTTCGATTGGTGGAGGGAGTCGGGAACATGGGACCGCGCCGGCACATCGAGGATTCGGCCCATGTACCCCAGTGCCATGGCCGTGTTCCCTGCGCTGCTGGTGGCGATCCCGCGCCGTCGCTCCTGCTCGGCGAGGCTCAGTGACCAATTGCCTACGCCACGGATCTTGAACGACCCCACCGGCTGAAGGACCTCAGGCTTCAGGTAGATATCGGCCGCGGCCTGGTAGCTGCGCATCGGCATGAGAGGAGTTCGCACCACGAGGCCCTCGATCCGCTCCGCCGCCTCTCTCACATCTTCGAGATCCGGCGGCTGGACCGGGTCCCCACCCCATCCGGTCGGGCGATCGTCGCTCACTACCTTCCTCTTCGCAGGACAGCGACTCTATTGGTCAGGAGGGCCATGACATGGAGAAGGTCGTCGTCGAGGGGCTCGCCCGCGTTCCCTCATTCAGCCACGCCGTGATTGCGGGCGACTTCGTCTACGTGGCGGGGAGTCTGGGGACCATGGGCAACACTGCGGAGTTGGTCGAGGGAGGCGTCGGCCCTCAGACCACCCAGACGATCCGGAACCTCGAGACGATCCTCGAGGCGACGGGCCTCGGTCTGGGCAACGTCGTCAAGATGAACGTCTACCTATCTGACATGGCCGACTTCCAATTGATGAACGAGGCGTATATGGAGGCAATCGGCGATTCGCCTCCGGCGCGGATCACTGTTGGCGGTGTCGATCTCGCTCTCGGGGGTGCCGTCGAAATCGACTGCGTCGCCTACCGCGGGGAGTGACCCGGCGGCGCTTCAACTCGAAGGCGGAATTTGTCGATAGTCAGACCATGGCACCGACCAACAGGCCGGTCATCACGCCGCGCTTCAGTGTCGCGGTGCTGTTGGCCGTCGTCGTAGCCACCGTCCTTGGCATCGTCGCCGAGTACGGGACATGGTCCGCTGCCACGCCCGGTGCCGGATACCGTCTTGCCGCATACGCCGTCGTCGGGCTGACCGCCACCTATCAGTTGATGCGTCGTCGACGAATCGAGGTAGTGGTTGCCGCCTCCGCACTGACCCTCTGCGCCCTCAACCTGACCGAGGCATGGAGAACGCCGGCTTTCGACAGTGGGTACACCCTGGCCTGCCTGATCCTCATATCGGTGGTCTATGTGGCTACCCGCGAGGGAAAGTCCGTGGCGCCCCTCGTGCTCGTCTCGAGCCTGACGGCCGCCTTCACCGTTGCCTCCCTCATCCTCGACCGCCCTCCGGCCTCCGTCGTTTTCGCTCGGCTGATGATCGGGATCCCGGGGCAGGCGTTGGTCATATGGATCACCTGGCAGCTGATCCAGTCGCTGGCGGACGCCTCGGAGCATCAGGCCAACACCGCGCGCATCCAAAAGGCGCTTGCGACCTGTTCCCAGGCGCTCCTCACCGGTCGCGATGAACAGCCATTGACCGCCGCGCTCCGCGCTCTTCTCGATGCCACCGAAGCCGACTACGCCTACATCGACATCAACCGCGTTGCCGACGACGGCAACGTGACCTGGGAGATCGTGGCGGAGGCCCTGGGCAGCAACGTCCCCTCGGGCCCCGACTCCTTCGACGAGGGCGACTACAGCCAGTTCCCGGACATCATCGTGGTCCTCTCTGCAGGTCATCCGGCGCGAATCCGGGTCAGCGACCTGCCCATGCCGGTGCGGGCCCGATACGAGGAGGAGGGCATTCGCTCCGAGCTGATGGCCCCGATCATGATTCGGGATCAGTGGGTGGGAACCTTGGGCTACTCCGACTTCTGGCGGGACGATGTCTGGACCGATGTCGAGGTGGAGGGGTTGATGCGGGCCGCCGATATGGTGGGCGCGTACTGGGAGCGAGAGTCAGCGCGTGAAGGGTTGGAGGAGCTGGCGGAAGCCAAGGACCGTTTCATCGCCACCGTGAGCCATGAGCTGCGCACCCCACTGGCCGCGGTCGTCGGGTTCTCGGGCGAGTTGGCCGACAGTCTCGACGGCTACTCGCGCGAGGAGATCGCCGAGATGGTCGTGCTCATCTCTAGCCAGAGCCAGGAGGTAGCCCACCTGGTAGACGACCTGCTCACCGCCGAAAGAGCGGCATCGGGCAACCTGACCATCAGCCCCAGGTCAATCGATCTCCTCGACGAATGCCGGTCCATCGTCGAATCCCTCGGAGTGGATCTCGAAGTGGCGATTGTCGGGGACCCCTCGACGGCGTGGGCCGACACCCTGCGAACCAGGCAGATCGTCCGAAATTTGCTCACCAACGCCCACCGCTATGGAGGGGAGAGGGTGAGGGTCGAGGTGTCAAGCCAGCGGAACGTGGCGTCGCTGGTGGTGAGCGACGACGGCCCTGGGGTCAAGGGCATCGACGCCGAGCACATCTTCGACCCGTACTACCGCTCGCAAACGTCAGACGCCAGACCGGACTCGGTCGGCCTCGGCCTGGCTGTTGCGAGACAGCTGGCTCGGATGATGGGTGGAGATCTCGTATACCGGCGTCGGGGTGGCTGGACGCGCTTCGAGCTCAGCCTCCCGATGACCGAGCAGACTGCATCACTGGCCGGCTGACCATCTCAAACGAACAACTGGACGTCGGCGTCGGCGGCGAAGTCGAGGAATGCCGCCGCGCCCGCAATCTCACACCCCTTGATCAGATCGCCCTCCTCCACGCCCATGACTCCCATCGTCGTCGAGCAGGCAAAGAATCGGACCTCGAGACCCTGAGCCATCTCGATGAATTCGGGAACGGTGGGCATCCGGGCGTCGCGCATCCACTTCTTCATGATCTTCGTCGCCGCAGCCGTCGCACCGGGAAGCGCGCCGAGCAGGTTGGGGAGCTGGATCGGCCCTGCCGGGTTGGCCAGCGACGCCACCTTCAGGCTCTCCAGTCGGTCGTTGTGGATGATGTCGAGGCCGTAGAAGGTGAAGTACACCCCTGCCTCCCATCCAAGGCTGGCCGCCGTCGTGGCCAGTATGAGGGGCGGGTAGGCCTGATCGAGCGTCCCCTTCGAGGCGACCAGGGCGATCCGGCGCCGGCGCTCTTCCTGTCGATCTTCGATGGCCGGCTGCGTGAGAGTGTCGGTCATGACCGCACCGCCTTCTCGATCCAGAACAACTGACGGGTCTCCTCACGTTCGACACCGAGCAAGACGTTGCCGGTCTGCCTGGCCAGGGCCGGGATGTCCTCCAGCGCCCCGGGGTCGGTTGTGATCAACTTGAGCACCTGGCCGGGTGACATCTGGCCGAGCGCCAAAGAGGCCCGATAGACCGGTAGGGGGCAGAGCACCTCCGAGCAGTCGAGCTCCACATCGACGCGCTCGTCGGACACCTTGGCGTACTGGCTGGTCATGAGCTTTCTCCTTCTGTGGTCCGGAGGGGCCCATGAACGACAAGGCCCGCATCCGGTGCCGGTGCGGGCTTCGAGTGTCTGTCTCTTGCTAACTCAGGACATCGCTACCCACACGGCACGGCCGCACAGCGACAAGCGCAGCGGGTCGGGCTCGTGGGGCAGGTCATGTCGGGGACGATGGTAGGCGTTTCCGAGCACGGGTCAACATCGAGAACTTCGCCGGCGAGGGGTTTGCGAGGCCAGTGGAGCGTTTGAGGAGGAGAAGGAGTCCGCTGGGAGTAGCGGAAACTTGCTCCACTGGCCCTCGCAAAGCTTGAACGGAACAGCTTGTGATTCTGTTCACAAGTCGACAACGTATGCGGAACCGATTTATTCCCGCCCCTGAGCCAAGTCTGCGCTATCTCGGGGCGCCAGACTTCGCTGAGCGGTGGCTGCAACCCGGGGTTCGCGGTTCAGCTGCTGAAAGTGACCGAGAAGGCGGGGGCCCAGCGGGAGACGACACGACCGTAGTTCTCGCCGGCGGCCATCATGTCGCCGTCGGCGAGGGCCTCGATCGAGCGTCGGACCAGCTCCACCGAATCGTCGAACACCAGCTCTTGTGGGGCGAACAGGTCGGAGACGGTCGAGTAGTCGAGCTCGAGCATCGATCCAATCGGAAAGCTCTCGATCCAGTCCGACAGCTGAGCAAGCTCCTCGGCTGGGCCCTGGAAGACCTGGAGGCCACGGAGTACCCCCAGGGCATGGTCCACCCGTTTCCGGCCCACAGCCAGATCGACCCGGAGCCGGATCCGGGGAGCGCCGTCCACCTCGTACACCTCCTTGTCCTCCGGCTGGAAGGCGGTGAACCAGCGGACCGGCACGTGCCATGCGGACGTGAGGACATGGGAGCGATGACCGGGATGCTCCTGGTGATAGCGGCGAAGCTCGCTGTCCGCGGCTTGCGCTGCCTCTTCGGGGATGAGGCCGGATCCGAGACCCCGAAAGGCATTGGCGAAGGCGACAGTCGACTCGAGGACACGAAGACGCAGGTTTCGCGGGCACACCATTCGCTGCCCGTTCCACTCGACCACCCAGTCGGCATCGCTCTCCGTCTCAGATAGCAGCCCGTAACGCCGGACGAACGCCGGCACGGGGTCACCGTCCTCGGTGCCCTCCGGGGTGTAAACCCGAAGATGGGCAGTCTTGGTCACACCAACATCCTGGCATGGATTTACCCAAAGTTCACCAGTCCTATAAAGCACCACAAGCCGCGGGGCCGTGCCAGGGGCGTCCAGGTAAGATCGGTCACGGAGTGAGGACCGCCCCTCGAGAATGGAGGACCGGACTTGGTCGTATTCGATGAGGTTGCCCGTGGAGGTCACGAGCAGATCATCTACGGCTACGACCACGTATCGGGCCTTCGGGCCATAATCGCAATCCACTCCACGGCTTTGGGTCCCGCCCTCGGCGGGACCCGTTTCTTTCCGTACGAGACCGAACAAGACGCATTGGTAGACGTCCTCCGTCTCGCCAAGGGGATGACCTATAAGGCCGCCGCCGCCGGCCTCGACCTGGGAGGCGGCAAGGCTGTGATCATCGGTGATCCGGCTACCGACAAGACCGAGCGTCTCCTCCGTGCCTACGGACGGATCGTCGACTCGCTCCGCGGGCGTTACATCACCGCGGAGGACGTGGGCACCACGACGACCGATGTGGACATCATCCGCCGTGAGACCCGCTGGGCCCTGGGCAGCTCACCGGCCGAGGGCGGCGCGGGTGATCCATCACCCGTCACCTCACGAGGTCTCTTCGCTGCGGCCAGAGCAGTGGCCGACTTCATCTGGGGAGATACGGATCTAGCGGGCCGCAGGTTCGCCGTTCAGGGAGTAGGCAAGGTCGGTTCGGCATTCGTCCAGCTCCTG
>JARDZU010000077.1 GCA_029240695.1 Acidimicrobiia bacterium | reverse complement strand
TGCGTGAGCACTTCCACCTGTTCCGGAACCTCGGGGATCAGTTCGGTGATGTTGGTGAGCACCACCATCTCAGACACGTGGTAGATGTCGTCGACCACGTCGTCGATCCCCTGCGCCAACCGCTGGATGTCCTCGGGGTCGAACGGGGTGACGAACGTGGAGTCGAGCCTGGTGAGAATGCGCGACGTGTACTCATCGCCGGCCCGCTCGACCTCCTTGACCGCAATATGGAGCTCCGCCGCATGCGCTGTGTCGGCGAGGACGTCGTTGAGCTTGTCTACACACGTGGCGATGTTCTGCGCTGCCAAGGAGAAATCGTCGAAGAATTCCCGACTGGTGGGGACGATCCTGAATTTCATCGGCGACGGGACGGTAGTTATCGACCGGCCACTACGACGAAATTGCCCGGATCGGGTGTCGAAAAGCGTCAGCCCCGTTCGTCTCTGTGTGGACAGGCCACACCAGGTGGCCGTGCGAAAGGAGACGCAATGGCCAAGTTCTTGTTCGTCTATCACGGCGGCGGTGCCCCGGAGTCGGAAGAGGAGGGGGCGGCGGTGATGCAGGCGTGGAACGATTGGTTGGGCGGTCTGGGCTCGGCAGTGGTCGATCAAGGGCACCCGACGGGGGCCTCGGCCACCGTTGGATCTGATGGTTCGACCACCCAGGGCGGCGGCGCCAATCCGGTAACCGGATACTCGATCATCAGCGCAGACAGTCTGGAGCAGGCACTCGTCTTCGCCAAGAACTCGCCACAACTGGCGTCGGGCGGAACTATCGAGGTCGCCGAGACACTCGACATCATGTAGAAGCCGACAGGTGCGCGGGCCGGTCGAGCCGGCCCGCGCCATTGTCGGAGCACTCGCGATGCCCTCGGCTCAATAGGGTCGCCACGACGCTGATCCGACGATGGAGCGAGACATGAGCTATCCAGACCCCCTCTACACCGCATCGGATGCTGCCGTCTCCGCAACGATCACGAGGGCCGACGGCGAACCCGACCTGGTTCGCACCAGCGGGACCGAAGTGCACTACCTGGCCACCGGTGACACAACTGGCGGCTTGTTCGGGCTCTATCGGTGGTCAATGGGCCCGGGCCGGGGCGGGGCGGATCCTCACTTCCACCGAACGATGGCCGAGTCCTTCTACATCCTCTCCGGCACGGTGCGGATCTATGACGGCGAGGAATGGGTCGATGCCGGCGTCGGCGACTTCGCCCACGTGCCACCTGGCGGGATCCACGGCTTTAGCAACGAGTCTGGAGCGCCGGCTTCGATGCTCATCCACTTCGCTCCCGGCGCGCCTCGGGAGGAGTACTTCGAAGGTCTCAACCAACTGAACGAGATGTCACCGGAGGAGCGAGCCGAATTCTTCCTGGCTCACGACAACAACTTCCTGGACTGATGGCTAAAGCCCGATTCAGGTTCTGGCGACTAGACCGGCTGCGACGTCCACGGCCGCAGCGACGTCGTCGTTCTGAGGGTAGAGAAGAGCCCGGCCGACCACGAGACCCCGGACCCCGGGTAAGCCGAGGGCCTTCTCCCAGCTAGCGAAGACCTCTTCGTCGGGCCCCTGCGGGTCTCCGCCCAGCAACAGTGTCGGCATGGTCGTGGATTCCATGACCCTCTCCATCTCATCGACCACCGGGAGCTTCAGCCATGTATGGCCGCTCGTCGACCCGAGAGCGGACGCAATCCCCACTGACTTGATCACGGCATCCGCCGAAAGGTCGTTGACCAGCTTCCCGTCATCCCACTTGGACATGAAGGGCTCGACCAATGCCATAAGCCCCGACGCGGCGAGCTCGGAAACGGCACGCGCCGTGTGCTCGAGGGTCCGCACCGTTCCCGGATCCTCGAGAGCGATTCTGATGAGCATCTTCCCCCCGTCGAGGCCCATTTCCGCCAGCGAGCCCGCGTCGTAGGCGGTGTATCGATCATCGAGCTCGAACACCGATCCGGCCAAGCCGCCTCGATTCATCGACCCCATGACGATCTTGTCCTCCAGGGCACCCAGCAGGAGCAGATCCTCGACGATATCCGGGGTCCCCAGGACGCCATCGACCCCGGGACGCTCGAGTGCCGTCACGAGCCGCTCCAACAGATCCTGGCGATTGGCCATGGCGTGCGGTCTGCCCCGAGCCGCCAGCGCTCCCCGAGCCGGATGATCGGCGGCAATCAAGACCATCCGCCCGGTGTGAGCGGTGCGGGACCGGGCGGCCGCAGCGCGTTCGATTGCACCAGGATCCTCGACGCGCAAGGCCCTGATCTGTTCGATGTCGAGATTCACGGTCACCTCCCCGGCAAAAGGGCCATTACTTCCTCAGTGTCCGGCATTGCCGTCGAGCATTCCAATCGCGATGCGACGATCGCGCCGGCGGTGTTGGCGAACTCCAGCACTCGTTGTAGTGGCCATACCTCCAAGATTCCATGGCACAGCGCTCCACCGAAGGCGTCTCCTGCTCCCAAGCCGTTCACCACCTCGACTTCGACCGGGGGGACCGAGACCAGCCCGGCCGAGTCGAAGCCGAGCACTCCCTCAGGGCCAAGCTTGACGACGGCCGTGGTGGGGCCTCGTTCGAGAAGGGCCTTGCCGGCTCGATGCGGGTCGGTTTCCCCGACGGCCACTTCACACTCGGCGAGATTCCCCACGACGATGTCCACGTGCGGCAGAACGGCAGCGATCTGTTCTCTGGCGTTTCCGAGATCGCTCCAGAACTGCTCTCGAAAATCGAGGTCGAGGACGGTGGTGCCGGCCCCATCCCTCATCCGGAGTGCCTCGTGGTGGGCGGAACGACTGGGCTCCTGGGAGAGACCGGTGGTCGTGATCCAGAACAATCGGGCACCGCCAACGCTCTCCTCATCGATGTCCTCGGGCCGAATCTCCATGTCGGGCGCTTTGGGATACCTGTAGAAAGTGATCGGGAAATGGTCAGGCGGGTGGATCTCACAGAAGGTGATGGGAGTCGGCAGCTCCTCGACGGTCGACACGAACTCACTACTCACCCCAAGGCGCTCGAGCTCTTCGCGGAGGAACCGGCCGAAGTCGTCGGCTCCCGTCCGCGAGATCAGAGCGGTGCGCCGACCATGCCGAGCTGCCGCGACCGCCACATTGGCGGCACTCCCTCCGAGAAATCTCCCGAAGCTGGTGACCGATCCCAAGCGAACGCCGGACTGCAGCGGGTAGAGGTCTATTCCCAGCCGACCCATGGAGATCACGTCGAAGGTCATCCCGCTCCCGGGTCGAACACCTCGACCGTCGTATTGCGGTCGTCGTCGACCACCATCAGCAGGCCCGACACCCAGGGGGGCTCGCCGATGTCATGTCCCAAGGAGTCACTGGCGACGGCGCGGAGCAATGGCGAGTGGGTCAAGGCGACGACGACTTCGGGTCTGTTAGGAATTCGATCTACGAGACTCCCGGCAAAGGACTCGACGCGAGATGCGACCGACCTGGCGTCCTCCCCGGGAGGTGAAGGGTGGGCCAGCCACCACCCGATGCGGTCAGGCGAGTCGAAGAACGTCGGGAAGAACCCGAGCGATGCCACATCCTCGGCCGAAAGACCGTCGACCTGTTCAGCGAGAGCATCGGCGCTGCTCACCATGTTGACCCTCACTCCCGCCAAGTAGAGATCGGGGTTGCGAAGGGCGAACGCCACCTTCGGTCCGATCACGATGCCACCCGTGTCGATGATGCCTCGAGCCAGATGTGCTGCCGTGTCCATGGCTCGTCGTGTCTCCCCGCTCAGCATGGTGATCGGGCCCAACTCTCGAAGACCGAAGCCTTGTCCGACAGAGAACGCCTGCTCTTCGGCCGCTGCAGTTATCGGCACATCACCACGATGGGAGGTGATCTCGCCGTGTCGCAGGAGGTACAGGCGCACTAGTGGGCCACTAGCCCTGGCCGGTCATCTTGTCGTACAGCGATGCAGCGTTGAGCGTCTGGATGTGGTCCATCATGTAGCCCTGGCCGATATCGACCGGGTATCTGTCTGCGAAGTTGACCCGTTCCACGGTTTCTTTACGAGTCCACCCCTTGGCCACGGCAGCCGCCACCGCAGACTTCCAGTCGAGGAGGTTCGATCGCTGCGTGTCGAGATAGCTCTTGGAGGTCACGGGGCCATGCCCGGGAAGGATGTGCTCCACGTCCAACTGCCTGATCGTCTCCAGGGCTTCGAGCCACTGATCGATGTCGGATGTCATGAGCCATGTCTGGCATTCGCTGAAGATGGTGTCCCCGGTGAACACGACTTTTTCCTCCGGCACATAGACAGCCAACTGCCCCGGTGTGTGCCCTGGGGTGTGGATCAGCTCGAACGTGTGGTCGCCAACCCATAGGGTCAGGTCCCCGTCAAAGACGATCGAGCCCTTGTTCGGATCGGCGTAGTACTCGTCGCGATCCGGGAATATCGCCTCGCCCTCAGGGTCGTCCGTCGGGATGGCCTCCGCCGCGTAGGCAAAAGGATCGAGGTCGGGAGTCACGACCATGAAGTTCTCGTACAGACCACGGTGGTTGATGACGGTCCCCGAGCCTTTGAAGTAGTAGTTCCCGAAGATGTGGTCGACGTGGTGCTCAGTGTTGATCAGATAGCGGATCTCTCCATGGGTCTCGGCCTGGCGACGCATCTCGACTGCCTTTGTGGGCAGTTGAGGCGTATCCACCACCACCACACCATCGCTGGTGACCACGTATCCCGGGTTGCAGCCGCGGAGGCCGGTCTCGACGAAGACGTTCTCTGTGACGCTCTCCATGATCGAAGCCCTCCTTGAAATCACTGGGTGGCGGTGAGCCCGCCATCGATGGTGAGGATCTGACCGGTTATGAACGACGAGGCCTCGCTGCAGAACAGGAGGACGGCACCCAACAGATCGTCCGTGGTCCCTACCCGCCCGAGCGGGATCCGCGACAGGATCCTGGCCTTGAACTCGGGGTCGCCGAGAAGCGATGCCACCTGCGGCGTGTCGACGAATGTGGGAGAGATGGCGTTGACAGTGATCCCGTGCTTGGCCCATTCCGTTGCCCATTGCCTCGTGAGCGAGTCGATCGCCCCCTTGGCGGCCACATAGGCCGAATAGCCGGCGTTGATGCCCAACTGCCCGCGGACGGAGGAGATGTTGATGACACGCCCACCATCGCCTTGCTCCACCATCTGGCGGACCGCCGCTTGGGTCGGCAGGAGCGTGCTCCGGACGTTGAGCTCCATGATCCAGTCCCAGTCGTCGCCTGGATACTCCTGGGCATCATGCAACACGTTTCCAGCGCCGCCACCGATGGCATTGACGATGATGTCGACCCTCCCGAACTCGCCCACGGTCTCGTTGATGGCCCTCTGGGCCTCTTCGGGGTCCGTGGCGTCGGCCGAGATCGCCACAGCCCGCCCACCTGACGCGGCGACCTTGGCCACGGCCTGATCGACACGCTCCTTCGATCGTCCCACCAGGGCGATGGCCGCTCCGGCATCGGCCAGCCCCTGCGCCAGCGCCGATCCGATGGCGCCTCCCCCGCCGGGGATGATCGCAACCCGTCCGGTGAGGTCGAACATCTCATTCACTGCTCATGCCCTTCGTCTCCGCCGTGCATCGCCTCCCACACGCGTTCCGGTGTGAGCGGCAGGTCCTTGATCACCACTCCAGTCGCCTGACTCAGGGCGGCCGCAATAGCAGGCGATGTCGCCAGCAGGCCGCCCTCCCCGCTCCCCTTGGCTCCACCAGGCCCGGGGCCGTCTCCATTCTCGACCAGCACCGACTCCATGGTGGCTGGCATGTCCTTGAACGTGGGAATGCGGTAGTCGAGGGCTCCCAGGTTCACGATCCGCCCATGCTCGTCGAGGATCAGATGCTCCATGAGGGTATGACCGAGACCCATCACGGCAGCACCCTCGTCCTGCATCTCGACGTGCTGGGGGTTGATGGCCTTCCCGACATCGGCGACTGTGATGTGCTTGACCAGTTCGAAATCACCGGTCTCGAAGTCGACCCACACCTCGGACGCCGTGCAGGACACCTCGTAGAACGAGGCTGGGCCGCCCAATGGGTGATTTGCGTCTCCTTCGCCCCTCTGTGAGCCAGTGACAATGATCTCGCCGGGGACGGCGCCAAACACATCGTTCAGCACCTCGGGGAGCGTGTAGACGGCCCCATCGATAGATATCTGGCCGGGAGTGAAGACGACATCCTCGACCGACACCTTGTGTTGTACGGCAGTCTTGCCCCTCAGTTCTGCAATCGCCTTTTGGCAGGCGTCGACCACGGCGCTCCCCATGAACACGGTGGACCGGCTCGCCGAGGTCGAGTAGTCGAATGGGACAACTGCAGTGTCGCCCATCACGAGGGTCACCCGTTCCATGGGGACACCGAGATTCTCGGACACCAGTTGGGAGAGGATGGTCCGGGCCCCTTGACCCATGTCTGAGGTGCCGGCGATCAGCGAGACGCTGCCGTCATGGAGGATGCGCAGGATGCAATACGAAGCTCCGGCTGTCGCAGACGCCTTCAACCCGACGGAGATGCCCCGGCCATGACCCGGCAACAGGGGCTCTCCCCAGCCCACCCTCTCGGCGGCGATGTTCAGCGCCTGGCGCCAGTCCCCGTCGGCCGGTCGATCGCCGGGCACGATCTCCTCCCCGGGCCCGGCCAGATTCAGGAGCCTGATCTCGACCGGGTCGATCGTCAGGGCCCGGGCTGCGGCATCCATCTGCGACTCGATGGCCCAGGTCATTTGCGGGGCGCCGAAGCCACGGAACGCCGTGCTCGGAGTCGTGTGCGACATGAGGCCACGTACGACGGCTCTCACCGACTCGACCTTGTAGGGCCCGGCGGCGAAGTAGCTGCTCTTGCTGATCACCCGTGGGGCGATGTCGGCATAGGCGCCCATCATGAAGTCCTCGATGGCATCGATGAAGACGAGTCGGCCATCGCGAGCGAAGCCGGTGCGGAGCTGGAGGCGGGCATTGGTGCGGCGGACCGCCTGGAACGTCTCCTCGAGTGTGAGGACGAGTCTCACCGGACGTCCCAACTCGAGGGCGATCATGGCGACCAGCGGCTCGTACTTCGGGAATCCCTTGCCCCCGAACCCTCCGCCCGGGTCCGGTGCGTGGACCCGTACCTTTGAAATAGGGAGATCGAGCAGGCTCGCCAACGTCCCCTGCAGGAAATAGGGATGCTGGATCGAGCTCCATACCGTCACCCCCCCGCCTTCCGGAGCCGCAGCGAAGGTGTGGGGCTCGATCGAGAAGTGGGTGACCATCGGGAAGGTGTATATCTCGTCGATCACCAGTTCGGCTTCGGTCGAGTCGACGTCGCCCCAGCCCCAGTCCCAGCGCTGCCTGACGTTGCTGTCGGCCAAAGGGTCGTCACCGGTGCGGAGCCCGGGGTCCATGACCAGCGGCGAGTCCGGATCAAGGGCGTCGTCGATCGAGTAGACGCCGGGGAGCTCTTTGTACTCCACCCGGACTGCCGCCGCGCCGTCTGCGGCCGCTTCCTTGCTGACGGCCACGACGGCCGCCAGCGGCTCGCCGTGGTACTTCGTCTCTCCCGTGGCGATGACGGGCCGGTCGGCGAAGCGTGGCCCGAACCGTGGCACGGGGTTGGGGAAATCCTCGGCGGTGAACACCCGCACGACCCCCTCGATCCCGGTGGCCGCCGACGTGTGGATCTCCTCGATGGCGGCATGACCACAGTCGAGATGGACTAGGGCAATGTGCAGGACATCCTCGATGGCGATGTCGGCGGCGAAGCGCTGGGCGCCGGTCACCCGGTCAGTCCCGCCCACCCTCGGAGTGGAGAGCCCCAGGCCCGCGCCGGTCATGTCGCAGCGTTCCCGCCGGCGACGGCCATCACCGCGGCGCTGATCCGCGAATACCCTCCACAACGGCAAAGGTTGCCCGACAACCCCTCCCGTACCTCGGACTCGGTGGGTCGGGGGATCCGCTCCAACAAGGCGGTGGCGGCCACGACCATCCCGGGGATGCAGAAGCCGCATTGGATCGCACCGGCGGTGAGAAAGCTCTCCTGGAGCGGCGTCATGCCGGCGCCGCCGATTCCCTCGATGGTGGTGACCTCCGACCCGTCGGTCTCGACCGCCAGGACCAGACATGAGTTCACCGGCTCGCCGTCGAGGATCATCGTGCATGCTCCACACTCTCCCTCGGCACAGCACTCCTTGGAGCCGGTCAGCTCGAGTCGAGTCCGGACCATCTCTAGGAGCGTCGTGGACGGGCTGACCCTGACCGTTCTCCTGGCGCCATTCACCGTCAATGTGATCGCCGACTCGGTGGGGCTCATGTCGCCGCCCTCAGCTGCTCGGATGCTGCCTGAAAGGCTCTCCTCGAGTGCACATGGAGCATGGCTCGCCGGTATTCGGCACCGGCACGCACATCGGTGATTGGACTTGTGACGGCCAGCAGCCGGGACCATCCCTCGTCGGTGGCGAGCTCGTCGAACGTCGACTCAGCGAGGAGCGGAGTCGGTCCGACCGCTCCGAACCCAAAGCGTGCCCGTCCCGAAGGGTCCAAGATGCAGGCGAGGCTCACCGACGCCAGATCGACGCCGCGCCGGCGAGTCACGCGGGCGAAGGCCGAGCCGATTGTTGTGGGTGGAATCGGGAGCTCGACCGCAGTGACTATCTCTCCCCGCTCCAGGACGGTCGTGCCCGGCCCGGTGAAGAACTCCTCGACCGGGATCGATCGGGTGGTATCGGGTCGGGATGCGATCACGGTTGCCCCATAGGCGAGAAGGGCCGGGGCAGTGTCCGCAGCCGGCGAGGCGTTGCAGAGATTCCCGGCCAATGTGGCCCTGTTGCGGATCTGAACGGAACCGACGACCGCGGCAGCCTGCGCCAGCGCCGGAAAGTGCCTGCCTACGTGTTGGTTCCTGGTCAGCCGGCTCATGACCACGCGGCCCCCGATCCGAAGCCGGTCACCTTCGACCTCGATCCCCTCGGCGATATCACTCACCGACTTCAGGTCGACCACCAGGGCCGGGCGCACCGCCCGATGACGAAGCGCCACCAGCAGGTCGGTGCCTCCCGCCAGCGCCACCGAATCATCCTTGCGAAGCAGATCGGATGCCTCGCCCAGGCTCTGGGGCCGCTGATATTCGAACCAAGTCACCTGATTATCACACTCCGGTCAGGTCGTGATCGGGCGCGATTGAAGGACGTATAGCCGGTCCGCCTCGAACGCCCACTCGATGTCCTGCGGCGACCCGAAAGCCGCTTCGAGTTCGAGGCCCACGGCCACGAGCTGCGAGATCTCGTCCTCGTCTAGGACCTGGGAGCCGGCGGCCTCATCATCGAGTCTCACGGTCGTCGTCCCCCCACCGGCGACGCGGACCGTCATCTGATCCTGTCGCCCGAGACGAGCCTTCTTGAGCGTGCCGTCCCTTCGAGCCACGTAGTTGTCAGGTGTGATCAGACCGGAGACCAGGGCCTCTCCCAGCCCGTAACCCGCCTCGATCACCATTTGATCGGAGCGCTGTCGGATGGGGTCCGTCGTGAAGATGACCCCTGACTTGTCTGCGGCGATCTGTTGTTGCACCACTACGGCCAACTGGAGATCGGTGAGCGAACCCTTGCTGCGCCGATAGAAGAGGGCTCTTTCCGTGAAGAACGATGCCCAGCACCGAACGACTCCGTCGAGCACATTTTCCGAGCCGATCACGTTCAGATAGGTCTCCTGCTGGCCGGCGAAACTGGCCGACTCGCCATCTTCGGCACAAGCGCTCGACCTGACCGCAACCGGTACATCTGGACCGAGGTTCTGATACGCGCTCCTGATGTGCTCGGCCAAAACCTCCGATGGCGGCGAACTGAGGACGATCCCTTGGATCTCGCCGGCGATGCGACCTCCTTCGGCGCCCGCTTCGAAGGATCGGGCGAGATCTCTCACTTCCTCTAAAACGCCTCGTGTGGCGAGAGAGTCACTCAAGGCGCTGGCCGCAACCACAAAACCGGGAGGCACCGGCATGCCGGTACCCGTCATCCTGCCGAGACTCGCTCCCTTGCCACCGGCCAGCTCCGCTCGGTGACACTCGATGTCATCCAGCCAGATGACATCCTCGATCACGCTCATGAGGTCAATAGATCGGATGTCGGTGCCTCCCGCGCAACATAATCGTCGGGGAGGATCTCGACGACGCCGGTCGAGCCGTTGACCCGAACCAGATCGCCGGTCTTGATCTTCTGGGTGGCGACCGACGTCCCGATCACGGCCGGAATGCCAAACTCACGCGACAGGACTGCAGGATGTGAGGCGGCTCCTCCGGCGTCGGAGACCAACCCGCTGATCCTCGTGAACAGCGTCACCCAAGCTGGGTTGGTCATCTGACAGACCAGGATCTCTCCCTTTTTCACCTCGTCGAACTGCTCCGGGCTCAGCACCACCCTGGCCACGCCTTCGATGACACCCGCTGAGGCGGCCAGGCCTTCGACCCGATCTTCCGCCACGGCATAGTCCCGGTCGAGACGCTCGGGGAATCCCCAGAGGGGCAGATACGGGAAGGCCAGCGCCGCTTCGGTGGCGGTCCCCACCCAGTCTCGAGGCCGAATCTCATAGGCGTCCTCCCGCTCATCCCGGCGGTCGGAGATCAGCTCCCGGACGTCCGAGCCTTCCGGATCAGCCATCAGATAGCGGAGCTCGTTGTACTTGAGGAACATGACATCGTTCGGATCGCCTATCGCGCCTTGAGCCGCCAGGTGCCGGCCGATGCAGATGAGGACCAGGCGAACGTGTGCGTTGGTGCCCTGGTCGATGTAGAAATGGTGGTCCGGTGTCAGCGGGGCCATTCGTGCATTCGTGTCGTGTGCCTGCTTCATGCGCTCCAGTGCTTCACCCTCGAGCCCGTCCAAAAGCTCGTCGGCGGCCGCCTCGAGATCCTTCTTCAGCTCGCCAATGGCCGCCGGGTAGTCGTAGTCGGTGTCGACATATCCCTTGATCACCTCCAGGATGGGCTCCGGTGTCTCGTAGCGGGTCGGGAACACGAACTCGTGACTCCATACGGCATGCCAGCCGAACTCCTTCTGGTAGGGCCGAAGCCTCTCTTCGAGAAACCTCCTGCCCCTCTCGCTTCCATTCAGCGCTGCGAGGATGTCCACACCTGTCTCACGGGAGAAGAGCCCGGAAAGCTCCTGGTCCTCCTGGACCTCGCCCTTCATCCGCCAAAGCGCCTCGATCGAGTCCCAGTTCCGGTCGCTCGCCGAGTTCTGCAGCCGGCCAAGCAGCGTCGGATCGACACCTTCCTTCAGCTCCTCGACAGCAGCCTGCAGGGCGAGAGTCGCCGACAGCTGTGAGAAGTTGAGCATCCAGTGGATCTTCCAGTGGCGGTCGTGGATGTCGATGGCGTCCTCGAGGATCGTCGCCCACTCCATCAGGGGGATGTCCTCCCAGCGCTCGATCTTCTCCTCGAGGTACTCGAAATTCCTGATCATCTCGGGGACGAGGCGACTGGCCCACCAGTCGGCGAAATGAGCGCCGTATGTCGGAAGCACCGCGTTGAGATATGCGCCGATCCGCTCCGGGTAGGCAGGGTCGTCGACGGGAGTCCTCGGGGCGTACCGGTTGCCCAACTCGACCCCCTCCACAGTGGTCCCTGGATTGGCGGGGATGGCGGCGGTGTACAGGTATCCGTTGATGTTCTTGGCGATCCAGTCAGAGGCGAAGGGTGTGCCGAACCTCCGGAACATGTGATCGCAGGTCAGCCACCAGCCCCCGATGTCGAAGTACATGGGAGAGAGGGGCTGTGGGCAGTGCAGGTCGTCGAAGAACCAGAACAGACCCTTCTCCTCCTCGCTGGCCCAATCGATCGGGAAGTCGGTGTCGCCCATGAACTGCTTCAGGATCTTGCTGTCTTCGCCCATGAGCCCATCCTTTCCTCGTGAGGCGGAGCCGCCATCGATTGCACAGCCACTCAAGCACTGTATTTCGCTCCGGCAGTCCCTGATACGTTGCAGAGACATTCGAACCGGAGGACCAGGGGCAATGAAATCTCACAATGTCGCAATGCTCGGCACCGGTCTCATCGGGGACTTCTACACGATGACGCTTCATAGCCAGCGAAGCCGCGACCGGGTGGGCATCGTCTACTCGCAATCCCACGAGCGGGCCCGGGTCTTCAGCGAT
>JARDZU010000076.1 GCA_029240695.1 Acidimicrobiia bacterium | reverse complement strand
GTCCTCTTGCGAGACAGGTATGAGGTCGAGAACGCGATGGCAGCGTTGCATGTGCCGCTCCTCGTGATTCTCGGCGCTGCGGACTCCATCGTGCCGCCCCAGCTCAGCCTGAGCGTCTTCGAGGCTGCGAACCAACCCAAGCGACTGGTGGAGATGGAAGGTCTCGATCACAACGACCCCGGGCTGGCGTCGGGAGCCAATTTGGCCGAGGAGATCAGGGTGTTCGTCGATGAGCAGGTAATCGCAAGGTGATTCGGGGCCTGGATCACGATCACATTTGATCCGCGATGCCCCAGACAGTCCGGTCATTCGAGCGGCACGACCGCGATCGACTCACCGAACTCGTCAATCTTCACCATCTCGGCGGTGACCCGGAGTGGCGGTCTCGGTCAGCACCGTCATGTTCCAGCTCGAACGGAGCCACTCGAGACGATCGTCGATCCCTGGTCGCTTGCGACGGAGTACGCGACACCTGGCCTCACATCAGCTCCCTCTATTCAGGGGCTGGCTCCGCCCCTGTTCGGGAGGAGACCGTCTTCGCCGTGCCTTGCGCAGATCTGAACCGACCGTGGCCAGAGTCGTGGGAACAGCGTCGTTCCGTCGGGACCCTGGGACAGTTCGATCTCAGCCAGGACGGCACCGCACTCGGCTACATCGAGGTTTGCCAGCTCAGGGCCGAGCTCGCTAGGAGCAACGCGTCGGGGGCTGGGCCTACCACTCCGAGCAGGAACCGCAGGAGCATCTCGAGCTACTCGAGCGGTGTGGTTTCAAGACACTGGTAACCAACGCCCGCGGCTGGACGATGCGCTAACCCTTGACCGCCCCCATCGTGAAACCTTTGATGAACCGGTCGAGGAAGGCATTGAAGATAAGGGCGATGGGTATGGCGATCAGGATCACCGCGCCTTGAAGCGACTGCCAGAAGAAGACGTCACCCCTGATCAGCTCGGTGGGGACACCGGTGGCGATGGTCTTGACTGCCGATGATTTGTTGAACGCCAGGGCGTAGATGAACTCGTGTGACGCCAGTGTGAAGGCGAACACCGTTACGGCGATGATGCCCGGGAACATCAGCGGGAGGACCACGCGGGCTATCGCCCCGATCCTGCTGTGGCCGTCGACCATGGCCTGCTCCTCGAGGTCCATTGGGATCCCCTTGAAGAACCCCATGAGCAGCCACGCCGAGATGGGGATGGTGATGGTGGGATAGACCAGGATCAACGACCAGAGCGATTCCTGGAGCCCGAGACTGGTGATGACCCGGGTCATCGGGATGAAAAGCAGCGTCGGGGGGATCAGATAGACGAGGAAGATCGCGATACCGAGACGCTCGCCCCACCGCAGACGGAGACGGGCTAGGGCGTAGGCGGCCGGGAGGGCGATGAGGAGGGTGATGGCGGTAACGACCAGCCCAACGAAGATGGTGTTCGTGATGAAGGTCAGGTAGTTGGTGTCGAGGAAGAGCAGGCGCATGTGCTCCAGGGTTGGTGCTTCGTTGAACCAGAACGGGTTGTTCTCCTTCACGTAGAGGTCGTTCGACTGCTTGAACATCGAGATGAGCGCCCAACTGAAGGGGAAGGCAGCGAGGAAGGCGAAGAGGATGGCGCCGGCGTAGAGACCGAATCGCCCCCACTGGCGTCGGCGATCGGCCTGGCGCTGCAAGGTCTGGATGTCGGTGTCACCCCAGGTCAACTCACATCACCTCCCGGCGACGGGCCAGACGCAAGACGATCGCAGTGATCGCGATCAGCACCGGTAGCAAGAACAGGGCCACGGCCGCACCCTGAGCCAGCGCCCCGCCTTCGATGCCCTTGATGAAGGCCCACGTCGACAGCACCTGCGTCGAATTGGTCGGCCCGCCTCGTGTGAGCACGTAGACCACGCTCATGTCGGAGATCGTGAGGATCAGCCCGAACAACACAGCGACCGCAATGATCGGCGCCAGCAGTGGGATCGTGACCTGGAACATCCTCCGCCAGAATCCGGCTCCGTCGACGGCCACCGCATCAGTTATGTCGCTGGGGATGGCGATGAGGCCGGCCATGACGATGACGGCGGCCAGGGGCACGATCCTCCAGGTCTGCACCGCGATCACTGAGGTCATCGCGGTCCCTGGCTGGCCCAGCCAGTACATGTTCTCGGTGATGAGCCCCAGCTGACGGAGCACCCAGTCGATTGGGGAGAAGATCGAGTCCAGAGTCCAGAGCCAAGTGATCGTGGCGAGAGAGACCGGAGCGACCCACGGAAGCAGGACCAGGAAGCGCACCAGCCATTTGCCCTTGAAATCCCTGACCAGGATCTCGGCGAGTGCGGTAGCGAGCACCACGACCATCACATTGGCGATGACGGCGAAGAGGAAGGTGTTCCACAACGCCTCGCGGAACACCGGGTCAGCCAGTACCCGGCGGAAGGTGGCCCAGCCGACGAATTCGAGTTCCGGGTTGCCTGTGCTGATATCGGTGAACGCATAGATGATGGCGAGGACGAATGGAAAGCCGACCAGAGCGATGATGTAGAGGACCGCCGGTGACATGAACAGGCCGGCGAGAAACCTCGGGTTGTCGCCCAGGTAGCGCTGTTTCGTCGCCGTCGTGGTCGTCATCGCATCAGGGTTTGCTGTGCGATCTTGTGCCCGTCGTCGAAGTCGAAGAAGCGCAGCTGGTCTTTGGCCACCGAGAACTTGTGGTCCTGGTCGATGGCGATAGGGAGGGTGACCGTCGCGGGGAGCATGGCGATGACCCTGGTCTCGTCATATTCCCTGATGTACCCATACAGGTACCGCTCCGAGCCGAGGTACTCGATCCGGTTCACGTGGAAGGTGAACGGGACACGCGTCCCCTCGCTCTCGGCGATCCCTTCGGGGAGGAACTGCTCAGGGCGGAAACCGAAGACGTAGGTCGGCGTCTCTAGGAGGTTCATCGGCGGTGACCCGAGGAACTGCGCCACGAAGACGTCGGCGGGATGGTGGTACACCTCCTCGGGCGTGCCCAGCTGGCGCACCTTCCCGTGGTTCATCACCGCGATGCGATCTCCCATCCCCATGGCCTCCACCTGGTCGTGTGTGACATAGATGGTGGTGATCCCGATCCGTCGCTGGAACTCCATGAGGTCGTCGCGTGCCGCAGCCCGTAGCTTGGCGTCGAGGTTGGAGAGCGGCTCGTCGAGGAGGAACACCGTGGGCTCGCGCACGAGCGCCCGCGCCAGAGCCACTCGCTGCCGCTCACCCCCCGAGAGCTGACGTGGCCGTCGCTGGAGCAGTCGCTCGATTCCGAACAGACCCGCGGCCCATTCCACCTTCTTCGTCCGCTCCTCGGGATCCATACCCTGTGCCTTGAGCGGGAAGGCGATGTTGTTGGCCACGGTCATATGGGGGTAGAGCGCATAGGACTGGAAGACCATGGCGATGCGACGGGCGCGGGGTGGAAGACCGCTGACGTCCTCGCCCCCGAGCATGATCTCACCCTCGGTCGGTTGCTCCAGACCCGCGATCATCCTGAGCAGAGTGGTCTTGCCGCATCCAGACGGCCCGAGGAGGACGAGGAACTCGCCCTCCTCGGACTGAAGATCGACGCCGTCGACAGCTGTCACGTCGCCGAACTCCTTGCGCAGACCGCGGACCTCTACGACGGCCATGACGACGCCCCGCGCCGGGGGTTCATCCGCTTCCGACCAAGCCGCGTCCCCGCCAGTCGTCGAAGATGGCGTTGATCTGCGTCTCCGCGTCGGTCAACGCCTCCTCAGGCGTCTTGTTGCCCTGCGCGGCCTCGGCGAACATCACCGGGATGATCGACTCCCCGAAGATCTGGCCAATCGCCGGGTTGGCCGGTCCGGGGTGCCCGATGTTGGTCGCCCAGTCGAGCGCCGTGTTGAGGACCGACAGCTTGTCCGGGGGATTCGACCCAAACGGGTCCTCGTCGACCCAGCCCGCCAGATCGGGGACCCGCTCGGGAAATGCAGGGAAGTCGTAGAGCTTCGAGTTCCACGCCACCGGGGCCAGGTTCTCGGCGTAGTGCAACAGGAACTCCTGAGCCGCGGCGACGTTCACGTCCGGGGCGTCGGGGACAATCCAGTTGTACATCACGTGAGACGCGACCAATGCCGTCTCCGGGCCCTCGAGGGCAGGGGTGAACAGGATGTCGTCGGCGACCTCCAGGCCCTCGTCCTGCGCCGTGCGATAGGCGGAGATCGAGTTCAGGATGTAGCTGAGCTCCCCTGCATTGATCCCCTGGTTGTTCGAGGCGGCATTCCAGGCGAAGACCTCCGGGGTCATGGCGCCGGCGAACAGTTCGTTCATGTATTCGATCGCCGCGATCGTGGCATCGGAGTTGATGATCACGTTCTCGTTCTCGTCCTGTATGCCCGCACCGAACGACCACATCAGGCCGCGCAGCGCCATGTTCGAGTCGATCTCCTGGGACATCCCGATCCCGAGCTGGACTCCCTCTGAGGCGAAGATCTCCGACCCACCCTGGAGCAGGTCGTCGTAGGTGCTCGGCCCTTCAGGCAGCCCGACCCCGTCCCACAGGGACTGTCGGTAGTTGCCGGGGTCCGGCGCCCATGCCGGGGCGAAAGCGTAGTACTTCTCGGTGTTCGGGTTGAAGGACGATCGCCGGGTCAGCTCGAGCATCTCGCCATAGCGGGATTCCGCCTCGGTCACGACATCTGTCATGTCGACAACAGAAGGCTCGTGCTGGCTGAGCACGGCGATGTACTGGAGCAGGTCGTGCTCGGGCTGGCCTGATTGGATCTCGGAGGCGATGGCGGCCGGCACATCGGCTACGGCGATGTGATCCACGGTGACATCGACCCCGACCATCTCCCCCCACTCCTCGACGAACGGGTCGAACCATGCGTCGTGGGCAGGAACGAAATGGCTCCAGAGGAGGATCTTCAGCTCACCGCTCAGCTGCTCCCTGGGCTCGACGAACGATGTCTCAGGGCCTCCGGCAACCGGGGCCACGCTGGTGGACGACCCAGCAGCTGTGGTCGTGGTGGCGTCGCTGCCGTTGCCGCAGGCCGCAACCAAGGCTGCCGCCCCGGTCAGGTACAGGAACTCTCGCCGGGTGACGGCGAAGGGTGCCTTGCGTGGCACCCAGAGCGAATTGCGAGGTAACAAGGTCTCCTCCTCTCGCAAGTCACGATCCAGCAACTCCCATGACCGGATCGGCCACCGAGTAGAGCGGCGCGGCTTCTTACCCGGCACCCCGCTCCGTCAATCAGAAATCGACTCTCAGACCGGCGTTGTGGCGCCGAGGGCGACGCGGAGTTCGTGGCTGGAGAAGGGCTTGACCACCCATGCGTCGGCTCCGGCCCGCTTGGCCAGGAATCCGTCTACCTCCCGATCGAGAAGGATCACGAGGCGGGGAAGGTCTTCGCCTTCCATCGCCGCCTTGATCTGTCGGACTACGGCCATGCCACCCATGTTCCTGATCTGGAGATCGACGATGACCACGTCCGGGTCGGTCTCGGCGGCCTTGGCCCCGGATTGAACGGGGTCATCGAGCACTTCGACCTCCCAGTCACCCCAGGGGAGCGAGGCGAGGATGTCATTGACCACCCATTCAGCGTCTGCGATCACGAGGGCCAGGGGCATGGGGCGCACGTTAGTGACGACTTCCACCCGGATTGTTGCCGCGGAACCTCTCCTAACCTCCCGAAACGTGCGTCGCACCCTCCTTGTCACCGGCCTGTTCCTGGTCGTCGCGGCATGTTCCAATGGCGGCGATGGGGAACCCGGCATCGACGTCATCGATGTAAGCGGACCGCTCGACGCCTCTGCCCTCGATTTCATGCGTATCTCGGTCGACGAGGCGGCGGTCAATGATCAGGTGATGGCGATACTCCAGATCAACTCCAGGGCAGTTCTTGACGCCGCGGCCTTGGAGGCGCTCGAGGAGACCGTGGACAGCCCTCCCTTGCCGGTGGCGATCTGGGTAGGCCCGGCTCCGGCGGTGGCCAACGGTGGGGCGGCGAGACTGGTCTGGGAATCGGAGCAGAGGGCGATGTCACCAGGGTCACAGCTGGGCCTGTTCGATCCCACGATTGCAGGTGGTGAGCCCGTTGGATTTGGCCATCCGTTGACGGCCGAGGAGTCCGGGCTCGATCTCCAGCCCTCGATCCGCCAGTATCTCCAGGATCTCGACGGGGTGATCTTCCAAACCGCCGACGGCCCGGTCACTGTCGAAACACTGAAGCCCTTCGAAGGCGGGGTCACCCTCCGGGAGGTCACGTTCCGCCAACCAGGACTGGCCACCCGTTTCTGGCGTCTCGCCGCCACTCCAGAGGCGGCGTTCTTCTTCCTGGTCGTCGGTCTCACCATCGCCTCGTTCGAATTCTTCGCCATCGGTCCCGGTGTGGCAGCTGGTGTGGCCGCGGTGTCCTTGCTCCTAGCCGGCTGGGGAATCGTCACTCTCCCGATCAAATGGTGGGCTCTGGCACTAGGAGTGCTCGGCTGGGCGCTGCTCACCGCCGCCTATCAAAAGGGCGGAGTCCTCGTCCTCACCATCGTCGGAGCGGTGATGCTTCAGGTGGCCGGCTCGTTCTACGTCGACGGGTCGGGTCAGATCGATCCCCGTTGGTATCTGGTCTTGCCCTCGGTGCTTGCAGCTCTCTTTTTCTTCCTGCTGGCAATGCCCACCGTGCAACGAGCGAGATTCTCGACCAGGACGATCGGACGAGACGGTCTCATCGGGGAGAGGGGAATCGCGGTCGGTGGGTTCGACCCTGATGGCATCGTCGAGGTCAAAGGCGCACGGTGGCGGGCGACCGCCCACCGTGAGGCCGGGCTCACCGCCGGGTCCGAGATACTGGTCTCCGGCGTCGATGGGATGTTCCTGGAGGTCGAGCCGGCCACCGACCCCGCGAAAACAGATTCTTGAAATCCCCATATTCTTCCTTGCCGCCGGGCATTGCCCTGTGTAGGTTCGCGCCGGTTGTCGCTAGACAGGGAGGAGTCCGTTTGTCGGGCATGGACGATTGGCAGCTCGACGCCCTCTGCAGAGGGAGTCATGCCTACCTCTTCTTTCCGCCCTCGACGTTCGAGCGCAAAGACGAGCGGGAGCGCAGAGAGATGAAGGCGAAAGCGATTTGCGGGGTATGTCCGGTGCGGGTCCCCTGCACTACACACGCCCTCCAGATCCGGGAACCGTTTGGTATCTGGGGAGGTTTTACCGAAGTAGAGAGAAGGAGCATGCCGCTGGTTGGATGACCACCGGCACCGGAGTCAGGGCTCACCGAAGGTGGCGCACATCGCCCCGCCGGATGGTGAGCCCTTCTCTATCCGCCCACTCGAGGATGGGCACCGCATATTTTCGTGACAGCCCGGTGTGGTCGCGGAAGCGGGCCACAGTGAATGGCTCTGTCATCTCACCCAGCAATTGCTGTAACTGTTCGATCTGCTCGGGCAGATAGACCAGAGTGTCGGATACACGGACCAGCCCGGTCTCCCTGATCAATAAGTGGATCAGCTCGTCGCCCAGACCCAGCTCGTTTGCGTTAGGCACCGCCAAGCTCTCGCCCAACGTGGCACGAGCTTTCTCCCATCTGAGTTGTGCCTCCGGGTCCAAGCTCGAACGATGCCGTCGGGTCGAGACATCCGGGCCACTCCGAACGATCTGATCGCTTCTATCGAGGAGGAGCTCAGCCAACTCGGGGGACGTGCCGAGAGTTGTCGAGAGTGTCGCCAACGGAATCCCTGGCCGGAGTGGATGCTGCTTGTGGAACTCGGTGACGATCGCCTCCGCCCGAGACCGGAGCTCATCGAAGCGTTCGTGGGTTAGAGCTGTCTCGCCGACCAGGACCGATCCCTGCGGGTGCCCGCCGCCACTGTGGGCGGCGAGCCGCCCCAAGTCGTCCCTTCCGCGCACCCCCAAGAGCGCGGTTGCGACATCATCCCTGCCGGCTGACGGGTCGATGAGCCGGGCCGTCGCCATCGCACGGGAAGGTGACCCGGGTGCCGGATCGATCACCGCGCCGCCTGCGACCACCTGACGACGTCCGGCTTCCCTCAGGATGAAGCGATCCCCGGTTCGCATCGGCAGGGCGACGGGAACCTCGATCAAGGCATTCCCGCCCTCCAGCCGTTTGATCGTTGCGGAGTGTGCACCGCTGCCCAGATGGATGTGGAAAGCTCCTCGGGCGGAGAGAGCATCGATGTAGCGGGCTGCTGTCAGCAACGCGGTGAATCGAGCCGACGGCTCCCACTGGCCGGGCAGGCCCAGCATCGTTCCACGGGAGGCGTCCTCACGATCCAGTCCTGTCAGGTTCAAGGCGAGCCGTCGCCCCGGTTCGGCCGTCTCGACCTCACTCTCATGGCTCTGCATCCCTCGAATCCGGCCCCGTTTGCCGCCCGGCAGCAACTCGAGATGATCCCCGACCTTCAGCGGCCCCTCGGTCAAAGTCCCAGTCACCACGGTGCCGGCGCCTCGAACCGAGAAAGCCCGGTCGACCCAAAGCCGCGGCCGGTCACCTCCATGTTGAATATCGGCGACACGCGCGGCGAGTTCTTCCCGCAGCCGATCCATACCCTCACCCGTTCTGGCCGATACCGGGATGATCGGTGCTTTTTCCAACGTGGTGCCCTCCAACTTCCGCGCGATCTCGATCTCGACTTCTGCGGCGACTGCCGGGTCGACGGCGTCGATCTTGGTCAGGGCGATGATTCCCGAAGGGATGCCAAGGAGATCGAGCACGGCCAGATGCTCTTCGGACTGCGGCATCCAGCCCTCGTCGGCGGCCACGACGAACAATGCGACGTCAATGGCCTCGATTCCGGCGAGCATGTTCTTCAGGAACCGCTCGTGCCCGGGCACATCGACGAACGAGACCTCGCCCGCGGATCCAAGTGTGGTCCAGGCGAACCCGAGATCGATGGTCAGCCCGCGTTCCTTCTCTTCGGCCCAGCGGTCAGGGTCACGTCCCGTGAGCGCTTCGACCAGTGTCGACTTGCCGTGGTCGACATGGCCCGCGGTCCCGATCAGCGGCAACCGGCCACCATGTCCGCGATCACGTCGTCGTCTTCCTCGGCCACTGCACGGAGGTCGAGGATCAGGTCTTTTTCCATCCTCCGGGTCAGTACCGGGTGGTTGGCCCCGATGAGACGGCCGTGGAGGTGGTCCTCATCTTTCAGGACAATCTGAGGTGTCGGAATGCCCACTCCGGGGAGGCTGCCAGCTCCAACGACGGATTCTCCGGGCCGGGCCACTCCACCAACCCGTGCGGCAAGAGCGTCCACTCTGGCGGCGAGGTCCGACTCACTGAGCGTCGCCATCTGCCAGATCGGGATGCGATTCGCCTCGCCGTTGGCGTAGGCCTCGAACGTCACGGCCAGGGCGGCATCGGTCATGGCGTCGATCCTCAAAGCCCGAGCGAGCGGATTGCGCCGGAGCCGATCGACTGCCTCGGCGGAGCCGACGATGATGCCTGCCTGTGGCCCACCGACCAGCTTGTCTCCGCTGAAGGTGACCAGATCGGCTCCCGCCTCGATCGACTGGCGGGCGCCCGGCTCTCCGGACAACCAAGGGGGCTTGGTGCCGAGCCACGGAGTGTCGCTGTCGAGCAATCCGGACCCGAGATCGTGGATCAGGGGGACGTCTTGGACGTGAGCGAGCTCCGCCAGATCTCGAACAGGCACATCAGCGACGAATCCATCGACTCGGAAGTTGGAGGGATGCACCTTCAAGACCGCTCCGCAGTCGTGGATCTGGAGAGCGGTGGCATAGTCACCAATCCGGGTTCGATTGGTGGTCCCGACCTCGACGAGCCGGGCGCCGCCCGCTTCCATCACCAGTGGGAGCCGGAACGATCCGCCGATTTCAATGAGCTCCCCCCTCGCCACCGGGACGGCCCGCCCCGAGGCTGTGGTGGCAAGGGCGAGCAGCACCGCCGCCGCGTTGTTGTTCACGACCAGACCGTCCTCGGCACCGGTGAGTGTCTGCAGGAGAGCACGTAGGTACTCCCCGCGACCCCCGCGTTCCCCGTCGTCGAGATCGAGCTCCAGGTTGGTGTAGGAGACAGCCGCCTTCAGCGCGGACTCTGCGGCTCCAGGCAAGAGAGGGGCTCGACCGAGATTGGTATGGAGGAGCACCCCAGTGGCATTGATCACCTTTTGGCTCGCCGACCGCCTCAGCCCGGCCGCCAGCTCGGTGGCGATGCGGCTCACGTCGGGCTCACCGCCACTGGCAATCTCGGCGCGGGCAAGGGCCAGCGCCGATCGGGCGCAATCGACCATGAGCGATCTAGGGAGACCGGTCTCGCCCAGTCCCTCGACCACCTGGTCGACCGGCGGGAGCCCCCGATACGGGTTGTCGCTGGAAGCCACCCGGCAAGTCTGCCAGGTCCGCCCAAATGCGAACCTGAGGTTCTGCGTAGCGGATAAGCGACGAGCAGCCTCAGGTTCCGACTCGAGACCGTCCGTAGGATGCCGGGATGGAGGCGCCTCTGGTCGAAGCCCGCCCCGCGGCAACGGTGATGCTGATCAGGGATTCCCGGAAAGGGATCGAGGTTCTCATGGTTCGTCGCCTGCCACGGGGGTTCTTCGGTGGCCTGACCGTCTTCCCGGGCGGGGCGGTCGAGGTCGTTGACGCTTCCGAATTGGCCGGCGATGTGGTGCCCGGCAACCACACTGACCAGGAGTTCCGGGTCGCCGCCCTTCGAGAACTGGCCGAGGAGACCGGTCTCGCCTTGACCATCGAGGGAGTGGTCTCGGCCCCCAACGGACGCGGCGAAGGCTTGCTTTCCACCATGCGCGCAGCCGGGATCTCGCTGGACGCGTCGGCGCTCACCCTCGTTTCCCGCTGGGTAACCCCCGTCGAGGCTCCAACTCGGTACGACACACGTTTCTATCTGGCCATAGCTACGGATACACCGGACGTTCGCATCGACGGCGATGAACTGGTCGAACATTTGTGGGTCGCACCAGGCCATGCCCTCGTCATGCATGCCGATGGAGGTCTGGAGATGTTTCTGCCCACCATCGCCCACCTCCGCTGGCTGGAGCGAAGATCCACGGTTCACGATGCCGTCACCGCCGCAGAGGGCGCCGAGGGCCGTTCCTTGGTCGAGCCAAGACGCATGGAGGACGGCAGCTTCCAGCCCATTCACCTCCCTGCGGACGACTGATGCGAATCCAACGGATCCTCGCCAACAATCCGGGGTCCTTCACGGGGCCAGGGACCAACACCTGGCTCGTGGATGACGGCGGGGGATGTGTCGTTATCGACCCCGGCCCCATGAACGACGTCCACCGCGATCGGATCGTGGAGCAGACAGCCCAGCTGACCCCGTTGGGAGTCCTCGTCACACACACCCATCCCGACCATGCCCCGCTGGCCAACCCCCTGGCCCGCGAGCTGGGTGTTCCCGCCTATGGGTATGCGCCGGGCCCCGCCTTCGACCCCGACCTGCGCATCGGCGAAGGCTCTGTGATCGACATTGGCGAGAGCCGGCTCGAGGTGATCCACACTCCGGGTCACGCCGACGACCACGTATGTTTCCGATTGGCCGACGTTCTCTTCACCGGCGATCACATAATGGGGGGATCCTCGGTGATGGTGGAAGACATGGGCGGTTATCTGGCCTCGCTGGAAAAACTCCGTGGGACAGGTCTGAGCAGGCTGAATCCCGGTCACGGCGATGAAATGGACCGTCCTGACGACGTGATCGATTGGTATCTGGCCCATCGTCGTCAGCGCCATGAGGAGATTCTGGAGGCGATCCGGGACGGCGCCGGCTCGACCGACGAGATCGTCGAAATCGTCTATCAGGATGTCGATCGTGCGCTGCACCCGCTTGCCGCCCGTTCGGTCGAAGCGCACCTGGTGTTGCTGTTTGAGGAAGGGCGGATAGCCTCTTCCGGGCACGAACTCGTCGCATTGCCCACCAACCCCACGTGACACGATTCGCCCGCACCCTGCTCGCTGTGCTCGTCATGGCTTTGGCACTCCCTGCCATTGCCCAGGTAACCGACGAGGAGATCGACCGCGCCCGTGGCGAGGTCAACGAGATAATGGCCGAGGCACAGGCTCTCGGAGACGAGGTTCAGGATGCTTGGGCCCACCAGTTCGCGCTCGAGCGGGAGATCACCGATCTCACCGCCTCGATCGAACTGGCGAGGGTGAAGATC
>JARDZU010000075.1 GCA_029240695.1 Acidimicrobiia bacterium | reverse complement strand
ATGAGGCCCGGCAGGGCCAATTGGGAGAACCCTCGGTCGGCGAAGTCGCCGATGCCGACAACTCGCACCGTGGTCAGGTCCTTGGGCGCCCCCTCAGACCGATACACCTCGGCCAGGGTGTCGATGAAGAGCTGGGGCAGGGAATGACCGGCCCCCGACCCACCAATGATCACAGTTGCTCCGTCGGGCGTCGCGCGAACCGCCTCTTCCGCGGTGACCAGTCTCATGGGGCTTGGCTACTCGTCGCGCTCATGGCATGTGGCCCCCACCGTTCGGACACAGCGTCTGCCCGTGATAGAGGTCGGCGGCGTCGGTGAGGAGAAACACCACGCTGGCCGCTACCTCATCGGCGTTGGCGAAACGGCCCGAGGGGAGCTCGGCGAGGCGCTTCTGTCCCACCTCGCCTGTTGTGATGTCGGATGTCATCTCTGTGATGGTGACGCCAGGAGCGACGGTGTTCACCCTGACCCCGTGCGGTCCCACCTCCTTGGCGAGCGACTTGGCCAGGGCTATCAGTCCCGCCTTGGCGGCTGCGTAGTGGGCCACACCCGCAAAGCCGATCTGGCCAAGCCGCGAAGAGATCATGACGATCGAGCCCGAGCCACGACCCAGCATGTGAGGGAGAGCGGCCTGGCTGCACAGGAACGCACCCGTCAGATCGACTTCGATCACGTCCCGCCACTCGTCCAATGTCATCTCGGACACAGGGCTCTCCGGCATCACGCCGGCGTTGTTGACGAGCCCGTCGATTCTCCCGAATCGATCGACGACGGCAGCGACCATGGCCTCGACCTTGTCCGGATCCCGAACATCGGCAGCAAAGGCGTCGGCATCCCGACCGAGGCCGCGGACCTCCGCCACCGTCGCCTCGGCGCCCTTTGTTCCCTCGAGATAGCCGACCGCCACATCAGCCCCCGCAGCCGCGCATGCCTTGGCGATGGCGGCGCCGATGCCACGACTGGCGCCGGTGACGAGGACCACCCGGCCGGCCAGGGCATCGGACTTGAACACGGACAGGGTCAATATGTCTGCTTTCTCTGGGCCGCCGTTTCCTGGGAGGATGGCAAACGATTACCCCCAGTGATTACAGAGTCGTCCGGCACCGTACCGAGCGGCCCGACGGCAGTCAATACAGACGCTCATCCCGGCGTCTCGACCGTGGCGACGGACTCCCGCTCGATGATCTGGCTGCTGAGCACGACATCATCGGGTGTCTCACCGGCCAGCGCCTCGAGGAGAATCGATGCCCCGTGTCGGCCGATCTCGTACGTCGGAACCCGCATGGTGGTGAGGGGGACAGGGCCGTACTCTGCGATCGGGATGTCATCGAGGCCGGCGACCGAGATCTCCTCCGGGACGGAGACACCCGAGGCGAGCAGCTGACGCATTGCCCCGATCGCCATGAGGTCGCTGGCGGCTACGACTGCCGTCACGTCGACATCCTCGAGGAGCTGGCCCATCGCCGCCCCACCCCCGGTCACAGTGAATCCCCCGTTGGCGATGTACTCCGGCCCGGTGGCGAGCCCGAATTCGGCAACGGCGGTCGTGAAGCCGGCAAGTCTGACTCCCGACACGAGGAGCTCGGGAGGGCCGCTGATATAGCCGACGCGACGATGGCCCCGCCCGACGAGGTAGCCGACCATGTCGGCGACCGCCCGCCGGTTGTCGAACCTGACCCGAGGCCCCTCGAGAAGGTGGTCGGATAGCACCACGATGACGCCTCCCCGCACCCGAAATCGTGCCGAGAGTGTTTCGAGGGCCTCGGCGTAAGAAGGGTCGGTGAGTGAGCTCGCCGCAAAGACGATTGCGTCGACCTGATGGGCGTGAAAAGCCCGGACGTAGTCGAGCTCCTTGACCGGATCCCGGTCGGAGCTCGCAACGAAGAGCCTGTAGTCCTCTGAATGGAGGCCGTCTTCGAGGCCCTTGACGATCTCCCCGAAGTACGGATCCGAGATGTCGTGCACGATGACCCCGACGGTCTGCGATTTGGCGGTGACGAGGGCGCGCGCCAATCGGTTGGGCTCGAATGAGAGCCTGTCGGCGGCGGACAGCACACGCTCGCGTGTCTTGGTGCTCACCGGATGACTTGATCCGGACATCACCCGTGATGCCGTCGCAACGGATACCCCTGCCAATTGTGCGACATGGCGGAGTGAGTGGGCCGCTTCACCCTCGTTGGACGATGAGATCGGTGTCTTCGACGACACCGAGGCAGGGTAACCGCAGGGCAGCTTGCCCTTGAAAACGTTTGCCACTCCATTCGATAGAGTCGCCGCCGCTGAATCCGACTCCGCGACTGGGGAATCATGGGTGCTGATGTGGCCTACCGCTCGGCGGTGGAGCTCGCCGATGACATCGCCGGCCACCACGTGTCGCCGGTCGAGATCATGGAAGAGACCTTACGGCGGGTCGAGGAGCGCGAGCCGAGTCTCAACGCCATCGTCTACCGGGGTTTCGACGAGGCAATGGAATCGGCACGGTCGGCCGAGGAGGCTCTGGCCCAAGGTCGGGCGGGCGGTCCACTCCTGGGCGTGCCGGTCCTCATGAAGGATCTCTTCGACTTCAAACCGGGGTGGCCGGCCACCTTCGGGGGCATCCCGGCGATGTCCGAATTCTCGATCGATGGCTATTGCGTGTGGGCGGAGCGGATGGAGGCCGCCGGCGCCATCATCATCGGGAAGGGCAACAGCCCGGCGATGGGCTTCAGGGGAGCTTGTGACAACTACCTCTTCGGACCGACCCGCAACCCGTTCGACACGACGCGGAACAGTGGCGGTTCCTCCGGAGGGTCGGCGGCCGTCGTCGCCGATGGGCTTGTCCCGATCGCCGAGGGCACCGACGGTGGAGGATCGATCCGCATCCCGGCTTCGTGGTGCGGCGTGGTTGGCTATCAACCTTCCGCCGGTCGTGTTCCCTCGATCCTGAGACCTAACGCATTCTCGGGTGTGTCCCCTTTCATCTACGAGGGCCCGATCACGAGGACCGTGGCGGATGCCGCCCTGGCGATGAGCGTGCTCGCTGGCCCACATCCAGGCGACCCCTACTGCGCCCTCGACACGGTCGATTTCATGACCGCTCTCCACAGCGAGGTCGAAGGGTGGAACATCGCCTTTTCGCCCGACCTCGGCGTATACCCGGTGCAGCGGGAGGTGGCGGCCGTGGTGGAAGAGGCGGTCCGGGCGTTCGAGGATGCCGGCGCCCGGGTGATCGAGGTCAACCTGGAGATCGAGATCGACCAGCGCGAGTTGGCCGACCTGTGGTGCCGTCTAATCATGCCGCTCAGTCTCGATTCGTTCGCCAACCTGGCCGCAGGCGGGATCGACCTCCTGGGCGAGCACCGCTCGGATCTACCGCCTGAGTTCCTGCGCTGGGCTGATCACGTGGCATCGATGTCAGCGATGGAGTATTTCAACGACAATTCGATGCGCACTCGCGTCTACGACGCCCTGCAGTCGGTCCTGGGCGAATACGACGTCTTGGTTTCGCCGACGCTGGCCTGCCTGCCCGTGGAGAACGAGACCAATGGTGAAACTCGAGGTCCAGACGTCATCGAGGGGGTCGAGGTCGACCCCCTCATCGGGTGGTGCATGACCTACTTCACCAATTTCACCGGCCACCCGGCGATATCGCTCCCGGCCGGGCTGGCGAACGGGCTGCCGGTGGGAATGCAGGTCATCGGACGACGCGGCGCCGACCTCGACGTGCTCGCCGCCGGCGCGGCCTTCGAACGGGTGAGACCCTGGGAGCAGATCTACCGGATCCCGGCTAGTCGACCGCTCACGGTCTGAACCTCGCTCTCGGGCCGGTCAAGGCTCTGTGACACGGGTGTAGGCCGCTGCCACGAAGATGATGAGCGCACCGAAGAGGATCTGACGCACCGCTTCCGGGTATCCCAACGAGGAGAGGATCGAGGAGATAACGGTGAGAATCAGGGCGCCGACCATCGTCCCGCCGTACCCACCGCGCCCGCCCATGATGGATGTCCCACCGATCACAGCGGCCGCAACCGAAGGGAGCAACGCCGTATCGGCAAGAGTGACGCTTGCCACGTTTGTAAGGCCCGAATAGAGGAAGCCGGCGACACCGGCGAGGACCGCCGAGATGACATAGAGCACTATCAGCACCTGCCAGGAACGGGCGCCAGACAGCCTCGATGCGATTGGATTGTCACCGATTGCATACAGGAGGCGCCCGTAGCCGGTACGGTTGAGACCGAGGATGATGAGGATGGCCAGGGGCACGAAAAGGAGCAGGCTCCTCGGCACGAACCCAAGGAATATCCCGGCGCCCAGATCTCTGAACTGATCCGGGACGCCCGACCCGGTCTGCACCATCCGTATCTGCCAGACGTTGGCAAAGCCGAGTACTACCAGGCTCATTCCCAGCGTCATTATCAGAGGGTGTACCCGGAAGATGCCGACTCCGATCCCGCTGATGAGACCGACGATCGCTGCCACCGCGAGGGCCACGAGGATGCCGGTGGCCAGACCAGGCCCGCCGACCAGTGTCGCCACGACGAACCCCGACATGGACGCCACCGCGCCGACCGAGAGATCGATGCCGCCGGTCAGCATCGTCATCGTCTGACAGCCCGCCAATATCGCGAGAGGGACGGCCGCACGAACCATCACACCTGCCCAGTTCAGGCTGACGATCCCGGGGCGGATCAATTCGCTCACCACGACGAGAATGGCGAGAAGGCCGATCAAGGGGATGATGGGCCGCTCCCGGAACAGGCCACGCAAGCGGGCAGTCGTCAGCCGCTTGGGCCCGGAGTCGGTCGTGGTCACGGTGTCGGTCATGGCTCCCGCTTCCGAAGTTGGAGCAGACTCCCGACCATGACCACTCCCACGAGGATGAGCCCCTGGGCCACGGTCGCCAGGTTGGTGTTGACATTCAGGAAGGTCATGTCGGTACGGAGCAGGGACAGGATCACAACCGCGACGATCGGCCCGAAGACCCCGCCTCGGCCTCCCGCCAGGCTGACCCCGCCGAGCACGACGGCTGCGACGCTGAGCAGGGTGTAGGGCCCAGGAACAGGGGTGCCGATACCCGTCGTGGCCGTGAGGGTGAGTCCGGCGAAGGCGGAGAACAGACCGGTCAATGTGTAGGCGACGATCTTGGTTCGTGTCACCGACACGCCACTTCGATATGCAGCCAGGGGATCGCTGCCGATCGCGTACAGCGATAGGCCGAGGCGCGATCGTCTGATCGGAATCCAGATCGCCGCGACGATCACAAGGAGCAGCAATGCTGCCCTCGGGATCCAGGCGCTCACGATCGACCCTCCGGTCAGGGTCCGAAGCCACTCGGCCGACCCACCGCCGGGCGTGCCCAGCACGAGTAGGGCGCAGCCCGCCCATACGAAGAGCATCGCCAGGGTGACGACGATGTCGGGCACGCGCGTCAGGACTATGAGGCTGCCATTCACGGCCCCGAGGACACACCCGAGCAGGAGCACGCCGATAACGACCAGGACAGCGAACCCCTCGCTCCGCTCCTCCATGAGCGCCGCCGAGATGACACTGGTCAGAGCCATCATCGACCCCACGGAAAGATCAATCCCACGGGCGATCACTGCTATCGCCTGTGCGACTGCAGCGAACGCCAGCGGTAGCACCGAGACAGCCAGGCCTTGCACCCCGGCCGCGCCGTAGGTCGGTTGGATGAGCCTCGTGACGACGAGGAGCACCAGCAGGATCCCGACGAGTCCCAGGGTCCAGCCGTGACGTCGAATCATCGACCCGAGCGCTCCTATCGGGCGAGCCGTCGACTGGTCTGCCGTGTCGACAGTGGTGCTCACAGATCACCCGCCTCGGCCGGCCCGGGATCTTCGCCGGATTCTTGATGGGCTAGCTCTTCGCCCGCGTCGTCGGCCTCCTCCTCGGCGGCCACGGCAGCAGCGACCACTTCTTCGGGGAGCGGAGCATCCGAGCGGAGGTTGTGGGCCGCCCGGAGCAGCGTCGCTTCGTCTGCGTCTGACACGTCTATCTCTGCCACCACCTCGCCACCGAAGATCACAATGGCACGGTCGCAGGTGAGCTGGATCTCACTGAGCTCTGAGGTGTAGAGCAGGATGGCTGCTCCTGCTTCCGCCAGATCCCGCAACAACAGATACACCTGATGCTTGGTGCGGATATCGATCCCACGTGTTGGGTCGAAGCACAACATCGTCTGCACCCCACCGGCGACCCAGCGCGCGATCGTGACCTTCTGCTGGTTGCCGCCGGAGAGGAGACGGACCTCTTTCTGTGCTCGGGTGTCGATCTGCAGCGTGTCGATGGCCTTGTCGACCTTGGGCTTCTCATTCCTTTTCCGGATCGGCCCCCACCGGGAGATCGGCGTGCTGAAGGGCAATGCGATGTTCTCACGTACCGAACGTTGCATGAGCAGGGCTTCGGCTCGATCGGCGGGCACGAAGACGATCCCGGCGCGGATCGCGTCCGCCGGATGCCGGAAAGAGACGGGACGACCGTCGACGAGGACCTCTCCGGTGCTGGCATGCTCGGATCCGGCGAGGATGTCGAAGAGCTCATCCTGGCCCTGTCCCTCGAGAGCCACGAGCCCGACCACTTCTCCGGCGCGGACGTCGAACGAGACGTCGCGAAGACGGCCAGACGACCCGAGACTGCGGACTTCGAGTCGCGGAACCTCGTCCGCTTGCGATGCCACCGCCGCCCGCTCTGTCCGTTCCGGCATCTCTCCGACTGCCTCGCCGAGCATCAGCTCGACGATTCGGTCCGCCGAGTCGGCGGAGATGTCGACCACCCCCACGGTCACTCCCTCCCGCAGAACGGTGGCCCGGTCGCAGACTGATGCGATTTCGGTCATCCGATGTGAGATGAAGATGATGCTGCCTTCGCCGCCGCGCTGGCTGGCAACCACCTCGAGCACGCTCTCGGTGAGGTTGGCCGGGAGCGCTGCGGTGATCTCATCGAGCATGAGCACGTCTGGACGGATGGCCAGGGCGCGGGCGAGATCGATGATCCTCAGGGTGGCGAGCGGCAGGTCTCGCGCCATTCTCGACAGGTCGAGTTTGCCCAGGCCAAGCTGGCGCACCCAGTCGCGAAACGGCTCGAGTGGCGTCTCGGTGAGTCGCAGGTTCGAGGAGATGTCGAGGTCGGGGATCAGAGCCGGCTCCTGGTAGACGGAGACCAGACCGCCCCGGCGAGCCTCGGCCGGGGAATGAGCCATGCGCTCCTTGCCCCTCACCGTGATCGTGCCCTCGTCGGGGCGGACTGCGCCTGTCAAGACCTTGACAAGCGTGCTCTTGCCGGCACCGTTGGCCCCCATCAGTGCGTGCGCCTCGCCAGGGCGCACACGGAGCGAGGCAGACTTCAGTGCGACGACGGCGCCGTATCGCTTCGAGACATCGGATGCCTCGAGCAGGTAACCGTTGGTGCTGGCCGTCATCGGTTCGATTGCAGAGTCCTCATAAGCAGATGCGCCGGGCAAGGCCGGCGCATCTGCTCGTCTATGGCTAGTTGTTGGTTACTCGCCGGGCCCGAGGCAGGCCACGGCCTGCTCCGGGGTGTACGTGGTCCAGCCCTCGATGGTCAGACCGAGTGGCCACAGCGGGTCGAGCCCATCGACCTGCCATGACTCGAGCGTGGCTCGTCCCTCATCGGTGACGTTGTCTGCCAGCACCGGGTCGAGCAGCACTGTGTTGGGTTGAGCAGCATCCGCCGCTGTCTCTACGGTCTCCTCGTTGAGCAGCTTCAGAGCCAGGTTGACCCCGGCTCCGCCAACTGCCGCGGTGTTGGTCACCGCCGAGCCTTCGAGGCCGGCAAAGCCCTCGGCGTCGAGGAGCTGGGCGACATACGCGCCGAGGTCGGCACCGACGATCGGGACGAACTCGAGGTTGGCCTGCTGGATGGCGTCGACGACCTGCGAGTCCATGCCCGAGGTCCAGATGCCGTTGGTGTCCCCGTACTGACCACTGGCGATCCAGTCGTTGATCAGCTGGGTCGTGGTGGCCGGGTCCCAACCAGTGTGCTCACCGTCGATGCTCGGGATCACCGTGATGCCCGGGTAGTTCTCCAGCGCCTGCTGGAACCCGGTGTGACGGTCGGTATCAGCTGGGTGACCGGCGAAGCCACGCATGTAATACACGTTGCCCTCCCCACCCATCTGCTCGAACAACCACTCCGCACCGAGACGTGCGTACTCGATCTGGTTGTTGTAGAGGTTGTAGGTGCCCTCGTGCGTGACGAACGCGTCGACCGAGACCGTCGGGATCCCGGCTGCTGCTGCCTCCTCCAGCGCCGGATTGAGCGCCTCGGGATCGTTCGGGTTGAACACGATCGCGTCGACGTCGGCGGCAATCAGGTCGCGGATGTCCGAGAGCTGGCCGGCGGCGTCCGTGTTGCGATGGATCTGGTTCAGCTCGGTGACCTGACCGGATGCCAGGGCCTCTGCCTTCGCCGTGCACACCTGCTCCTCGCGGAAGCCGTTGCCCACGCCTCCACCGTTCGAATATCCGATGACGAAGCCCTCGCCCGCCGCTGCGGTGGTCTCGGTGCTTCCTGCTGTAGTAGTGGGTTCCGCTGCGGCCGTCGTATCCGGGGCGGCGGTGGTGTCTGATCCCTCGGCCAGGGTCGTGTCAGAACCCGAGCCATCTCCACAGGCGACGGCGATCATGGCAATCGCCATAACCGCCACCAACCTCTTGAACCATTGGTTTTTGGTCATAAATGAACTCCTCCTAAGTGGCGCCCGAAGGCGTGCGGGAGTGTGTCATACGCGATAGCGGATGTCCACTCACCCGATGTGGCGAATCGTACCGATCGGCCCGGGGATGGCAAACGTTCTCATTATCCCGTACATCCCGATGAATCGCTTGGGGTCACTGCTTATCCTTCCCGGTCGGATTCGCGTCCAGTGGAGGTTCATGAGCCCGAGCGAGATCAAGTCCGGGGTGGTGGGGGTCGGCTTCATCGGTGTGGCACACGTCGAGGCGTTGCGTCGTCTTGGCGTCGAGGTGGCCGGTGTGGTCGGCTCTTCGCCGGAGCGCGCCCGGCCCAAGGCCGATGCCATAGGCGTGGGCCGGGTGTACGACAGCGTCGAGGAGATGGCCGCCGATCCGTCGATCGACGTCATTCACATCGCCAGCCCGAACTACGCCCACGCCGAACAGGCACGCGCCGTCCTCGCCGCCGGCAAACACGTTGTCTGTGAGAAACCGCTCGCGGTCACCTCGGAGGACACAGCCGATCTCGTGGCTCTTGCCGCCGATTCGGGATTGGTCAACGCGGTCTGCTTCAACATTCGCTTCTACCCGGCGAATCACCAGGCAATGGCCATGGTGGCCAATGGTGACATCGGCGAGCCTCGCTTCATCACGGGCTCCTATCACCAGGACTGGCTGCTGCGCGACACCGACTGGAACTGGCGTCTCCAACCCGAGGAAGCGGGAGGTCTCCGGGCAGTGGCCGACATCGGCTCGCACTGGCTCGACCTCAGCCGATTCGTGTCCGGTAGGCGCATCGTGGAGGTCATGGCCGATCTCCACACCCTCGTGCCCGTTCGCCGGCATCCCCCAGGACCCGTCGAGACGTTCGCGGCGGCTGCGGATGCCGAGGACCTCGTTTCAGAGGAGATGACCAGCGACGATGCCGCCGCCGTCCTTCTCCGTTACGAGGACGGTGCCCGCGGGGCGGTCACGATCTCTCAGGTCTCGGCTGGTCAGAAGAACTCGGTCCGCTATGAGATCGCCGGGTCCGAGTCGGCGATCCGCTGGCTCTCGGCCAACCCGGACGACCTGTTCATCGGTCACCGGGGCCGACCGAACGAGCTGCTCAGCCGCGATCCCGCTCTCTATTCATCCGCCGCCGCCGGCCTCGTGGCCTACCCCGGCGGTCACGTGGAGGGCTTTCCCGATACGTTTCGAGCGCTCTTCGACCAGGTCTATGCAGACGTCGCCAATGGATCGCCTGCCGCAGCACCGACCTATCCGACGTTTGCCGATGGCCACGACGCGGTCCTGGTGACCGACGCCATCACCCACAGTCACGAGACCCAACAATGGAGACCTGTTCGACGATGAGGAGGAAGACATGAAGCTGGGACTGCTCACCGCACCGTTTCCGGAGACGCCACTCGACGAGGTAGTGGACTGGACCGTCGACAACGGGTTCACGACGATCGAGATCGCCTGCTGGCCGGCATCGAGTGGCGACACCCGCCGCTACGCCGGGACGAGTCACATCGATGTCGATGGCATCTCCGATGCCCGCGCCGGTGAGATTGCCGAAAGCGTCACGGGACGTGGTCTCGAGATCTCGGGTCTCGGCTACTACCCGAACCCGCTGAGCCCGGACGCCGAGCACCAGCGGATGGTGATCGACCACCTGAAGAAGGTGATCGTCGCCGCCGGCAAGATGAATGTCCCGGTCGTCAACACCTTCATCGGCGCCGATCACACCAAGACACTGGACGAGAACTGGGAGGACGCCACCAGGGTTTGGCCCGAGATCATCTCATCTGCGGACGAGAACGGCGTGAGGATCGCCATCGAGAACTGCCCGATGATCTTCTCCAAGGACGAGTGGCCGTCGGGGCACAACCTGGCCTATAACCCCCGGATCTGGCGCCGGATGTTCGAGGAGTTCGGCGACACGATCGGTCTCAACTTCGACCCATCGCACCTGGTCTGGCTGATGATCGACATCGAACAGGCCATCGAGGAGTTCGGCTCCCGCTTCTATCACTTCCAGGCCAAGGACGTGATGATCGACTACGGCGGTCTCTACGAGAACGGCAGCCTGTCATCTGGCATCGGATGGCAGATTCCCCGTCTTCCCGGTCTCGGGCACGTCGATTGGGGTGTCGTCTTCTCGGCGCTCTACCGCGTCGGCTACGACGGCCCCATCATCATCGAGCACGAGGATCGTGGGTTCGAGGCCACCGACGAGTTGATCAAGCGGGGCTTCCTCCTGGCCAGGGACGTTCTCAGCCCGTACGTCCACTGACTCCTAGTTCCGCGAACCCAGGGTTCCAGACACCGCTCAGCGAAGTCTGGCGCCCTGAGTTCAGGCAGGGTTGGTGACGACGTCGAAGATCTCGCCGGTCTCCTTGTTGGACAGCATGAGTTTCACCCGGCCGTCGGGAAGGATCTCTCGCTTGACGATCGAGTGGCCGTCGTGGGTGCCGGCCTTCTTCTCGATCCGGCCCGTGGTCCCAAACCGCCACTCGATGTCGACCGGCTCCCACTGTCGTGATCGCGCCGAGCGATAGGCCGCGTCCATGACAGAGTTCACGATGTAGCCGTCATAGAAGGTCTCCCGTGGCTCGCGACCCTGGTCCATCGCGTCGAACATGTCGGTGAACATGTTGGCGTACCCGAACTCACTGACCTCATCGCCAACAGCGAAGACCCACCCCTCGGTGGACTCGACCTTCTCGGCTACGTAGCGGTCACCGCTGCCGGAGGTGTACATCTCGTAACCGGTTCGGAGGAAGTGGTTGAGCCAGATGGTGCCCTCGGTGCCGGCGATCTCGTCTCGCAGGTCCAGCCCACCCCGGAAAGTCCAGGAGACCTCGAATTGGCCGAGGGCCCCGGACTCGAATCGAATGAGAGCGACTGCGTTGTCCTCGGCCTCGATCGGGTGGACCAGGGTGTCGCTCCATGCCATGACCTCGACGGGGCGGTTTCCCTTGCCCACGTACATGCGAATCACCTCGATGCAATGACACCCGAGATCGACGATTGCCCCGCCGCCGGCCTTCTCCTTGTCCCAGAACCAGGCGCTGTGAGGACCGGGGTGGGTCTCCCGGGATCGTGCCCAGGTCACGTCGCCGATCCCCCCGGATTCAATCGTCTCGACGGCCTTCATGGCTTTCGGCGTGTAGCAAAGGTCCTCGAGGTAGCCGGCGAACACGCCGGCGGACTCCACCTTGTCCAGGATGCGCCGGGCCTCCTCGGCGTTGCGGGCGAGGGGCTTCGTGCAGAGCACGGCCTTCCCGGCGTCGGCCGCGGCCACGATGACCTCCTCGTGGAGGAAGTTGGGCAATCCTACGACCACGGTGTCGGTCTCATCGTGATTGATCGCCTCTTCGATGGAGGTCGTATAGGCGGGGATGTCCCAACGATCGCTGAAGACCCGGGCCCGCTCGTCGGATCGCGA
>JARDZU010000250.1 GCA_029240695.1 Acidimicrobiia bacterium | reverse complement strand
AAAACCAATGGGCCGCGGGCCCGGGTCCGAAACAAGATCTCCGTCTCGGCGGGTCACCTGATCGGTGCCTCCCCGGCGTCAGCTCCACAATTCACCGTGTATTAGATGGACCAGTCCACCCCTCAACCCGTCTGGATCACCCTCGTGCCTGCCGCGTTCGGGTATTGCGCCGCGGTGATCAATTCTGCCAGTGGGCCGGCCAGGTAATTCAGCATCGACTGCTCATAGGTCACACCGAGCGTCGTGAAGGGGAGACCGCCGAAGTTGTAGCCGTCCCCACCCCGGGCCAGGAAGTCGATCGTGCCCACGTCGAAGGTCGCGGCCGGATCGGGGAAGCCATCGGGGAGGGCGGCGTCGTAGACGACGACTCCACCGACGGTGATTTTTCGAACACGATCGACGTTCGGAGTCCCGGTGGAGTTCCACTCGAAGGTCATGCCCGCCACGTGGGCGAATCGGCCATCGACGCGCTCCACGTTGGATACTGCGTTCTCGAGCAGGACCTTCAGTTGGGTGACCGGCACATCCTCTACCACCGACACGAAGTTGGGGAAAGGGAACTGGTTGTTGATGTCCAGCCTGGTCACGTCGGCGGGCGCCGCAGGAGTCGCCCCTGGGAATAGCAGCGTGTCCGGCGTCCTGATCCCACCCCCGTTCTGGAAGGCGATCACCGGGGCGTCTACCCCGAACGCGGGTGCGAGTTGCTGCGCCTGCCACAGCATCGAGTCGGCGGCAATGTTGCCCAGGTTGGTGTTGCTCACACGCTCACCGGGAGCGGTCACCTGGATCGGGATAATCGGCACGGGCGGGCTGCCCGTGGTGGCGACGGCCCCTCTCGCCGAGTTCAGCGGCACCTGGGTCTGGGCTACGACCGTCGTGGCAAGGGCAGCGACATAGTCCTGCACCGGCTCGACGACCTTCTTGGTGACCAGGCGATCGGCCTCCACCGCATCGTCGAATGCCCCGGTGGTGACTCGAACCGGGCCACTGGTGTCGTCGAACGCGATGATGTTGCCCTGCTGATCGAAGTCAACGATGAGCCTGCCGACGTACTGGTATCCACCGCTGGTGGTGACGATCGGGACCTCGGTTCCGTTGGAGTCGGTGGCGATCACCGGATAGGGCAAGATCGCTACATCCCCGGGAATGAGCAAGTCGTCTGGATTGGCCAACAGCTCGTCGCCGCCGCCCGCCACCATGATGTCAACTCCGTCCAGCATCGCGGCGAGAGAAATGTCCTCCTGGATGCTCTGCAACTGGGAGATCATGATGATCTTGTTCACGCCCAGGTCAGTCAGACGATCGACCTCGGTCTGAACGGCGGGGAGGATCGCGGTGGCTATGACGTTGCGCGGGCTGGAGATAGTGGGCAGCAGCTCGGTCGTGGCACCCACGAAGCCAAACGTCTCACCCCCCTCCTTGACGACGGCGCTGCGAACCACGCGATCGCTATCGACCAGCTGGTCGAAGACTGGCTCACCGGAGAAGTCGAGATTGGAGCTCACGAAGGGCGTCTTGGAGTTGAAGCTCTCCACGAAATTGGCGAAGACCTCGGGCCCGAAGTCGAACTCGTGATTGCCGATGGCACTGGCGTCGTAACCGATCTCGTCCATGGCGATGGCGTCGTAATAGGGAATCCCCTTGTCGAGACTGGCCTGGAACTGGGCGCTGGCCAGATAGTTGTCCCCAGAGGACACCATCAACGAAACGTTGTCCCCACCCCGATCCCCCTCACGTTGCAGGTCCTTTGCCACGGTGGCAAACGGGGCGATACCCGCGAAGGGCTGGCCGTCGACGAGTCTCTCGAACAGGGCCGATTCGCCGTCGTTGTTGTGCAGCAACGTCAGCGTGACATCGGTGCTCGGCTCCTCCTGCGCGGTGGCAGGTGCAGTCGGCGCCACTAGCGCAGTGAGCAAGGCAGCGACGAGCAGGAGCAGGAGGTAGGTCCTTGCGCGGTTTTCGGATGCCGTCATGAGTGACCCCTTCGATTCGAGTTGACCCAGCTTTCACCATATCCACAAACGGCGGGTGTCCAAACCGGGACCACCGGATGACGCCCAGGTCAATTTGAGGGTCTCGGCTGCGTGAAACGCGACCTACCTGGTCACCGTCGACGGCGAGCGTGATTGTCGATTGAGCCCGAGGCGGATTCGACGTTTCGCGGCAGGGCTCTTTGGGTACCTGGCGTGTGCCAAGAGATGACAAGTTCACTCATTGGCCATCCCAGAGCCGGCAACCCGACAACTCGGGATGTCGGGGAGACCGACATGAGCAATCGACATCGACGACACAACCTGGCCTTCGCGGTACTCCTAGGGATCATGGCGGCCACACTCCCGGCGATGGCCGGCAACTCAGAGCGGGAGGTCCGCTTCGCCACCTTCAACGCCTCGCTCAACCGGGCCGCACAGGGTGAGCTGATCACCGACCTTTCGACCACCACCGACATTCAGGCCCAGGCCGTGGCCGAGATAATCCAGCGCATCCGACCCGACGTGCTGTTGATCAACGAGTTCGACTTCGACGTCGGCGATGTCGCCGTCGACCTGTTCCAGGACAACTATCTGTCGATGGCCCAGAACGGGGCCGATTCGATCGAGTATCCCTACCGGATGGGATTCGCCTCGAACACGGGGGTCCTCTCTGGCTTCGATCTCAACAACGACGGGATCACCGCGGGCCCAGACGACATCGGCACCCAGAACTATGGCAACGACTCCTGGGGATTCGGCCTCTTCCCGGGCCAGTTCGCCTTCGCCGTCTATTCGATGTACCCGATCGCTGATGAGGACATCCGGACCTTCCAACACTTCCTATGGCGGGACATGCCCGGCGCCCTGCTCCCGGTCGACCCGGATACCGGAGAGTCGTTCTACTCCGAGGAGATCCTTGCCCAGTTCCGCCTGTCCTCGAAGAACCACGTCGACGTGCCCATCGAGATCGGCATGAAGACGGTCCACTTACTGGTCAGTCATCCCACGCCTCCGGTCTTCGATGGCCCCGAGGATCGAAACGGGACCAGGAACCACGACGAGATCCGTTTCTGGGCCGACTATGTGGGCCCGGGCGCGGACCGAGGCAGCTACATCTATGACGACGACGGCAACACAGGCGGACTCGAGCCGGGCAGCCTGTTCGTCATCGCCGGAGACGAGAACTCCGATCCCTTCGACGGCGACAGCGTCCCCGGTTCTGCCCAGCTCCTGCTCGAGCATCCTCGGATCAACGCCAAGACGACGCCCACCAGCGAAGGTGGGGTCGACCGGTCGGCGGCACAGCCCGGCAACGAGGGCCACCTCGGTGACCCGGCCCAGGACACGGCGGACTTCTCCGAGCCTCCCTTCGGACCGGGGAACCTACGTGCCGACTACGTGCTGCCCGTCAAGAGCCTCCGGATCGGAGACAGCGGGGTCTTCTGGCCCGCCGACGACGACCCGCTGAACCGCCTCACCGGCACCGGCGTATTCGGCGATCCGGTGCCAAGCTCCGACCACCGCCTGGTGTGGGTGGACGTCAGTCACGGGGGCTTCCCGAAGGGCTAGGTGAGCCGGCTGGAGGTCAATCGCGAGATGTCCTCGATTTCCTCGACTCCCCTCTCCTGATTCTTCAACCTGTCGGCCAGAGCCAAGGAGTAGTCTCGATCGTGCGTTTTCCTGAAACCCCTGGTCAGAGAGTTTCGCGCTCCCGGCAGGATTCGAACCTGCGCACCCGGCTCCGGAGGCCGGCGCTCTATCCCCTGAGCTACGGGAGCCCGAGG
>JARDZU010000249.1 GCA_029240695.1 Acidimicrobiia bacterium | reverse complement strand
CCCGTCGAGCAGCGCATAGCCCGCCGCAGAGGCCAGCGCACAGGCCAGCACCACCGCACCCCAGATCTCCAAAACCACTGAGCGTTTCCAACCACCTTCGATGAGGGTGGTTGTGGCGGCGACGCCCTCCGGCAAGTTGGAGACGAAGACAGCCACCAGCATCGCCACCCCGACCTCGCCAGTCTGAAGCAGGGTCAGGCCGAGAACGGCAGTCTCCGGCACACCGTCGAGGAGTGCCCCAAGGAGGATCGAGAGACCGGCGCCCTCTTCGGAGTCCGGCATCACGTTGCCCTGACGTCGTCGTTGGAAGCGCCCGATGACGACGTCGCCAATGGTGAAGGCCGCCGCCCCGGCGAAGATCCCGGTCACAACCGCGCCGCCGCCACCACCCACGTCGGTCGCCTCGACAATCAGCTCGAATGACACGGCGCTGAGCAGCACACCGGCACCAAATGCCATGATCAGGCCCAGCATGCGGCGTTGAGGCGGACGGCCGACCGCGACGAGCGCTCCAATCAAGAGTGAGCTTGCGGCAAACAGGCCCCAGAGAAACGCCTCGGCCACGTCAGCTTGCGCTCAGCACCGCGTCGACCGCGAACTCACCCTCGGAGTACAGCACCTCACCGGCCCGAGCAGCCGCTTTCAGATCATCCTCTGCTTGCCGCACCAGCTCGATCGCCTCCGGACCGGCCGAGACCGACACCGAATCCACCTCGGCCCGCATCGAGACTTTGGCGTCCGACTTGGCCTTCCGCACGGCGGAAAGGACCGCAGCGGTCTCGGTCAGGACCGCAGGGTCTCCGGAATGAGGCGCAAGCTCCTCGACGGTGGGCCAGCCCGCCCGATGAACCGATCCCTCTCGCCACCAGGACCAGACCTCCTCGGTCACGAAGGGCAGGAATGGGGCAAAGAGTCGCAGATACACGCCGAGCGCCATTTGCAGCGCGGCATGAGCCGATGCGCCCTCGCTCCCATCGCCCTCGTACGCTCGCCCCTTGACCAGCTCGAGGTAGTCGTCGGTCCAGGTCCAGAACGATCGTTCGACGATCTCGAGGGCACGGGCGTAGTCGAACGCATCGAACGCCTCAGTCGCCCGCTCCACCACCCCGGTGAGAGCGGCCAGCATCGAGCGATCGAGTGGCACCGAGATGGCGGATGCATCGATGTCCTCGGCGAACCCGAGGGCGAAACGTGATGCATTCAGGATTTTCGTGGCGAGACGCCTCCCGATCCTCATAACACCGTGGTCCACGGCGGTGTCGGTGCCAGGACGACCGTTGCAGGACCAATAGCGGACCGCCTCCGCACCATGCTCCTCGATCAAGGCGTGGGGTGTGATCACGTTTCCCCTGGACTTGGACATCTTCTTCCTGTCCGGGTCGAGCACCCAGCCATTGATGGTGGTGTGTGCCCATGGCAGGGCATCGTGCTCGTAGTGAGAGCGGACGATCGTAGAGAAGAGCCACGTGCGGATGATCTCAGGGCCCTGGGGCCGAAGATCCATCGGGAAGACCCGGGAGAAGAGCTCGGGATCGTCGTCCCAGTGCCCGGCGATCTGGGGGGTGAGCGAAGAAGTGGCCCAGGTGTCCATGATGTCCGGATCACCCACAAAACCTCCTGGTTGGCCCCTCTGCCCCTCGTCGTAGCCAGGGGCGGTGGCCGACGTGGGGTCGACGGGCAATGACGCCTCGTCAGGGAGGATCGGGTGGTCGTAGTCGACCGTCCCATCGGCCCCGACCGGGTACCAGACCGGGATGGCCACGCCGAAGAACCGCTGCCGTGAGATCAGCCAGTCCCCGGTCAATCCATTGACCCAGTGCTCGTAGCGCACCTGCATGAAGTCCGGCACCCAATGCAGCTCGGAGCCTCGCTTCAAGAACTGCGAACGCAGTTCTTGGTCCCGGCCACCGTTGCGGATATACCACTGCCGGCTGGAGACGATTTCGAGAGGGCGATCGCCGTTCTCGTAGAACTTGACCGGATGGGTGATCGGACGCGGCTGACCATCGAGATCGGCCGACTCAGTGAGGAGCTCCTCCATCCGCTTCTGGGCCTGATTGGCGTAGAGCCCGGCGATCTGCCGGTATGCCTCACGACCAGACTCGGAGTCGATCCACTCCGGCACCTCCTGATGGAGACGACCCGTCTGCTGGATCAGGGCGCGGGTCGGCAAATCGAGCTCCCGCCACCACGTCACGTCGGTGGTGTCGCCCCATGTGCAGATCATGGCGATGCCACTCCCCTTATCCGGGTCCGCCAGATGATGCGACATGATCGGAAGCTCGACCTCGAACAGCGGGGAGGTGACGGTCGTTCCGAAAAGCGCCTTGTAGCGCTCGTCCTCGGGGTGAGCGACCAGGGCGACGCAGGCGGCGATCAGCTCGGGTCGCGTGGTCTCGATGAATAGCGGGGAACCGTCCGGTCTCCGGAAGGCCACCCGGTAGTAGGCGGCGGGACGTTCCCTGTCTTCCAGCTCGGCTTGGGCGATCGCCGACTTGAAGTCGATATCCCAGAGCACGGGCGCCTCCTGGGAGTAGGCCTCACCACGGGCCAGGTTGTGAAGGAATGCCTTCTGGCTGGTGCGCTGGCTATGGGGATCGATGGTGGCATAGCTCTGACTCCAGTCGACGGACAACCCCAGCGTGCGCCACAGGTCTTCGAAGACCTTCTCGTCCTCGGCGGTGAGTCCGTGGCACAGCTCGATGAAGTTCCGTCTGCTGATCGAGATCGGTGGATCGGATGGCTCATCGGGCGGAGTGAAGCCGGGCCCGTAGGGCAGGGTCGGGTCACAACGCACCCCGTAGTAGTTCTGCACCCGGCGCTCGGTAGGGAGGCCGTTGTCGTCCCAGCCCATCGGGTAGAAGACCTCATTGCCCTTCATCCGGCGGTACCGGGCGTGGGCATCGGTCTGGACGTACCCGAAGACGGATCCCATGTGGAGCGAGCCGGAGACGGTTGGGGGCGGGGTGTCGATCGAGAAGATCTCTGAGCGCCCCTTCGTTCGATCGAATCGATACGTTCGCTCGATCTCCCATCGCTCCATCCATTTGGCCTCGAGCCCTTTGAGGGCCGGTTTCTCCGGGATGTTCCTGGTCATCGGGGCGTGAGCGTACCGCCCGAGGATGACGGATCCCCACCGAGAAATACGGTCGTAACGCTCCCGGAACGCGGTCGAAGTACCTTTGTGACGTGAACGAGCCGGTACCCAACGCGGTCTGGCATCAACGGCTGGCGATCGGCGCCGCCGCCCTGATTGCAGCCTTCTATCTCGGCTCGTTGTTCCTTTTCGGGAACACGGGACCGTGGGGATGGGGCGACACTCTCGGTTTCTCCCTCTGGATCTCGTTGTTCACCGTGGTCGGCGTGATCATTGCCTTCCATCGTCCGGGAAACCGGATTGCGTGGATCTGTCTCGGATTCAGTGGCGTGTGGGCTTTTTGGGTCTTCCTCGAAGGCGTCCTCGCGTATGAATCCGCTAATCCCGGCTCCTTGAGCCGACCTGACCTGATCGCCGCGTTGGCCTATCCGTTGTGGGTTCCAGGAGTGGGTCTGATCGGCTTCGTTCTTTTGTTGTTCCCCGACGGGCACCTTCCCTCGCCTCGCTGGCGGCCCATCGCTTGGCTGCTCGGCGGCGACATTGCGCTCCTCACTCTCACCAGTTTCTTCCTTCCGGGAGTGATCCAGGAGACGGAATATGTGAACCCTCTGGGCGTCGAAGCGTTGGAGACGTTCGATCAAAAGATACCCGGTTTCGCTCTTG
>JARDZU010000006.1 GCA_029240695.1 Acidimicrobiia bacterium | reverse complement strand
CCGGCGTCATCGATCGATTGGAGGAAGGGAGGTGACCCGGCTACCGGACCCGAGGACCGTCGTCGTGTTCGTCTGGACGCGCGACACGAGCGTGGGCCGGAGTTGCTCCGTCTCTACGGCCCCATGAACCGCTCGTTGGCCGAGATTTGCGGAGCCCTGACTCCCGAGCAGCTCGAGGTGGTCCGCGACTTCCTTCGTGACGCTGCCGCCGCCGGGGGGGACGCGGTCAGCGGACTCCGGGTCGACTGAGCCGCACGAAACGAGAAGAGCCCGGCCGCGGGCCGGGCTCTTCTTTGTACGGAGAACGGCGTCAAGCCTGGAGGGCAGCCTCGATGTCGAACTCGATCTTGAACTTCTCCGATACCAGCACACCGCCGTTTTCGAGTGGGACGTTCCACGTCAGGTCCCAGTCCCGACGCTCGATCTCACCGACGGCGCTGAAGCCCGCTTTGGTGTTGCCGTAGGGATCCGTTGAGGTGCCTTCGAAGCTGAGGTCGAATTGCACCGGGCGGGTCACACCGCGGATAGTGAGGTCACCGGTCAGCTTCCAGTCGTCTCCGGCCGGGTTGAGCGCCGTCGACTTGAAGATGATCAGAGGGTGCTGCTCGGCATCGAGGAAGTCGGCGGAGCGCAGATGCTCGTCTCGCTCGCGAGTGCCGGTGGTGACCGATGCGGCCTTGGCCTCGATCTGCACGGTCGACTGCCGTGGGTCTTCCGCGACAACGATCGTGGCATCGAGGTCCTCGAAGGTGCCTCGGACTTTGGCCACCATCAAATGGCGAGCGGTGATCCGGAGATCACTGTGGATGGGGTCGATGAGCCACGTCCCGGGATGGGGGACGATCCGGCCATCGACGATGCGATCAGTTGCCATGAATGAGCCCTTTCTTCTGGTGTTGTTGAACTATCAACAATCAAGGCTTCAACTTCATTCCCGGGTCTCAGGTTCCACCTTACAAAGGCGACTAGATTGGTCAACAATGTGGATCTCGCGCAAGACCGACTATGCGACGCGAGCCGTTCTCGCCCTGGCCATCGCCGATGGTGAGAGGCTGAATGCGCAGGATCTCTCGCGGAGAGTGGGGGTCCCCGAGCCCTTCATGAAGCAGATCCTCATGCAGCTTCGCGATGCCGGCGTCGTTCGCTCCGAGCGGGGCCCCTCCGGCGGCTACCGCCTGAATCACGATCCCGCAGAGATCACCCTGGAGCGCATTGTGCGCATATTTCAGGGTCAACTGGCACCAATCGAATGCGCCACTCGCCATGAGCCGCAGCCGTGCTCGATGGAGATCGGGTGCAGCCTGCGCGATGTTTGGGCCGAGGTGCGCGACGCCACCATCGCCATTTTGGAGCGGACCGATTTCGCCACCCTCGCCGTGCAGGCGGGCGGACCCTGGGTTCCGGTGGGTCTGACAACGAAGCGCTAGACGGTCTGAGTTATCAGCTCCGACTGCTCGCGATCTCGTCTGCTTCCTCTCACCGCGAGAACGATCGCGATCACTGAGCCGACGACGATTGCCAGATAGCCCAAGGTCCTCATCGCTCCCTCGAGCCCGAACTGGTTGAACAGCGTTCTCGAGTTGGTGATCACGATCACGGCCCCGACCACGGTGCCGAGCACCCTTGGCGCCACCCTTCTCACCAGCCAGGCGGCGAACGGCGCCGCGATCGCCCCACCAACGAGAAGAGCGCCGGCGATCGGCCAGTCGATGCCTTGCGAACCGAGATTGAGGAGGAATCCGAGACTGGCGGCGACAGATACGAGGAACTCGCTGGCAGACACGGAGCCGATCACCTTCCGAGGCTCGGTCCGGCCCGAGACGAGCATGGTCGGAGTGGCGACCGGCCCCCACCCGCCCCCACCGCTGGCATCGACAAACCCGGCGAACAAACCCAGTGGCGCGAGGAACCTGGACTTGAAGCCGAGATGGTGCCGGTCGGTCCGGGTGCCCTTGACGGCAAACCGGACGAGGAGAGAGACGCCGAGGACGAGCAAGATGGCCGACATCCATGGTCGAGCCGCCTCGGTGGAGAGGTTGGAGAGGACGGTGGCGCCGGCAAAGGCGCCGACGGCACCGGGCACCCCGAGCAGGAGAACGGTGCGCCAATCGACGTTTCCGAACCGCCAGTGAGAGGCTCCCGAGATCAGGGTGGTCCCAACCTCGGCGAAGTGGACCGAGGCCGAGGCCATCGCCGGCCCGATGCCGGTCGCCACGAGGAGGGTCGACGACGTAACCCCATAGGCCATGCCAAGCGACCCGTCGACCATCTGGGCAGCGAAACCGACGAGGACGAAAACGATGAGCGACGGCATATGGGAAAAATCCTTATGAGATAATGTTGACTTTGCTTGTCTATTTAATGTCAACAACACGATAGAGCCTGTTTCGGGGCGTCGTCAAGAACGAGCCCGAGGAGGCAGCAACGGGTCTAGTCCCTCTGGTCACTCATCACGTTCGCCGACCACTCGACGTGGCACAACAATCAAAGGACATGTATGCTCCGCGGCGTTGGGTGGAGGGCTATCGCTCTTCCTGGTCTACCGGTGCGGGGAAGGCACCAGGGGGTTTCATAATGCGTGGTGGAAAACTGGGGTTGTTGGGGCTCGTCGTGGCCCTCTTCCTCTCGATCATGCCGGTGGCGGGTGCGCAAGTGGCCGACGACTCAGGTGAGTCGATCGAGCAGCAGGCGTTCACCGACACGGCAGGAAGCGTGTTCCAGGGGGCGATTGACGAACTCGCCGCTCGTGGCATCACCCTGGGGTGTAATCCACCGGCAAACACCAGATTCTGTCCAGAGGACCCGGTGACCCGTGGCCAGATGGCGATCTTCATCGTCCGCGCCTACGACCTGGGACCGGCCTCGGCGGATTACTTCTCGGATGACAATGGCAAGGTCTATGAGGACGCGGCCAACCGTCTGCGGCAGGCCGGTCTGACCCAGGGGTGTGGTCCGGCGCTTTATTGCGGTGACAGCACCATCAGCCGTGGGGAGATGGCTGCGTTCCTGTCGCGGGCAGAGAACCTGCCTCCCTCGAACACCGACCATTTCGTAGATGACAACAACTCGATCTTCGAGCCGGGCATCAACAAGGTGGCCGACGCCGGTATCACGTTCGGGTGCAACCCGCCGGCCAACACCAACTTCTGCCCCACAGCCAACGTCACGCGTGGCCAGATGGCGGCTTTCATCATCAGGGCTCTGGGTGGGGGAGTTACTCCTCCTCCGAGCGGCGCGTTTTGTGACAGTGTTACCACGGTGGTGAAAGGCGACTGCCAAGCACTCATGGCGCTGTTCAACTCCACCGGTGGTCCCCAGTGGACGACCAATACCGGTTGGGGCGTCAACACAAATCCCTGCACCTGGTTCGGTGTGGGCTGCCAAGGGAACCGCGTGACATCCATCGTGTTGGAACAGACCCCGAATGATCCCGGCAACAATCTGGTTGGATCGCTGCCGAGTGCTCTTGGGAACCTGACCGGCTTGCGCACCCTTGACCTCGCCTCCAACGAGCTGGAGGGCTCATCGATTCCGGCGACGCTCGGGAATCTGAGGAATCTGACGGCTTTGGACCTATCGGGAAATGGGTTGTCGGGGAACATTCCGAGCACCTTGGGCAACCTGACCAATCTCGCAGTGGAATTGGATCTGCACGCCAACCAGTTGAGTGGAGGCCTGCCCTCAAGTTTGACCAATCTCAATGCCCTGCGCATCCTCGACCTCGGTACCAACGCTCTGAGCGGGCCGATCACTGTGTTGGGTGGGATGCCCGCGTTGCGTCAGATAGACCTCAGGGAGAACCAATTCGGCGGCGGAATTCCGGGGAGCCTTGGGAGTCTCCCGTTCCTCAACCGGCTCGACCTCTCCGTGAACAGATTCAGTGGGGTCCAGGCCGGCCTGGGGAATGCGCCAGTCCTCGATGACATCGATCTGTCCAACAACAGGCTCGGTGGATTCAGCACGGTGTTCACCCAGATCTTCACTCTGACCGAGCTCGACCTGTCTTTCAATCTGATGACCGGTGAGATTCCGAACGCCATCATCAACCTGCCGCAGCTGGAGGCTCTGGACATCTCCAACAATCGGTTACAGGACAACGCCATTCCCAACTTCCGGGTGCGGGGACCGGATCTGGCGGAGTTGCTCTTGCATGGGCCCCCCGTGCAGTGCCTGAGCACCGGGAGCACGGCGCTCTACGACTACATCAAGGCCCGCGACCCGCTTTGGAACAACTGCGGAATGCCACGACCGGTTCCCTGAGGAGCCGCCCGCCGAAGGGTGACGTAAGTCGGCCGACAATGAAGAGAGCCCGTCAGGGGCTCTCTTCATTTGGTCAGCGGACCACCTTCTTCACCCGTCGCACCGTGTAACGGGCCCCATCCCGGACCACCTGACGGAGAGCGGCGGCACGGGCGGACAGGGGCACCTTTTCGTACTTCCGCTCGTAGCTGAGCTCGTCGAGCATGTCGCCGGCCAGCGCCTCGAAGCGGGCCACCTGGTCATCGGACAGCTCCCGTCGCCAGTCGCGAAGGCCTTTGGTGGGGGGCAGGAAGATGTCCTTGTGCCGGTCGGGTACCGCCGTGGTCGACACTATGTCACCGGCTCGCTCGTAGTAGGTGAGCATCGACGGGTCGAATGGCAACTCGAGGAAGTCGCATAGCCTCCGAACAGAGCCCTCGGTGTCGTCGATCAACCCCTCGAATCGAGACTCGATGTATCGGTCGGGGCCTAGCGACTTTCCGGCCGCCCGCCCGGCGTCGACCCGGCGCTTCCAGGACACGGCGACCTGTTCGATCTTGGTCCCGTCGGTGTGCGCCAGGGCGACGTCCCGGCCGTCACGCACGGCATGGACGAATTTGCCCTCAGGGAAGAGGTCGGCCAGCAGCGCCAGATGATGGATGTTGCTCTGGGTCTTGTCTCCGTATCGGGTCTTACCCTGCAGGCCGGCGTATCGGTCGTAGAGCCGACGCACCGCCTCCGGATAGTCCCCGGCCGGTGGGTCATTCAGAGCCATCTCGACGTCATCTGGTTCGAGTCCCCAGTTCACAAACCGATCGTCTTTGCCCAGATCCTTCATGAACCGCTCGGTGTCGTATCCCTCCCGGTACCGATTTGCCAGCTTGGCCACGAAACGTGCCTCACCCGGTATCGCCAGGTCGGGGTGAGAGTCGAAAATGGCTCGGTGCAACGTCGTGCCCGAACCATTGGCCCCGAAGAAAAATGGGAACGGCTTCATGTGAGCCCCGCCCGGATCTCGGCCAAGGCACGCCCTGCCGATCTCCGACCCCCCTCACCTTTCCGCTCGAGACGCTGAATCGTGCCCATCAACCGCTGCATCTCCGAGAACTGCCATCCGGGTCGGGAGGCGGCATCCGGGTCTCCATACCCATCCGTGACGGCGCAAATCAGAGCCTCGGTCCAGGGTCGGAACGACGTGGTGGTGTACCGGAGGCGATGAGCGAATCGGGAGAGGTCGAAGCCACGAAGCTGGGGTATCCAGCCGAAATCGATCAGACCGGTGCCGTCGTCCATCATTATCACGTTCCCGGGGCTGAGGTCTCCGTGTGAGACGGTTACTCCGTGGGTGTCGGCTGAGGCCAAGTCGAACAGCTCGCCGAGATGGGTCTCGAGACTCCTCCGATCGGCCTCTGACAGCAGCGGCCCGATGGACTCGACTTTTCGCTCCGTCTCCTTCCAGATGCGGTCCAGCTCTGGGCCAGGCTCGGGCTGGGGGAAACTCTCGAGAAACCGGACCGCCTGTCCGACTGCTGCCACAGCGGCCAAGGCCCTGGTTCGACTCTTGCCAGTAAAGGCAAACTGCAACGGGTTGCCCATCGGCTCGCCTTCCAGCCCGAGGGTCACCACCTCGAGCGTGTCTTCGTCGAAGGCCAGCGTCTCGTTGATGGCGATTGAGGATTCGCCGGCGAGCTCCATGAAACGTCGCGCCATCTCGTCGCCCCGACTGAGGGCCTCGCGTGCCCGGCCCAGATGTCGGGAGTCTTGCTCTGCTGGCGGAAAGTAGGGTGTCTTGTACCAAGCCGTCGCCACCGTTCCTTCGGTGGATCGTAAGGTCAAGGGGAAGAGCGTCGAGCGTTTGCGGTCGTTGCGGTCGCCCACCCTCCAGGTCAGGGACTCCGGCGCGATCGAGTGTTTGTCCGCCAGGGCCACCAGGGCCCTCTGCAGCACATCGGCTCCAGGGACGTCGGGTCGATGGTCGAAGGGCACGGGCCGGCCTAGTAGCCGCTCAGCATGCCCATCTTTCTCCCGTACTCGAGTGAGCGGGAGAACAGCCAGAGACCACCAGCGAGCACCACCACATTGAAGGCAAGGAGTGCGATGACTGCCATTTGGAACGGGACGACGAACGTGCCCGGGTCTTCCATGAGCACGGCGCGGCTGGCGTTGATGACATACGTGTGTGGGATGGCCCAGGACAGGGTCTGCAGCCAGGAGGGAAGCTGGTCGACGGAGAACACGGCACCGGCGAGCAATGACGCCGCCATGCCATATAGAGTGAGGAAGGGCTTGGACCGCTTCGAGATGATGAGGATGGCTGCCGACACGATCCCGATGGCGGTGCAAGCAAGTATCCCCAGCACGAGCAGGACGAGGAACTCCCACCACCCCGAGGCCAGGTACTCCGCCCCGAGCAGGGCACCCATCGCGAGAATGATGGCCCCTTCGAGCACTCCCATCATGGTGTGCCAGAGATTCATGGCAAATGGGAGGAACGTCCACGGGACCGGCTCAACCAACAGGGTCTCCAGCGAGCCCCGGTTCAGGGCGCGTTGCAGGTTGCCTCCGAACCCGCTCAAGGCGCCCTGGAGAATCGCGGACACCGCCAACCCGAGTACGGCGAAGGTGAAATAGTCGCCACCGACCTCGGCCGACTCACCGACCAGGTCGCCGATGAAGAACGAGACCAGAACCGGCAGGACGGTTCCAAGCTCGCTGAGAATGAGCGACATGGGGTAGCTGAATTCCTCGATGGCATCCATGCGGAGGAACGCAACCGCGATCGAAGGGGTGGGTCTGTTCGGTGAGCGCCGCTTCTTGCGACGCCCGTGCTCCTCCGCTTCCGGGGCCTTGGTCTCGACACTCATTTCGCTTGTTTCTCCCGATACATGTCGGCGAGGAGGTCGCGGAGCGGTCGCTGCACCTCCTGGAGATGCACCACCTCTGGTGCCACCGTCTCGAGAACTGCGAGGACGTCTCCGGTCGTCGTCTCGGATGAGGTCAGAACCGTCGTCAGCTGGGATCCCTCGACGGTGATCGACTCACCCAGACCGGCGGCGTCGATGAGCTTTCGTGCCTGACGGGCACTCTCGTCGGTCTTGAACTCGATCTCGAGCTGCTCCCGGTCCACGAGATCTCTCAACTCATCGAGGTCTCCGTCGTACCGGATCCGCCCCTTGTCGAGGAGGACGACGTGAGAGTGGAGGGCTTCGATTTCCTCGAGACGGTGCGAGCTGATCATGCAGGCGAGCCGCTCTTCCTCGACGATGGAGATGATCAGGCCGAGGAGCTCGTGGGCAGCTACCGGGTCGATGGCGCCTGTGGGCTCATCGAGGATCAGCACGCTTGGGCTATGCAGCAGGGCACGGGCGAGCTGGAGTCGTGCCCGCATTCCGGAGGAGAGGGCAAAGACGGAATGCTCAGCGGCATGGGAGAGGCCGACCTTGGCCAGGGAGTCGTATATCCGCCCTTTGAGATCCTCACCTTTGAGTCCCTGGAGACGGCCGTGGAAACGGAGGTTCTCGACACAGGTGAGGCGGCCCAGCAGGCTGACGTCCTGGCCAGGCATCCAGCCGACCATGCGTCGGACTGCGACCGACTCGTGTTGGGCGTCGTATCCACCAACCGTGGCGGTCCCGGTAGATGGAGTGGTGAGACCGAGGAGGATGCGGAACGTCGTGGTCTTGCCGGCACCATTGGGGCCGACCACAGCGCAGATCTCACCGGGCCCAACCTCGAAGGTGATGCCGTCGAGCGCGACCACTGCGTTCTTGATGTTGCTCTTCACCATGAGCTTCATCCACGTGGGCGAGGGCTCATAGACCTTGGTCAGGTCTTTGACCGAGATGCTCGGATCGCGTTCGCTCATTTCCTGTCAAACCCCTCAACGCCCAGGACGCCGCATCGAATGAAGTCGGCGTCGAATCAAGTAAACCACGGTTTGCGTGTGCGCCCCCCCTAGACGAATGAGAGTGTAACCGCCCTCCGTGGTCAAACAATATGCAGAACGCACTATCGTCCGGTCACGAAGACGGGAGGGCATGCCGTGGGGGCGTGGAAATGGGTTTTGGTCGTCGGGGGGTTGACGGTAGCCCTGGCCGGCGGGTGGTTTCTCGGGAGCAGACTGGCGGGCGGAGGGGATTCAGATCCCAACTCCCCCGAAGCGGCGACGCCCACCACACAGGGGCAGACATCGAGTACACAGCCTGAGACGAGCCAGTCGACCCCAGTCACCGGGGCTGTCGACCCGTCATGCGATGTCCCACCCGGTCAGCCATACGTTGGTGGCCCGAGCGCCCAGTTGGTTGACCTCGGCGAAGTGAATGGGATGCAAGTCGAGGGCGTGGTGTACCCGCGGCCCGACTACCAGGGCGACCCCTGGACCATGTGGGGTCAGGGCATAGCCCTGGACGATGGCCGTTTCGTCTCTGCGATAGGCGACCATCTCGGCCCTGATGGGAACTCCTTCGTTTACGAGTACGACCCGGCGACCGGGACGCTCAGCACACTCGGCGATCTCCTGTCCTACGTCGATCACACTCCGGGGGCCTGGGGATACGGCAAGGTCCACGGTCAGATGGCCGCCGGGCCCTGTGGCGAGGTGTATTTCGCCTCCTACTGGGGCACCAACCGTGATCTCCAGTACGGGTCGTCCTACACCGGGGACTATCTCTTCCGACTCGATCCCGAGCAGCGCACGATCGCAGCCCTGGGAGTCCCAATCCAGGAGCACGGCATTCCCTCGCTGGCGGGATCGTCGGACCTGGGACTGGTATACGGCGAGGCGATCGACCCGATCGCGGAGGCTCAGAACGTCGACGCCGGCCCGTTCTTCGTCTACAACGTCCTGCGTGAGCAATTGGTCTTCGAAGGCCCGGCGTCGCCGCATTCCGGGTTCCGAAACGTGATGGTCGATGGCGAGGGGCGGGCGTACTACTCGATCGGCGGTGGCGAGCTGTCGGTTTATGACCCGGCGACCAACGAGGTGACGACTCACCCCCACCAGATGCCCGGTGACTGGCTCAGGGCTTCGACCACGCCGGCCGAGGACGGAAGGGTGTTCGCGGTCACCCGGGATCCCGACGCGTTCTTCGTTCTAAATCCAGACGGGTCGATCGAGGGCCTCGGCAATCCGGCCGAATACACCGCAACCATGGCCATTCACCCCTCGGGTGATCGATTCTTCTTCATGCCTGATGCCCACGGCGACGCCTGGGCATTCGGCGGCGCGCTCACCAGTGTCGACACCGCAACCGGTGAGCAGACGGTCATGGCAGAGCTCAATCCCCTCACAGAGGAGGGTCTCGGGTTGCGTCTCGGCGGGACATTCAGCATGGCGGTGTCACCCGCCGGCGACACGATCTACATGGGTGCGAACGCCGGACCGCTCGGCGCGGACGACGGCTTCGGGGAGGTCGTCCTCCTCGTGATCCATCTCCCGTGAGTCGCCGGATGCTGACAGTGGCGGCTCTGGTCGTACTGACTGCGTGCACGTCCGGGGGCGAGGCAGGAACTCCCGCCACGAGTGGGGCGGAGACAGACCCGGGAGGTACCTCTTCAGGCACCACCGGCACCGTCGCTGAAGGTGGAAGGCTTACTTGTTGGACGGCAGCGCCTGGGGACGGGGAGGCCGCGATCGGGTTTTCCGATCAGACCGAGGCTCTGGGCATGGTGACACCTCTGGTCGGCATGTACGGGCACGCCGGGGTGTGGGGAGACTTCAACGGCGACACGCGGCCCGACCTCTTCATGGGCACGTTCGCCGATCGTGACACCGAGATCTATCAGGCGCGGGGCGCCGACGGACCGGCCCCGGACCAGTTGCTCCTATCGTCGGACGCCAGTTTCGCCGCCGACGAGAGCCTCCCCGACATGTTCGCCAGAACCAGCGGTGGGACCACCGCCGATCTGGACTCGGACGGTGACTTCGACCTGGTCATCTCCCGAAACTGGGACGACGACCAGCCTTCTGCGCCAGGTTCACAGATACTGCGGAACGACGGGGGCTCGCTGGTCCCGGCGGGAACCGGGCTCCCCACCCAATTTGCCGGGCGGTCGGTTGCCGTCCTCGACTACGACCTAGATGGCCTGCTCGACCTGTTCATCACCGCCGATGAGGGCGGGAGTGTCCTGCTCCGAAACGAAGGGGATCTCGCTTTCACGGACGTCACAGCGGCGGCGGGCCTGCCCCAGAGCATCGTCGGACTCGGGGTGGCGGTGGCCGACCTCACGGGGGACCGCCGCCAGGACATCTTCGTGGCAGGGTCGAATCAGCTATTCGTCGCCGATGGCGAGTCGTTCCAGCAGGTCGACAGCTCCGTTTTCGCCTGGCCGCCGATCGGTGACGAGGATCTGGTCACGGGAGCTTCGATCGCAGACGTCAATCGCGATGGTCTGTTGGACATCGCCGTAGGTCACCACTTCAACAGCACCATCGACGATGGGGCCATGGTCCCGGTGCGTCTGTTCCTCAACAGGGGAGGGGCGCAGTTCGAGGAAGTGACCGAGGCGGCCGGACTGGTCGGGCTCCCGACCAAAGGCCCGCATGTCGAGCTCAACGACATGGACAACGACGGCTGGCCCGACCTGGTTGCCACGGCTTCGGCCGCAGACGGCACCCGGCCCGCCGTGTTCCGGCACACAGGGCTCAACGGCGACATCCCCGTGTTCAGCGCTCCGGAAGGTTTGGGGAGCGCTCAGTACTGGGTTGCTGGGCCCACGACCGATATCGACAGGGACGGGCGACTCGACGTCTTTCTGGTGGAGTTCGACCCGGCACTGCCCTCACTGATGTTGCGCAACGAGACCGCGTCGGGCCACTGGCTGGAAGTTTCCATGGGCAGCGAATTGGGATCCGGCCTCGGGTGGCGGATAGAGGTCTACGAGTCGGGCACAGCGGGGGAGACGCCCGCGTTGCTCGGTGCCCGTGAGATAACAACAACTCAGGGCTACTCCTCGGGAGTGGCACCCGTGGCCCATTTCGGGCTCGGCGACCATGAGCAAGTCGACATCCAGCTCAACCCCCCGGGCGAAGGGGAGATTGTGATCCTCGAGGGCGTGTCCGCAGACCAACATGTGAGGTATCCGGCGGGCTGCGGCTGAGAGCCCCGTTCTAGAATCGCCTCCGTGTCCGATCTCCTCGCTCTTTTCGAGACGGGCTTCTTCACGACCGGGCTCCGCCTTGGTGTACTGGCGCTAGCACTGGGCTGGGCCCTTCGATTTGTGACTGGCCGCTATCGACCCCCAATGCCAATTGCCGGGTTGCTCGTCGCGATCGCCACGATTGGTGGCCTGTACCTCGTGGCTGAGCCACTCGGGCCTGCGGTCCCCGCCCTCGCAGCGATAGCCATCGGAGTCCTGATCGTGCGCTTGACCCGGGCCCCGGCTTGGGTGCAGATACTGGCTGCGGTGCCTGGCTCGGTGTGGCTGGGCTTCGGTGCGACTGTCACCGACCTGACCTGGGTTCGGGTCCTGATGGCGGTGCTGATCCCGGTCGGTGGATTTCTCATCAATGACTTCGAGACACGCAACCAACGTCTCGGACTCGGCGTCATCTACTTCACACTTGCTGTGCTCGGCACCTTTGCTGCCGTTCCCGACACGGAACAAGCTCTGGTTCTCATGGCAGCTGCTCTGCCGATCACCCTTCTCGCCTGGCCCAAGGTGGCCGTCTCGCTGGGCATGGAGGGCTCCTTCGTGGCCGTGGGGGCATTCCTCTGGGTGGCTGCAGCCGGTGGGGGCGGCCGTCCACCGTCGATCGCAGGATCTGCGGCCTGCTTGGGACTGCTCCTGCTCGAGCCGATCATCTTCCGGCTTCGTCCCGGCACGGCCAACCTGGTCAACAGGGTCAGGCAGAACTGGCTGGGCGCGGTGGTGGCCTCGATTCCTCAGTTCGTCTTGGTCGTTATTTGCTCGCGGATTGCAGCCCGATTCGACAACATGCTTCCCGCTCTGATCGTCATCGTCGCCGGCTACCTGATCGCTCTGGGCGTCGGGATTTACGTCGGTACACGGGTCACCGAGCCGGCAGAAAGCGCACCAAGCCCGTTCTGAACTGCTTGATGGCGGTCACCATTAACATGCCTTTCCATGTGGAGGAGGAGCCCGCGGGTTCTAAGCGCGCTCGTCGTCGGTGTCATCGTGGCATCAGTGATGGTGGGCGAGTCCTGGCTGCCGGCGCAGGCCCAAACGACCGACGTGACCGCGACCGTCGAAACCGATCCGGTTCCCAACGGCGGTGATGCGGCCGACGACCCAGCCATCTGGCTCCATCCCACCGACCCGGCGCTTTCGACCGTCATCGGAACTGACAAGGAAGGCGGTCTCGCCGTCTATGCCCTCGATGGCCGCCAGATCCAATATCTCGCCGGGATCCGTCCCAACAACGTCGACATACGCCATGGCTTTCCCCTGGCCGGCCAGCCGGTAGACATCGTGGTCACCAGCGAACAGGACGATGAAGCCATCACCATCCACCGAGTCGATCCCCAGACCCGCCAGCTCGTCGAGGTGGCCTCGCCGATCGCTACTGGCCTGGACGTCCTCGGCGTGTGCCTCTATCGCAGCCCCGAGACCGGGACCTTCTTCGTCTTTGTCACCTCGGACGGGTCCGGGCCGGTGCGCCAGTTCCAACTCTCGGACGGGGGTGCGGGCGGAGTGACCGCGACCCAGGTGCGTGACATCTCCATGGAGAGCACCGCCGAAGGATGTGTCGCCGACGACGACCACGCCTACCTGTACGTTGCGGAGGAAGCCGTGGGCATTTGGAAATATGAGGCAGAGCCCGGCGGCGGCTCCTCCCGCGTCCCCGTCGATCAGGTCGGTTCGACCTTGGAGGCCGACGTGGAGGGACTGACGATCTACTACGGCCCTGACGGAGCCGGCTATCTGATCGCGTCGAGTCAGGGCTCGGGGCAGTACGCAACGTACAACCGCACCGGAGACAATGAGCACGTCTCGAATTTCCAGATCGTCGATTCCGCTTCGATCGACGGCACCAGCAGCACCGATGGCATCGATGTGATGAGTGCTCCCTTGGGTGCCGGATTTCCCAACGGGCTATTCGTGGCGCAGGACGGGGACAACGATTCGGGGAACCAGAACTTCAAGCTCGTTCCCTGGGATGTCGTAGCCGGGGCCCCCAATCCGGCTCTTGCCATCGAGACCGGCTGGAACCCGCGTGGAGACAGCCCGACGAACCTGCCACATGTGCCCCTGCCCTCCGACATCGCCACCACACCTTCGAACTGGTCGGTGAGGCGGACCGCGGTATCGGCTGCGGAGGAAGATGGACAGTTGGCGACTGACGGCACGGTGGAAGCTGGAACCACCCTCGTCTTCGACTCTGACAGCACGGTGGCATTGGAGTTTCCTGGACTGAACGTGTCCGCTGACTCAACCGTCAGGAGCGCCCACGTCCAGTTCACCGCTGCCGGGGTCGATGATTCCGACCTGGTGCTCTCCATCAGCGGTGTCATCGACGAGGGCAGTGCAGAGACAGAGGCCGTGACATGGGCGCCCGCGGGATGGGACGACGAGGAGCGCGGTGTCTTTCAGCAGACTCCGGACTTGTCGGCGGTCATCAGGGAGATCGTCGCGTCGCCAGGATGGGAGCCCGGAGGGAGCCTGAGGTTGGTCGTGCGCGCGGAGGGGGCCGGACGACGAGCGGCTGTTGCCTTCGAAGGAGACGCCGGGCAGGCTCCTGGACTTCGTCTCGAGTATGCGGAGGGCAGATGAACGGCGAAAACATGAACGGTGGTGACGCCACACCAAAGGACAACAGACAGACGATCATCATCGTCCTGGCGGTGGTGCTCACGATCCTGGTGGGCCTGGTGATCGGCTTCCTTGCCACGGGCGGTCTTTCGCAGGAGCCTGCGGCGGCCCCGACCACAACCCCGGCACCTCCTGTCTCGGTCGACGCGCCTTCGACCACCGCTGTCGCGCCAACTTCACCGACCGTCTCCATGCCCCCGGGCCAACTCGCCGTCACGGCTAGTGAGGACACCTCCGTCAACAGCGGCCAGCCGGAAGAGATCAACGGCTTCGAAGACGTGCTCGAGATAGAGAACGATCCGCCCGAGAACAAGCAGGCCCTGGTTCGCTTCGTCGTCGGCGACATCCCCGAGGGTGAAACGCTCCAGAGCGTCTCGATGCGACTCTTCGTGATAGCGGACACCGATGAGGTGGTCATGGTGCACGAGGTAGATGGCCCGTGGACTCAGGCCGATGCAAACGGGGCGAATGCCCCAGCGGTCGGGGCCCAGATCGCCACCATTCCTCCCGGAACTGCGGAGGGCTCCACGGTGGACGTGGACCTGACTTCCGTCGTCCTGGGGCCTGGCACCTACGACTTCTATCTCACCACCTCAACTGACGACAGTGCCGAGTTCGCCGCGCTCGAGAGCGGGGCAAACGCTCCCCTTCTCATCCTCGACTGGGGCTCGGCAGAGGCGGCGGCAGCGGAGTCAGAGCCAGTGGCTCAATTGACAGGCACACCGGTCGTGCTCGCCGGCGCTGGCGACATCTCGGATTGTGGTAACGATGGCGACACCGTCACCGCCGATCTCATCGACGGTGTTGTCGCCCAGAACCCTTCCACCATCGTTTTCACCACAGGAGACAACGTCTACTCGGACGGTTCGGCGGAGGAATTTGCCCAGTGTTATGACCCGACCTGGGGACGGCACAAGGATCGGACCCGGCCGGCGCCCGGGAACCACGACTACAACACCTCCGATGCCACTGGTTACTTTGGCTACTTTGGCGAGGCCGCAGGCCAACCTGGTGAGGGCTACTACAGCTACCAAGCCGGCGACTGGCAGGTCCTCGTGCTCAATTCCAACTGCGGAGACGTGGCTTGCGAGACAGGTTCGCCTCAGGTGCGATGGCTCCAGCAAGAGTTGGGTTCTTCAGATGCGGCATGCACGCTGGCCTACTGGCATCACCCCCTGTTCAGCTCGGGTGACCACGGGGGCGATCCCGGGATGAGGGACCTATTCGCTGCGCTCTACGAGGGCGAGGCAGATCTCGTGGTCAACGGGCACGATCACAACTACGAGCGTTTTGCCCCTCAGGATCCCGATGGCACTCACGATCCGGTCGAGGGGATCCGGCAGATCGTCGCCGGAACCGGGGGCACGGGAAACCGCAGCTTCGACCAGGTCGCCCCGAACAGCGAAACCCGATACACCGATTCGTTCGGGATCCTCAAACTGGCCCTGTATGCCGACGGATACGAGTGGGAGTTCATCCCCGAAGCCGGCTCGACCTTTGTCGATGTCGGCATCGGTGCATGTCATTGACCGAGATGCCGGGCTCCCCGACTCCGCCCGTCGTTCTCCACGTTCTCCCCTATGACCTGGCGAGAGGCGCCCAGCGTTATGCCCGAGCGCTTGTCGATGCACTCAACACCGAAGACGAATCGCATCAGATCCTGACCTTGTTCCGAGCGGATCCTGTTCTGCTTCGGCCCGATGTCGAGCTCGATGTGCCGCGCGGGATGCTCCGCCGGCTCGGCCTCGATCCGCGAGTAGTCCGACGGCTCCGCAGCGAGGTGAAGCGTATCGCTCCGGCAGTAGTCGTGGCCCACGGAGGCGAGTCGGCCAAGTACGCCGCCATCGCCCTCCCGCGCGACTTGCCCCTCGTGTATCTGAAGGTCGGCACCGCTCACCGGGCACTTCAGCGGAAGGCGAATCGGTCCCTCCACGGCTACTACACCCGACGGGCCAACATCGTCGCCGCGGTGTCGAGCGACGTGGCAGAGGAGGCCAACCAGCTCTACGACGTGCCCCAGGATCGTCTTGTGGTCATCCCCAACGCCCGGGACCCGGTCGACTTCCCGCCTCACGTCGGTGGCAGAGACGGGCGGGCGGGCGTCATTTTCGTGGGCCATCTCGATCCAGGAAAGCGCCCGGACTGGTTCATCGATGTTGTCGCGGCGCTGAGACAGGATGATCTCGACTTCGATGCCGCCATGGTCGGAGACGGGCCGCTGGAGCAATCGCTCGGCGCACGCGCCGGGGAGGCACGCATAGAGATGCTGGGCAGACGCAGCGACGTGCCTCAGCTTCTCTCCGAGAACGACATCTTCGTCTTCACCAGCCTCCCCCCAGGTGAGGGAATGCCGGGTGTGCTGATCGAAGCAGGGCTCTCCGGTCTGGCCACGGTGGCGACCAGGGTCCCCGGGGCCCGGGATGTGATCGAGGACGGGGTGACCGGGCTGTTGGTCGACATCGAGGACAAGCCGGGGATGACAGACGCGGTTCGGAGGCTGGTCTCGGATCGTGCCCTGAGGGAGGCGATGGGTCAGAAGGCAAGGACGCGGTGCATGGACATGTTCACTCTCCAGGCCTCGGTCGAACATTGGCATGACGTGCTGGAGCCCTTCATCGCCCGCGGTCGGGCCTGAGCAGGCGTGCCAGCCGATCTACTGACCGAGACCGAGCTGAAGGCTGTCGCCTCAGACCTGGCACAGAGCTTCGAGACGGCTCGGGAATTGGCGACTGCGGTCCCCACTGGCCGATTCGTCAGTCACACGTCGACGTTCTACGAGCTCAGCACGTCCGAAGGCGACGCGCCGATCGCCCTGATCAAAGTGGGGAGGGATTGGGACCTGACCGAGGCGCGGAGAATCCACGACGACCTCATCGCCCTGTCAACGCTTCTCACTGATGCCGGGTCGTCTCTCGAAATTGCCCAACCGATGGGCTGGCATGCGGCGCCGCCCTGCCTATGCATCGCGTATGTCCCTGGCGAGGACCTCGGGAAGCTTCTCCGCGCCGCCGGCCACGACACGGCAGATACGTTTCGATCGGTCATCGAGGCGTGTGGCGACGCGCTGGGATCGTTTCACAGCCAGAGTCCGTTGGCGGACTTGGTGTCCGACCCGACTTCGATCCGTGCGGAACTCGAAGGTATGGCGAGAACATTGATGGTCCAGCCGTGGTTTCTCGACGCCATCGATCTCGTCAGCTCTACCGCGAGGCGGTACGGGGACTTCGCCCCGTACAACATCAGGCTCGGGCCCGGCGGGAAGGCGTGGATCATGGACCAGCCGTCTCCACCTGCCCTCGATCTGGTGCATCGAGATGTGGCCTGGTTTCTGTTCAATCTCGAGCGCCGTCTCGGCTCGGAAACGTCAGAGAAGGGTGGGGCATTCGACGACGCGAGGGCCAAATTGGCCGATTCGTTCCATGACGGGTACCGCCGAACCGGACCGGTCACCCTCGACACTCCCGCCGATCGGGCGCTGCTCGCCCTCTATCGGTCCCATCGAAGTCTGTGGACAGTGCGCCGCCGGCTGCGCCAGCGTGAGCTTGGCGAAGTACCTGCCTACCTCCGTTTGGCAATGCTTTGGAGGAAGGCAGCCAGAGGGTGATGCTGGCGCTGAGCGCCGTCACCATTCATCACCAGTCGGGGACCATCCAAGGGAGCTCCGATCGCAATTCTCTGTCGGCGACGAGCGACGCGGCGAACTCGGTCCAGTCGTCGGCCCCCATACGCGTGTCGTCTGCCTGCCGGATGGCGGTTGCCATCGAGCTGAGAGCGATCACCCAGCCGAGGGGCATCCGGTTATCCCAGGCGCGTTCGATCTCGGCCCGGAGCACCTGGCCGGCCCAACCCGACCTACCGAGAGCCGACATTGCGGCGGCCCGGGAGGAGGCAGCGCCCGATTGACGCTTGGCCAGCCTTGCCGTCGCCCCGACGGACTGGGCTAGATCGAACCAGGGCTGTGACTTATCGGATGCGTGCTCCCAGTCGAGGAGACGCAACTCCCCCCGATGCATCAGGACGTTGCCCACCGCCAGGTCGGCATGTTGCCAGGACGTGGACCAGGCGATTCCACTCCCGGCCACCGCATCACGGAAGCTGCGCACCTTTCCTTCGACATCGGTGGAGTGGGAGACCAGACCGATGTACCGGTCCACGATCTCGGCGAGGTGTGACCCATCGAGCCGCTCTGTGCTGCTGGTTGCGACGGCGAGATCGTTGCTCCACTCGAACGACTTGCGGTAGAAGTCGCCCATCAACGACCGTGGTAGAGAGCCTCCTGTACCGTTGAGATCGGGGACGAGAAGGCGACGCCCGGCTAGCGCCTCCATCGTCAGGACGGTATTTCCCTCGATCTCCGCCAGACCCAAGGCTCGGGGCACAGTTCGGCGCATCGGCTCCGGCAAGAGGGGCCGGATATCAGCGAGCGCACCGTGCTCATGTCGAAGAAATGCTCCCTCGAGGTCGGTGAAGGCGATCTTCATCACGACCGATGGACGCGCCCGTCTGTCCTCGAACACGAACACGGCGGCCCTCGTTCTATGGGCCGGCCCTCCGCTCCCGATCGCAATGCCCACCGATTCAGGGGAATGCCCGAACCAGGATTGCCATTCCTGCCTGGCGTAGCCTGTCAATTCTTCGATCATCGAGCGACTTCGTTGCGGGATCGGCGAACCACGAAGGCGATGCCCGGGGCGATGGCGGCAGCGACCGGCGTGAACAAAACCGACCTCGCCAGAATCCGGGCCCAGAGCCTGTTGCCCCCACCGCCGAGCACGCCAGAGGTCTGTAGCCAGTAGATCATGCGGATATGGCCCCAGGGGAAGGCAATTCGGGGGGAACGGGCCGACGGCCAGAGCCCATAAGTGGCTATCACCTCTAACCCCTGCCTTGCGAATGCGTCTGTCATCTCTGTCGGGCTGGGGCCCTTGCTCGATAGACGCCCCCGGCCGGAAAGGCGGGACAGGGCCGAGCGTGCCAGAGGCCGGCCCACCGAGATGATGAGCTCCTCGTCGCCTAGGGCAGCCGACGCCGACTCCAGCGACGCTCCCCATTCCTTCCCTCCCGTGGGTGGCATCCAGAGATTTGGGCTTTCCCCCTTTGAGAGAAGCACCCAGATCGGGTTGAGAGACTCGTCGAGAGGTGTCTCACTCATCCAGGCGCCCGCGCACTCGAGGCACCGTGCAGCGCAGCGTCGATGCGGAGAAGCTGGATGTCCCAGGTCGCCTGTTCGAGGATCTTGCGACGAGCGGCTTTCCCCAGCCTTGCCCTCAGTTCGGGCCGCTCATGGAGATCGACGATGGCTGCCGCAAGACCTCCGGTGTCGCCGCTCTCGACGAGCACTGCGTCCTCGCCGTCCGCCAGCCATCTGGCCATCTCGCCGACTCGGGGAGCGATCACCGCCTTGCCCGCTGCCATGTACTCCCTGAGCTTGAGCGGGGAGTAGTGAAAGGACCCCGCCCCGCGATCTGTGATAACCGCCACGTCCATCGCCGCCACATGCTCGGGTATATCGAGGTACCCCACGGTTCCGGTCATCACGACATTCTCGAGGCCAAGGGCCCGGACGGTCTCTTCGATATGTGACCGCTCCAGACCGTCTCCGACGAGGAGAAGCGTGGCCTCGGGTATCTCGGACGCGATCCTTTTCATCGCCTCCAACGCCATGTCGAGACCATGGAACTTACGAAAGCTGCCCACCCACCCGATCACGAAGCGGCTCTCCAGCCCGAGCCGCCGTCTCACCTCGTCGCCTTGACGCTCCGGCGAGAACATCTCGGGATCGACACCATTCGGTGTCACGAGGAGACGCGCTTCGGGCACCCCGAGCCGGCTCACTTGCTCGGCGATCTCTACCGAGCCGCAGGCCACCACATCGGCGGCTTTGAGCAAGGGTGCCTCGGCGATCCGCTCCAGGAGCCCCTGCCAGCCCGGGCGTTTCACACCCCAGCCGGCCGCCTCCTGGACGATGAGAGCGGGAGTGAAGACGACCAACGGGCGCTTCAGCGCCTTTGCCGCGCTCACTCCTGCGTCGTGGAAGAGGTCGTGCCGCTGCCAGATGAAGCGCACTTCCTCGGAACGCCACGGGCCTTCGAGCCCTGCTCCCCTGAACCGGCGGGCCTCCAGAGCTTTTCGGGCGTCCTTGAGCCCGGTCTTGACCGTGGTAGGCACCTTGCGGCGCAGCGACGCGGGACCTGGTGGGCCTTTGAGGGCGACCGGGTCAGATGCCCTCCGCATGACGTCCTCTGGTTCGAGAATGCCCTCGGGGGTGACGATCCACGACTGCCCCCAGAGCCTCCTGGCCGCCGCCGCCCAGCTGGCGACACTGATCCAGGATGTCACCGGAGCCGTCTGACCCCCGGCCCGGTTCGGGTTCAGGAAGAGGACACCACCCGTGCTCACGCGGCTGTTTGCTCAATGCCGGGTGGGAAATGCATGGGCCGTATTCTGGCATCCATGGCGGCGATAGCAGCAGTGACCCCGCTGGTAGTGGGCTGACATGCATGACAGCTTGGAGGGCCGGGCGTTCCAGGTCGCCCACCTCACCACCGTCGATCTCAGTCTTCGCTTTCTCGTCCGGCCCCAACTTCTCGCGGTTAACGAGGCTGGAGGAGAAGCGGTCGGTGTGAGCGCACCGGGACCCTGGGTCGAGGAGCTCGAGCAGGACGGTATACGGCATGTCCCGCTCACCGCGTCGACGAGAGGGATGAGCGTGGGCAACGACCTGAAGGCAGTCGCCCAGCTGTGGAAGGTCCTTCGTAAAGAGCAATTCGACGTACTCCACACCCACAACCCGAAGCCCGGCGTGTACGGGCGGATCCTGGGTCGTCTCGCCGGGGTTCCACTCGTGGTCAACACGATGCACGGTCTGTATGCCACCGAAGACGACGACCCACTGAAGCGCGGCGTCGTCTACGCCCTGGAGGCCGTCGCCGCCCGGTGCTCGGACGTGGAATTGCATCAGAACGTGGAGGATCTCGACTTCTGCCGTCGCACCCGGATCCTTCCCTCCCGCAAGGGACAGCTCCTTGGCAATGGCGTCGACCTCTTGAGGTTCGACCGGGACAGAGTCGATCCAGAGGCGCGCTCCCGTCTCAGAGCGGAGTTCGGGGTAGACGAGGGCGTCGTGGTGGTGGGGATGGTGGGTCGTCTCGTCGCTGAGAAGGGCTATCCAGAGTTGTTCGAGGCCGCCACCAACCTCGGTGACGGATACAAGGTGGTGGTCATCGGACCGGACGACCCTGAGAAGTCAGACGCCCTCCCGCCGGATGCCGTCGCCAATGCCAAGGAAGCCGGCGTGCGTTTCCTCGGCATGCGCACCGACATGGAGGATCTGTATTCGGCGATGGACCTATTCGTCCTGCCATCGCACCGGGAAGGATTCCCGAGGGCGGCGATGGAGGCGGCAGCAATGGGGCTCCCGGTCATCGCCACCGACATCCGGGGCTGTCGCCAGGTCGTCGACGACGGTGTCAACGGGCTTCTGGTCCCTGTACTCGACCCGGTGAGACTGGGAGAGGCGATCCGGAAGGTTGGCGACGATGCGGCCCTGCGCAACAAGATGTCGGAGGCCAGCGCGAGCATCGCCCGTGAGCGCTTCGATGAGGAGAAGGTGGTCAGCATCGTCATGGATGCCTACCGAGACGGGCTCGTCGCCAAAGGCCTCGGCCATCTCATGCCCCCCGCCATGATCACCCCGGCGCCACGTCCCCAGATGCGGCTCGCCACATCCCGTGACGCACGGGCTCTGGCTGAGCTCCACGCTTCACTGATCGCAACCGGGTTTCTCCCCCTCCTTGGCCGGAGATTCATGAAGGTCCTGTATCAGGCGCTGATCGCCTGGAACGGGGCCGTGGTCGTCGTCGTCGACGACGGCGGGGGACCGGTTGGCTTCACGGCGGGAGTGGAGAACGTCGGCGAGTTCTACGCCCACTTCTCGAAGCATTATTGGTGGCGAGCCGGATGGGCGGCCCTGCCCCGGTTGATCAGACCGAGCAACCTGCGCCGGGCATGGGAGACATTCCGCTATGGCCAGAATCAGGTAGACGTGCCGGCGGAACTGCTCTCGATGGTGGTTGCTCCGAGAGCGCGGGGAAAGGGACTTTCGCTGATGTTGGGGGCGAGGCTGCTCGACGACCTGAACCAGAGGGGAGTGCCCGCGGTGAAAGTGACCGTTGGCTCAGAGAACGAGACGGCCATCGGCGCCTACCGAAAGATGGGCTTCAAGGACACCGAGCGGATCCAGGTCCATGCCGGCGAGCGCTCTGAGATCCTCGTTTGGCGGCCCTGATAGTTGCCGGTGTCGTCAGCCTGGCCTGGTGTCTTTTCGCAGTCTGGCTGGGACCCCAGGTCGGATATGTCGATCGCCCCGATGACCCGGCACTGAAGGCGCACGCCCGGCCGGCGGTGCCTCTGGGTGGGGTGGGGGTTTTCCTCGGGGTCAACGCGGCCGCGCTGATGCGAAATGACCTGGAGTGGGGCCTTCTCATCGCCACGACCATGGTTCTCATCCTCGGCCTGATCGACGACCGCGTGGGGGTCGATCCAAAGGTGCGGCTGGTCGTCGAGGTGCTGGCCGCAGTCGTGTTGGTCCTCAACGTTGCTTCGAACCCCGGCGTCGTGTTCATAGTCCTCAGCGTCGCGCTTGCGGTCTTCGCCATCAACAGCGTCAATCTCTTCGACGGCCTCGACGGCCTGGTTGGTTCGGTGGGAATGGTGACGGCGGCCGGATTGGCTGTGATCGCGCAGGGTCGAGGCCTCGACTTCGTGTCGTCGCTCGAGCTCGGGGCGGCCTTGGCCGGCTTTCTCGTCCTCAACTGGCACCCGGCACGTGTGTTCATGGGCGACGCCGGGACCTATTTCCTCGGCCTCTATCTGACGCATCTGATCATTGACTCCACCAACGAATCGGCGATCGAGGTGGTGTTCACAGCCGGCGTCCTCGGCGTGTTCGCAATCGACATGCTCGTGACGCTCCTTCGTCGTCGGCTCAACCATCGCCCGCTCTTTCTCGGAGACCGCAGCCACATCTACGACCAGCTACGTGACCGCGGGGTTGGGGTGCGGGCCATCTCGCTGATCGCCGCCGCCACACAGGCTGTCCTGCTTGCGCTTGTGATCGCAGCCGAGCAGGCACTGGGAGTCGAGTGGGGGCTGGTGTCACTCATCGCCCTCCTCGCGCTACTCCTTGCCGCCTTGGCCCGTCTCGGTTTCCTCAGAGTCGATCAACCTCGAACCCGATGATGTGGTGGGCTGGGATCAGCCGGAGACGCGGCCGGGTGTGGTCAATGCGATCTTGAACGATTGCAGGGCTTCCGCGAAGTCCCCTTTCATGAGCAGGCGCTTGGCAGTGCCCAAGGCCCGAGATGCCTCGTATATCCCGACCCCTCTGAGGTCGGTTTTGTCGAAAGGCCCACCGAGGCTGGAGGACTGATAGCCCTCGAGGAACAGACTCCGGAGCCCCAACCGTTGCCCGGGTGCGGCGCGGGTGAGCAACTGGTAGGTGAACCACGCCACGTCCTCGTGCAACAGCGCCGGAGCGCCAAGGATCGGCGGGTCGACTACCGAGAGCTGCGCATCGCTCGAGACCAGGAAGTCGTTGCGCGAGAAGTTGTGACTCCGAATCACTGACCCCTCCTTGGCTGGAGCCCACCGCCCCAGGACCCATCGCATGATGGCCGGCAAGCGTTGCAGCGCCTCCTGACGGACGGCATCCGTCTCTGGGTCGATGACGGCGAGGCGATGGATCCATCCGAAGGCTTCGCCGCACGACTTCACTACTTCAGACGGGCGGTCGGGGTCGGTCCAGAGAGCATGCCCTGTGTCAGCCAGCACGTCGAACAACTCCACACCCTCGACGTTGGGCATGATCACCCCGGGGGGCTCCCTGGTCCAGCCCAACGGCTCGGGGAAGGAGATGCTGGGCGACGGCCCGGGCGTCAGGTGTCGCAGGTCGGAGAGTCGACGAAGTGCGTCATGGGTACCCTCTGCGCTCTCCGGAGTCCATCTTCGTTCCACCTTGAACACCACGTCGAACGGCTGGTCATTCACTTGCGCGGGATGGGCCCGAAAACGCCAGAACCCCGAGTTGCGGGTGCGCCAGGTGTCCACGGCCTCGATCCGGTCTATCGATCGAGATGACATCAGGACGTCACTGACCACGCGGGTGATGGTGTCTTGATCCAGCGTGCTGATGTCGATCGCCAACGTCCGTCCTCCGTCGACCACCTAGGTGTCGGTTGTCGCCCAGTCTCAGTGGTCGCCGGGCGCCGGCAGGGGCTTTCGCGAGGGCCCAGTGCGTATGACTGTCTCGACGGCTTCGTCGATCGATTCCGGGGCCGGCTCTTCCTCTTCGGTCTTCTTCCGCCGCCCGCCCTTGGTCTCATCCCAAGCCAGACCGGCGATGAGGGCGAAGAACATCGGCAGCACCTGGACGCGTTGGCGGGCCAGCAAGCCGAGGTTGAGGATGGCACTGAAGCCGACGATGAATCCGCCGGTGTAGAAGAAGGCCATCATCAGATACGGCTTCTCGCGCATTCGTCCCTTGTTCCTCCACATCGCAGGGAGGTTCCAAATCGTTATGCCGAGCAGGATGGTGCCCTCCAGAGCACTGAGCAGCGCTTGGGCATTGCCTGCCTCGTAGATCAGGGGGCGGAACAGGACCTTGATGATCGCGCCTGGTAGCTGGGCCGGGCTGCCCACCGCCCCGCCCTCGACCTCGGACCCACCTGTAGCTGTGCGCTCCGAGACATCGGAGAGGAATTGATCGGGGCTCGTGGTCCCCTCACCACCGTCAACCGTCACTCCGAAGGTGCTCGAGAAGGTGAGAACCGAGAGGGCGGCTCCCCCGGCGCAAAGGAGGATCATGATCCCGCGCTTGGCAGATCCCTGGTACTTCTTCGGTGCCTTGCCGAATACCGCGGCCAGGACGATGGCCAGACCCATCACCGCCGCCACGTGCGACCTGATACTGGCAGCCATGTAGAGACCAGGTGCGATGAGAAGGATTGCGCTGAACTGATAGAACTTGAGAAGCCGGGACGCCCCGTAAGCAGCCAGCCCCAGGAAGAAGACCATGAGGGCGTCTTTGCCGATGCTCGATGGCCAGAAGAGGAGGCTGGGAGCGAAAAAGACAGCGAGGCCGTACATCTTGAGCTGATAACCGGCCAACCAGTGGCGCCCGGCCAGGAAGAAGAGCAGCAGGCCGGTGAAAGCGATCAATGCAAAGATGATGAAGCCCCCCAGCATGCTCGGGGTATAGGGCGCGTAGATCAGCCCGGTGGCGATTTCGGTGAACGCGGTGCCGGGCTGGCTGGATTGCGACACCGGAACCTGCATCCCCCGCCAGACCTGGGCGAATATCCCGCCCCACATGTGATAGCTATAGGAGTCACCCGTCTCATAGAGGACGGTGACCATCCAGAAACGCCCAAACGCACCCAGGAGTTTGGCGGCGCAAGCCCACATGATCAGCGTCGGCAGCCAGTCGCGGTCCTGTCTGGTGGCGACCGCCTTGCCCACGAATGACATGACGATGAGGGCAGCCGCCGAAATGAGCAGCGCTTCGAAGACGGCCACCCCATCGGTGACGACTTCGTCCTCGATCTGGGCCAGGAAGGGGGCGTGGAGCGCGAGCAGTGTTGTCATCACAAGAGCTCCAGGTCACTGATGGCGAGATCCCATGAGGCCATTGAGGTGACGTCGATGTCCAATTCCCGAAGCGGGCGCGCCATGAGAGTCAAGGCGGTGACACCAGGCACGGGGACGAGACCGCTTCGAATGGCGGCCGCTCGCTCAGGCGACCCTGGAGAGAACCAGGCGGCAACATACCCCGACCGGGATTTGCGACCGGCCTCTCGCAACGCAGCCCTCGGGCGTGGCCCATAAACGTCGGCCACGATCAACTCGCGTCGTCCCTTGCGGACGTTGGGCCTGACAACGGCGGTCGAGTCCGCCGAGTCGACACGGAAGTATCGGGCCGTCGGATGTGAGCCGAACCGCCAGCGCAAGTAAGCCTCATTCCTCGGGGTGCGCAGACCTCGAGCGGCTCTATCGGTCACTTCGAGTGGAATCGCCGGCTGGGGATCAGCAAGGAAATTCTCGGGTTCTGTGTCGGTAATGGGACTGCGATCCGTGGCCAGGCGCGACGATGGGCGTGCCAATACACCGATCATCCCGATTTCTGTCCACCCCATGGAGAGATACCCCGCACCCGATTTCTCGTTAGGGGTATTGAACACGAGATCCATGTTTTCCGCTAGCGCTAAATCCAGAGTTTCTTCAGTGAGTCTCCGAAAGATGCCACGCCGCTGATAATCGGGGTGGGTCGCAGTGTCGACGGCCCGGACGCAACGCAGGGTGACACCATCGCGTGTGACGAGGTCCCAGCGCATGAACGCCCTCAGACCGACGATTCGATCGTCCGTCTCGGCAACGACGGCCAAGGAGCGGCCGAAAGGGTTGTCGAAATGCTTCCAAGCGAAGAGCTCCGGGGTGCGGCGAAGAAGCGGCGGCTCACCTAGAGCGGCTCGCATCAGATCCAGCACCGGGAGGACGTCGCTCTCGTCGAGATGCCTGGTGGTGATGGTGTCAGCCACGGAGAACCTCTCGGTATATGTCCTCGATGGCTTGGACCATCGGCTCCAACCCGTATTCCTTCTCCACCATGTCCTGGGCCGCCTGCGCGAGACGCTCGGCGAGGAAAGGATCGTTGAGCAACTTCTCGATCCCGGCAGCCAGCGCCTCCGGCTCGTTGGGCTCGACGAGGATCCCGGTCTCGCCATCCTTGACGATTCCGGGCACGCCTCCGGCGGCCGCCGCTACGACAGGTCGGCCGAGGGCCATCGCCTCGAGGATCGCTACCGGCAACCCTTCGACGCTCGATGGATTGACGAAGATATCGGCCGCTGCCACAAAGCTCAGGGCATCGGGGCGGCGGCCCATGAATCGCAGATGGTCTTCCAGCCCGCCCTCGATGACGCGGTTACGAACTCGGTCGAGGTCGCCCGGGTACTTCTCGCCGCCGATCGAGACGAACTTGACGTTCGGCATGCGCTGATTGAGATGGGCGACAGCGTCGATCAGGACATCGTGACCCTTCCCGGGCCGGATGTTGCCCACATGGGCCACGAGCGGATCAGTTGGCGACAGCCTCAACTCTTGGCGAGCGGCAACGACATCTTCGGGGGCCACGTGAACGGCCACGCCGTTGGGGATGACGAGCGGCGGCTCACCGGGCCAGGTGCTCACAGAGCTGGCGACGGCCCCGGAGACCGCGGTCGCCGCGGCATTCCTCCCATAGGTAAGTCGGTTCATGGTGCGAGTGATGGGCCGGTAGGAGTCAGCCATGTTGTGCTCCGTGTAGACCACTGGAACGGGCGAGGCGATGCGAGCCACTATCCCCATGGTGGGAAGATGGGCATGGATCAGATCGACGTCGAGATCCTTCACCAGGCTGCGGAGTCGGCCGACGGTGGGCGGGGTGAGCCCGCGCTTCCCTCCGATCATGTGCACCTCGATGCCCTGATCCTCCAGTGCGCCAACGAGCTGGTCTTTCCAGGGAAGCACGTAGGCGACCGTGTACTCGAACGAATCCCGATCCCAGAACCGGGCTCCCTCTGAGATGAGCTTCTCGGCTCCTCCGATTCCCAGACCCTTGATCAGGACGAGAACCCGGATCTTCGTCGAGCCCACCTCAGCCCCGATCGGCAGAGAGCAACTCCGCCATGCCCTCCTCGAAGCTCACTTCGGTCTTCCAACCGAGCTTCTCCTCGATGCGGGCCGCCGAAACGTAGGACGGTGGCACGTCGCCCGGTCGCGGCTGCCCGTAGGTCACCTCGGTGGGGAAGCGCTCGGTCACGATGTCTGCCAGCTGCTTGATCGAGATCATCTCTGGCGACACCACATTGAGGGCGATACCCCTCACATCGCTCCTGGCGGCGGCGACGAAGGCGCGGGCGATGTCGCGGGCGTGGGTGAACTGGCGGCCCTGTGATCCGTCACCCTGAATGGTGATGGGCTCTCCCTTCCGGGCCTTCTCGATGAAGATCTCGAAGACGGAGTTCGGACGCATCCCAAGGCCGTAGGCGGTGCCCAATCGGAGAGCGATCACCGGGACGTCTCGGAGCCGGTCGGCGGCGATGAGCATTCGCTCGCCGGCCAGCTTGGTGATGTTGTAAGGATGGTCCGGCTCGCAAGGATGCTTCTCGTCGACCGGCTCGTACGCCGGCTCGCCATAGACCTCCCACGTCGACGCGTAAACCACACGGGCGCCAGCAGCTTCGGCGGCGAGAGCGATGTTGGTGCTCCCGGTCACGTTGACCGATGCGGCCAGCTCCGGATTGGTGGCGGCGAGATATACGTCCCCGATCGCGCCGATGTGAACGATGACGTCGTGACCCTCGACGGCGCCGGTCAGCGCCTCGAGATCGAGAAAGTCGCCGACGATCGATTCGATGCCGGGCTCGGAAGATTCCTTCTGGTCATAACCGGTGACCTCGAATCCGTCGCCCAACAATGCTCTGGAGACATGCGTGCCGATAAAACCCGCAGACCCCGTCACCAATACTTTCATGGTGAGTCCTCCCTCTGAATAACCCCACTGAGATCGTGGAGAATAACACGGAGCGTGATATTGGCTCAAGAGGCAAGCCTTTCCATGTCCTCCCAGGCCAGTCGGGATCGTGCAAAATCCAGAGTCGCAAAAAAATCGAATTACGTACTGGTAACCAGCACGCTGAGTGGTTAAGGTATCGAACGGGTCGAGGCGTTTCGTAATACTTCGGCCGGGTTGGGGGGATGAATCGGTCGGTCGGTTTCGGTCCCTGACTGGATTTCTGGGAGGCATTACGGATGATGCCAAGGTGGCGCTGGCCGCCGCGCACATCCGACTGGGACAAAAGAGGGCGGATGCCGTGATTAGGCGGTTCACCGGGAAGCTTGGGGTTAGTTCGTTCGGGGCACGGGTGGCGACACTGCTCGCCCAACTCCGTGCCGACATCTCGTTTGCATTCGTGGACGCGATGGTCATCGCCGTCGCCTACCTATCAGCACTCGGTGTCATTTCACTCGACGGGGGGCTCCAGGGAGTCTGGTGGGCGAGAGTGCTCATCGCCCTGCCGGTGATCATCGGGATCCATCTCGTCGCCAACGTCGCCATGGGTGCCTATGGCCATGTCTGGGAGTTCGCCAGCATCAGTGAGGCTCGCCGCGTCATCGCCGCCACCTTCTGGGCAGCGGCGGTCCTGTTCCTCATCGTTCTCGCCCTCGGTGACCACGAGCTGATCGAGGGACCTGGCAACCGGGCTGTACCCCTATCGGTCTTGGTCCTCGGGTCGATGATCTCGCTCGGCTTCCTCGGTGCAGTCCGCTTCCGCTCCCGTCTCTTCTCTTTTCACCGGGGTCTCAGACTGGACGCCCGGGACCGTGTGCTCATTCTGGGCACCAGCAAGCGCGCCGCCGATTTAGCTCGCTACACCGGCCCCTACGAGGTCGACGTTGTCGGCTTTGTCAGCTCCGGGCCCACCACGAAGGCGAAGCGTCTGGCCAATCTGCCGATCGTCGGCGAGCTGGAGGACATCGCATCGTTGGTGACCACCTTGAACGTCCAGCAGGTGATCGTCGCCTCGGAGGGTGCCAGCGTCCTGGCCCGTCGGCTGGTCGACCTCTGTGTCGACGTCGATGTGCGTCTGCGGATCGTGCCAGATCTCGACGAGCTGCTCACGGGATACGACGGTGGTCCGGACATCAGGGACCTCGAGATCGAGGACCTCTTGCTCCGCCCGTCGGTCACCACCGATCTCGATGCAGTCGAGTCGATCCTCTACGGCAAGACGGTCCTGGTCACCGGGGCCGGGGGCTCGATCGGGTCCGAGATCGTGAACCAGGTGCTTCATTTCATGCCCGCCAGGGTCATCGCCATGGACCACGACGAGACCCATCTTCACGACAACATGGTCAAATGGGATGAGCCGGCCGGCACCGAGTTGGTCCCCGCGCTATGCGATGTCCGGGACAAGAAGAAGCTGAAGGCTCTCATTGCCAAGTACCAGCCGCAGGTCGTCTATCACGCAGCGGCCCACAAGCATGTTCCCATCCTCGAGGAATGGCCCGAGGAAGCGGTCAAGACCAACGTGGTCGGCACCAACAACCTCCTCAAGGTGGTCCGCAGCACCGGGATCGAGCGATTCGTCTTGATCTCTACCGACAAGACCGTCGACCCCAAGGGCGTCATGGGAGCGTCGAAGAGGATGGCGGAGATGCTGGTGCAGTCGGCCGCGAACACCGAGATTGACGGGTGCATCTATTCGTCGGTCCGGTTCGGCAATGTCCTCGGCAGCCGTGGGAGTGTGGTTCCAACCTTCATGGAGCAGATCCGCGCCGGGGGACCCGTGACGATCACCGACGAGCGCATGACCCGCTACTTCATGACCATCGCCGAAGCGGTCCAGCTCGTGCTCCAAGCATCGGCCCTGGCCGACCGCGGAGAGGTGTTCGTCCTCGACATGGGTCAGCCGGTCCGGATCATCGACCTCGCCCATCGCATGATCCGTCTGGGCGGTCTTGTGCCGGGCCGGGACATCGAAGTCAAGACAGTCGGCGCTCGTCCCGGCGAGAAGTTGGTCGAAGAGCTGGCCCATGGCCCGCTCTTGAGCAGCTCGCATCCCCAGATCAACATCGCCCAGACGAAGGTCCCCGGCCCGGACGCACTGAAGCTCAGCGTTCGGCAGTTGAAGCAGATGTCCACCACAGGTGGAAGACGGGAGCTCACAGAGTTCCTGCTGGCCCTCGCCAATCGCGAGTGGCCTGACGATGAGACCATCGATTTGAGAGAAATCAACGAGGTAACGCAGTGGACATGACAACGATTCGAGGTATTGCCAAGGCGAGATGGTGGCTGCTGGTCGCCGCCGCAGTCCTGGCCTATGTGGTTTCCGGCGAGTTGGCCGAGTACCGCAATGCCAACCTTCCGCCCTTCGAGGCAATGGCGTCGGTCACCTTCACCGAGGATCCGCAGGCCCTCGAACGCGAAGATTTCGAGACCATGCTCGAGACCCAGCTGGCTTTGGCGACGGATGTGAACTCTGACGTCATTGGCGAGACTCCGGGAGCCTTTCTCCCCTGGTTGATGGCCGAAGTCGATCTCGAGAACGAAGCGAACCAGCTTCAGTTCATCGCCCGTGGCTTCACCCAGGCCGAAGCCGATGCGCTGGCCGAGAACATGCAAAAGAACTTCCTTGCGGTCGCCACGATTGGCGCTGGGCTAGATGGGATGAGGGAGGATCTGGAGAAGACCTCGACTGAGATCAAGACAATGCGTGATGAGCTGGCTGCTCTGCAGGCCGCCTCCCCTCCCACCGCGGACGAGGTGACACAGCAGACCCAGCGGACTGTTCTGGAAAACCAGGTGGCCGCCCTGCTGGCGCACCAGGGGAACCTGACCACTCAGCTGATGAACCCAGAGCTGGTGCTTCGCACCCCTGAGTCGATCCAGGCCGAGATGGACCGGACCATGGCGCGTCTCTCCGAGCTCCAGGCTCAGCTGGCCACATTCCCACCCGTTGTGGACCCCCTGACCCAGGATCAGCAGGATCCCGAGCTCACGCTCAAGAACCTCGAGCTGGCGCAGCTCGAGGCCAGGTGGAACAGCTTGTTCACCGGCATCCTCGAGCAGGAAGCTCTCGCTCGGTCTGGCACGGTCGACAGCAGGCCGGTAACACTTGATTCGGATTCGACATCCGGCAACCAGATGCTGGCCACCTTCGGGGCCATCGGCGCGGTTCTGATCGGGCTCATCGCACTGGAGCGTGGACGGGGCATGATGTGGTCTGCCAAGGACCTCGACGAGGGACCGCCGGTCATCGTGGAGATGCCGTCGCGGCCGCTGGCCATCGTCCACCATCCGACTGGCGAGCCCTGGTACCTCGAAAGCCCAGGAGGTAGGCGGAAGGCTTCGATCCAGATGCTGCGAAGCCAGCTGGACGACCAAGACAATGCTGTCATCGCCTTCCAGGGCAGTGGGATCTTCAAAGAGGACATCCGCGAGCTCACTGCTGACATTTCCGTGGCTGTCGCAGCATCGGGTCGGAGCGTGCTCCTCCTCGATGCAACCTTCGACAAGACCAACCACATGGTGGAGTGGGGCCCGGAGACTGGCGCAACCCTGTCCAGCCTGCTGAACGGGGCCGGCGGCGAGCGTGAGGAGTTGATCTCCGAGTTCAAGACGACCCTGCTGTCCTCACCTGAGGTCGTTCAGGGGTTGCGGGCTCTGCGCTCCGGCAATGGCAAGCGGGACGCCGCCGACGTTCTCTCCGGATACCGGTTCGAGGTGCTTCTCGAGGTGGCACGGGAGATCTTCGACGTGGTCATCATCGCAGGCACCAACTTGGGCGAAGCTGCTTCCCACGTGTTGGCCCAGAGGGTCGACTCCGTGATCCTGGTCGCCTCGGCGGGGCACACCGTCACCCGCTCACTCGAAGCCGCCGATCGCGACTTCGCCATTCGTCGCGCCACGCTGGTTGGGGTCGTGCTGCTTCGCCGTCGTCGGACCAAGCTCACCCGGTGGGCCTCGACCGGCCTTCGCTCCCAGGTGTGGAAGACCGTGGATGGCATAGCCGAGGGGCGGTCCAAGGGCGACCCGGATGGGGAAGAGGGCATCGAACTAGATGTCGAAGACGATGGACAGGGCCAGGAAGGCGCCCATGTCCGACCTGACAAGTAGCCCGTCGTTGACGCCCGT
>JARDZU010000248.1 GCA_029240695.1 Acidimicrobiia bacterium | reverse complement strand
CCCCTCGTGAATCGGCGGCGAGGGCCGCAACCAATTGACCCATCCCCTCCGAGAAGCTGGCGAAGTGGCTCAGACCGTCGGCCGGGGCGGCTCGGGAGGCGGCCGCTCGGGCCGCCAGGATCAGACTTCGATACTCCTGCTCCATTTCGAGGAGCCGTGGGAAGCTGGAGCGGAGACTCATCGTGTCGGGCTCGGCCGCATGGATGCCGGCGATGAGAGGCTCGGCGACGCGTTCGAGCATCTCACGACCGAGACGCCGCGTCACGAACGACTCCAGGCTCTCGTCCTCGACCCCATCGGATCGGGGGAGGACCAGGTCGGCCAGGGCCCGGGCCCGACCTGCCCACGAGAGAAGCGGGGAACCGAGGAGAGAGCGAATCCGTGACGGCGCGATGAGCAGCAGGCCACCGGGGAGGGGGAGCAGATCGCCGTCCCACCAGACGTAAGACCCGCGGTGCTCGGGACGACTGGAAACGACCTGCCCGTCGAGGCCTAGCTCCCGGGCGAGAGCTAGAAGCGAGCCCTTCCCGGCCACGAAGCTGTCGGCGCCCGACTCGATGACGAAGCCGTCGTCGTGATCGGTGGTCACCAGGCCACCAAGACGGTTCGACCTCTCCAGGAGTGTCACCCCCGCCCCAGCCCCGGCAAGGCGGCGCGCAGCGACCAAACCCGTGACTCCGCCGCCAACCACCACCACATCGGTCCTCGCGGTCATCGGCTCTGGCTCATGCCCTCGATGATGTCGGCGAACGCCCCGATCAGGCCCGGGTGCTCATTGAGACAGGCACAGCGATGAAACTCGAGGCCGAGACTCGTCGCGCGTGCCCTGTGTTCGACGTCGTTGTCATAGAGAGTTTCGACATGGTCGGCGATGAATCCGATCGGGTCGACCATGACGGACGTCACGCCCGAGTCGGCGAGTCCCGCCATCACCTCCTCCACCGAGGGTCCCAGCCAGGGCTCGCGGGCAGCAGCACTCACGCTCTGATACGCCACGTGCCATTTGTCGAGGCCGAGCGTCATCGCCACCGCTTCGGAGGTCTCCGCCAATTGATCAGCATAGGGGTCGCCTTGCTCGATCATCCGCTGGGGAAGGCTGTGGGCAGCAAAGATCACCTGGGTGCCTCTGGGGGCACGGGCCAATGCGTCGCCGAGCATGTCGCTCAGGGCGGCGACATACCCTGGATGGGTATTCCAATCGGGGCCAAACAGCAGCCCGCGAGAGCGCCCATCGAAGGCACGCCTCACTGCCGCTTCGTAGGCGTCGGTCGAAACCTCGCACCGGTATGGGGCGAGGCTCAACACATACACGTCGTCGGATCCTTCGTCTCCGATCCGATCCGCCGTTTCCTCGATCGTGGGGCTCGCATGGAGCATGCCGACGTGGACCTCGGCATCGATCCCCCGCCGGCCCAGCTCCTCGCCCAAGAGCTTTGCCTGACGACGCGTGGTGCCGGGGAGGGGCGAGCCGCCCCCGATCGTCCGGTAGCGATTCAACGCAGCCGGAATCACATGCTCAGGTGGAACCCGTCCTAGGACACTCTCAACGAACGCAGCGACCTGATCGAGGCTCTCCGGCCCCCCGAACCCGGCCAGCAGCACGGTCATCTTGCCCTCACTCACCAAGCCACCTCCCCACCTCATGCGGCTCGAGTCTGCGACCCACGTAGAACGGGCCGAATTCGGCATACCGGGCGCTGACCTCGTCGAACCGCATCTCATAAACCAGCTTCTTGAACTGGAGTGGATCGTCCGAGAACAGGGTCACCCCCCACTCCCAGTCGTCCAGCCCCATAGACCCACTGACGATCTGGCTCACTTTCGCGGCGTACTTGCGCCCGGTTCGCCCGTGGTCACGCATCAGCTCGGCGCGTTGCGGAGCATCGAGCATGTACCAGTTGTCGTCACCCAACCGCTTCTTGCTCATCGGGTAGAAGCAGACGTAGCCGCTGTGCTCGGGCATCTCCGGGTAGAGACGGGCCTGGATGTAGGGACTGTCCTCGACATTCTCGGCCGTGCCCTCGGGCGCGGCGTGCCGGCTGACTTCGATCACTGAGAGATAGGAATACGCCCGGCTCATGTACGAGGCGAGCAACGTCTGATCGAATTTTCGTTCCAGATCGTGGAGGTGAGCGACGTCGGGCCGAAGATGGAGCATCAGCAAGTCCGCTTTGTGCCCGACGACTGTGTAGATCGCGCTCAGCCCGGCAATGGCGTCAGTCACGTCCTCGGCCCCGGCCATAAGATCAGAGGCCTCGGCGACCGCCTTCTCTCGTTCGTGTCGCGTCAGGCTCTCCCATGCGGGCCGGTCGAGGGTTCGCAGGTCATGGAGGGCGAACCAACCTTCGAGGGTCTCGGGGGCGCTCATCCGGCTGCAATCCTCTCTCGTGATCGATGCTCTGTGCCCAGACCGACGATGGTGTCCACCATCGCGGCGACATTGTCGATGGGGGTGTCCGGGAGGACACCGTGGCCCAGGTTGAAGATGTGGCCGGGACGACCGGCGACGCGTTCGATGATTTCGGCGGTGGCGGAACGCACAGCCGCCGGGTCAGAACGCAGGAGGGCAGGGTCGAGATTGCCCTGAATGACCTGCTCCGGGCCCATCCTCAGCCACGCCTCATCGAGAGGAAGCCGCCAATCGACCCCGTATCCAGCAGCCCCTATCTCCGGGAGCAGCTCCACGAGATGGGAGGCGCCAGGCGCGAAGTAGATGGCAGGCACGTCGAGGTCGGCCAGGGCCACCCTGGCTGCCGGAATCGCATACTTTCGAAACTGTGCCGGGGTGAGGAGTCCGGCCCAGGTGTCGAAGAGTTGGACCACGTTCGCCCCTGCCTCGACCTGGGCCTCGAGATAGGTGGACATGGCCCGGGCAAGCACAGTCAGAGCTTCGGTCGGATCGCCATTGTGGAAGGCGAGGCGGAAGTCGGGAAAGTGCTGGGACCCGCCACCCTCGATCAGATATGCGAGCAAGGTGACCGGCCCTCCCGCGAATCCGATCATCGCCACGTCGGGGTCCAGCTCGTCTCGGACCAGGCCAATCGTTTCGGCGACGTGGGCTACCTGGCCCGGCTGCAGCTCGCCCAAAGCGGCTATCTGCCCGACCGTGTGAGGAGCCAGTTTGGGCCCGGGATCGAACTCGATAGGCACACCCATGGCCGCCAGCGGAGTCATGATGTCGGCGAAGACGATGGCGGCGTCGAGGGGGAAACGTCTCACTGGCTGGAGTGTGATCTCGGCAGCGATGGCCGGCGTCCTCACTGCCACCTCGAAGGAGTGACGGCTTCGCAAGTCCCGATACTCGGGGAGATATCGGCCCGCCTGGCGCATCATCCAGACCGGTGGCCGGTCGAGTGGCTCGCGCCGCAATGCGGCAAGAAGTCTCATGTGCCTGCCTCGACTATCGCTTCGGCCAGGGCCTCGACGGCGAGATCGAGGATGCCGTCGAGATGGGCTTCCATGAGGAACCAAGCCTCGTATGGAGACGGTGGGAGCAGCACGCCACGGTCCCACGCTGCATGGAAGAAACGAGCGAAAAGATCCTGGTCTAGAGAATCGAGGTCGTCCCAGCAGGACACCGTCTCGAGGCCGAGGAACACACCGACCATGCCTCCGATGTGATTGACAATTCCGGGTAATCCCGTGGTAGCCATCGCTGTCACTAGATGGCTCTCGACCGTCTCGCCCGCCCGCTCGATGTCGTCGTAGAGACCGGGGTTGGATTCCAGGTGCTGCAGAGTCGCCAGGCCGGCTGCAGTTGCGATGGGATTGCCTGCCAAAGTGCCCGCTT
>JARDZU010000247.1 GCA_029240695.1 Acidimicrobiia bacterium | reverse complement strand
CTCGAGGAGGTCATCGAGGATCGGATAAAGCTTCTCCTCGGGAGGGTCCCACGGCTTCATGATGTAGTGATCGAGGCCCACGTCGTTGATGGCCTGGATTGCGGCCTCCGTGTCGGCATACGCCGTGAGTAGCGCTCGCTTGGCAGACGGATGGATCTCGAGGGTCTCCCTGAGCACGTCTATCCCGGTGACGCCAGGCATTCGTTGGTCGACGAGCATCAGGGCGACCGGCGTGTCCTGCAACGCGAGCGAGCGGAGTGTGTCGATTGCCTCCTGCCCACCACTGGCCCAGACGATCCGGTAGTCCGATGCATATCGGGATCGCAGATCGCGTTGCACCGCCTGGACGACTTCGGGTTCGTCGTCGACCGCGATGATGACGGGCTTGGCCTCTGTCATCGCGCAACCACCGCGTCGGGGAAGCAATATTTCCAGGTCTCGCCTGGCTCCGCCGAGCGAATCACGGGGTGGTCCTCACGCTCCCAGTGTTTTCGGGCATGTCGGTTCCTGGAGGCATCGCAGCATCCAACCCTGCCGCACGTGAGGCAAGCCCGGAGATGGACCCACGTATCGCCCATCTCGACACAGGATTCGCAGACGTCGCCTATCGGCTCGACCGGCACGAGGTCGACGAAGTGCTCGCAAGGGGCATTCACTTCCGTTGATCACCTCCCAAGGCCCCGAAATTAGCGCGAATAGGCGCCCAACCTATTCTCGCGCGGAGATCCGACCCTATAGCGTCGGCTCTCCGAACCCACTCTCGATCAGTCGGTCAGGTGGCGGCGATGGCTTGTTTGAGGGCGCGGGCCACGAACACCTTGGCCAGATGCGTCTTGTACTCCTCCGAGCCGTACAGGTCCTCGAGAACTGTGACGCCTTCGAGGGCATGTTCGGCGGCTGCCTTCACCGCCTCGTCGGATCCATCGGTCCCGACTATGGCATTGACTACTCCCAGGGCGAGCGTGGGCTTGGTGCCCACGCCGGTGAGACCGACACGGGCGTCCTCCACCGTGCCGTTGCCTTTCTTGACCCAGGCGGCAGCGCCGGCGACGGCGTAGTCGCTGCGACCGCCTCGTCTGCCCAGCTTGTCATAGGCGGACGCCTCACCGGGGCCCATCTTGGGTAGTTGGATCTCTACGAGGATCTCGTCCGGCTCGAGCGCGGAGGTCAGTGCATCGACGCAGAACTCCGATGCCTGTATCTCTCTCGTGCCTGAGGAGGAACGGGCGATCATCGTCCCACCGAGGGCGATCACCGCCGCCGGCTGGTCGGCCGCCACGTCCGAGTGGGCTAGTGAACCGCACGTTGTGCCGCGATTTCGCACTTGGACGTCTCCGGTGAGCGACGCCGCGGTGGCAAGAGCCCCGGCGTGGGTCGCGATGAGCGGGTCCGAGGCCGTGGTGCCGTGACGGACCAAGGCGGGGACCGATATGTAGTCGCCCTCGTCGGTCACTGAGTCGAGGCCAGGAATGCGCCCGATGTCGACGACAACAGCCGGGGAGAAGAGCCGGGTCTTCATCAACGGGATCAGACTCATCCCTCCGGCCATCACCTTCGAGCCGTCACCCAAGGCCCCCAGGGCCTCGTCGAGCGAGGACGGTGCCACGTAATCGAATTGTCTCGGGTACATGTCAAGCCCTCGCTTCCTGCATCGCCTGCCAGACCTTTTTCGGTCTGACCGGCATGTCGACGTGTTTCACGCCCATCGGCGTGAGGGCGTCGACGACCGCGTTGACGATGGTGTGGGCTGAGCCGATAGTGCCCGCCTCACCGATCCCCTTCACCCCCATCGGATTGATCGGCGTCGGAGTGACCGTGCGGCTGAGGTCGAAGGAGGGGAGATCGGCCGCTGTCGGCAACGGGTAGTCGAGCAGTGAACCGGTCAGCATGTTGCCATCCGCGTCATAGATCGCTTCCTCGAACATTGCCTGCCCTATCCCCTGGGCGATACCGCCGTGGATCTGCCCATTGACGATCATCGGGTTGATCACCTCGCCGCAGTCATCGACGCCGTGGTACTCCAGGAGTTCGACGTTGCCGGTGTCCGGGTCCACCTCTACCAGGGCAATGTGTGTCCCGAAGGGCCAAGTGGCGTTGCCGGGACTGAAGGAGGTGTGCGCCTCGAGTCCGCCATCAACGTCATCCGGGCTGGTGTGAGACTGGTACGCCGCCTTGGCTATCGCAGCCCAGTCGACACTCTTGTCCGGTGACCCGGTTACATGGGCGCCGCCGTCTACGAACACCATGTCCTCGTCCGAAGCCTCGAGGAGATGGGCCGCGATCTTGGCTGCCTTCGCCTTGACCACCTTGGTTGCCTCGAAGGTGGCGGCCCCATCGACTGCGATCGAGCGGCTTCCGAAAGTGCCGATGCCCATCGGATGCTCCCGGGTGTCGCCATGCAGAACCCTGATGTCCTCCACCGGAATCCCGAGGCCATCGCCGACGATCTGAGCCCAGGTCGTCTCATGGCCTTGCCCGGTAGGCCCGGTGCCGATGACCACGGTGACTGTCGCATCCGGATTGACCCGGACCAGCCCGGAGCCGTTGAACGAGGCCGGGAGCCCGTAATTGCTCCAGGAGAACCCGATGTCGGCCAGCACGGCAGGGCCGAACCCGCAGACCTCGACGTAGGAGCCCACACCGACCCCGACGAGTCGGCCCTCGGCTCGGGCTTCCTGCTGCCTCTTCCTCATGCCTGCGTAGTCAGATTGGGCGATCAACTTGTCGACGGCGGCCTCGTAGTTGCCGGAGTCGAGGGCGAAGCCGCAACCCATAACGGCGGGAAACTCGTCGGGCTGCCAGAAGTTCTTCTTCCTGACCTCGAGTGGGTCCATGCCGATCTCGTGGGCAAAGGCGTCGATTATCCGTTCCAGGTAGTAGATAGCCTCCGGCCGGCCGGCGCCGCGATAGGCGTCGGTGGTCATCGTGTTTGTTACGACGCAAGCCACCGTCCACGAGACGGGCATTTTGTACTGACCCGACCCGATCCACAGACCCAACAAGGGGATGGCCACGGTGAAATTCTGGGTGTAGGCACCCATGTCGGCGAGGGCGTCGAGCTTGTAACCGAGGAACTCACCATCCTTGGTCCCGACCAAAGTGGCAGTGCCAACCCAGCCCCGACCGTGGATGGTCGACCCGGATGCCTCGCGGCGGGTCTCGGTCCACTTCACGGGGCGTCCCAGCTCTTTGGCTGCGAACGCGGCCAGGATCTCGTCGTTGTAGACGTTCAACTTGGAGCCGAACCCGCCTCCGACCTCGGGGGCTATCACCCGCACCGCAGTGGTCTTCATTCCGAAGGTCGTAGCGATCGCTCCTCCGAGGGCGTGAGGAACCTGAGTCGAGCTGAAGACGGTGAACTGCCCGTAACCCTTGTTGTACTCCGCCATGACGGATCGGGGCTCGATGGCGACTGGGATGAGACGTTGGTTGACCATTTCCAGGCTGACCACGACGGCGTCTTCCCGCTCCATCGCGGCATCGACCTGTGGCGTCTGGTCCTCGAGACCGAGCGCCTCCCAATAGCCGTGATAGGTCCAGGTATGGATGACGTTCGAGTCCAGTTCGTCGTGGACCTTCACCTCGTCTGATGCAGCCTTCTTCAGGTCGATGACCGGAGGCAGAACGTCATAGTCGACCTCGACTGCGTCAGCCGCATCCTGTGCTGAATAGCGATCTTCGGCGACCACCATCGCCACCGCCTCACCGACATGGTTTACCTCACCTGCGGCCAGGAGCGGGCGAAGCTTCCCGATCGGCACCTGTGCCACCAGTGGGCCGAGATGGGCCACCTC
>JARDZU010000074.1 GCA_029240695.1 Acidimicrobiia bacterium | reverse complement strand
TCCGCCTGGCACTCATTGGAAACCAACGCCTTCGGGATTGCCGAGTTCGTCAACTGGGCCCGCAAGGCCGACGTCGAAGTCATGCAGGCGCTCAACCTGGGAACCAGAGGTGTGCAAGACGCGGTGAACCTCCTCGAGTACTGCAATCACGAAGGTGGCTCCTACTGGTCGGACCTACGCATCGCACACGGTCATCGAGAGCCGTTCGACATCAAGCTCTGGTGTCTTGGCAACGAACTGGATGGTCCTTGGCAGATGGGGCACAAGACCGCAGACGAGTACGGGCGGCTGGCGGCGGAGACGGCGCGCGCCATGCGAATGTTCGATCCGGACCTGGAACTGGTCGCTTGTGGTAGCTCGCATTCGGGGATGCCTACCTTCGGCAGCTGGGAAGCCACTGTCCTCGAGCACGCCTATGACCAGGTCGACTACGTCTCCCTGCACGCCTACTACCAGGAGCATGACGGGGACATGCGCAGCTTCCTGGCATCAGCGCTGGACATGGAGTCCTTCATCGATTCGGTCATATCCACCGCTGACCATGTCCGAGCCAAGACCGGCGCCCGTAAGCGGATCAACCTCTCGTTCGACGAGTGGAATGTCTGGTACATCAGCCGGTTTCAGGACCTCGAGCCCATGACGGATTGGCCCGTCGCACCGGCCCTGATCGAAGACGTCTACAACGTGGCCGACGCGGTGGTAGTCGGCACACTTCTGATCACGCTTCTGCGGCATAGCGACAGGGTCGCCGCAGCATGTCAGGCGCAGCTCGTCAATGCCATCGCTCCTATCCACACCGAGCCCGGTGGCCCGGCTTGGAGGCATACCACCTTCTATCCCTTTGCCCAGGCGTCTCGTTTTGCACGAGGCAATGTGCTGAGGGTCGAGCCCAAGACACCGAGCTACAGCAGCGAGCGATACGGTGACACCCCCGTTATCGACGCTGTGGCGACCCATGACGAGGACGCCGGCGGGCTCGCCGTGTTCGCAGTCAACCGGGACCTGGACGGGCCAGCCGCCTTGTCCGTTGGCCTGCGCGCCTTCCCCGGCTATCGGCTTGTCGAGCATTTGACGATCAGCGATGACGACATATACGCCGTCAATACATTGGAACAGCCAGATCGGGTCACCCCGAGCTCACGTGTCGTCTCCGGTGTACCCGGCGATTCGGTCGAAGTGATTTTGCCTGCAGTTTCGTGGAACGTGCTTCGCTTCGAGCGAACGACACCTTGACTCACCTCTACGAGGCTGAGCCTGCCAATACGGGCACACGTCGTGGATCAATGGGCATACTCGACATCGGTCTGGAAGGAATCGTGCCTAGATCGATATCGATGAACGAACCCGTCGGATAGACCTCGATCGACTCTTCGGTGGCGATGGTCACCGATCCCGTTCCCATCACCCGCATGTTGCCATCCGTCCCGAGTAGACCCGTGGACTCGTCGATCCCGAGCACTGCTAGATCACCCATCCGCTTCAAGAAGGGTGAGAACCAGCGTCGGACCCGAAGACGGTCGAAATGAGGGGCGACCACAAATCCGTGCAAGAGACCGAACCCGGGGATCAACCGGAACGGATCGGGGGGATAGAGATTGAGACGACGCTCGAAGAGGTCTATAGCGCCGGCCGAAGACCCAGTCACACCCGCACCAGCGTCCCACCGGCCGATGATCGTCTCGAGGATCGGTGTTCCGCGTAAAGCATTCACGAGCCGATTTGGCACACCTCCGGGCAGGACGATGACGTCGGCATCGTGCACCATCTCCAGGGCGTTCTGGTCGCTTCCCGAGGCTGGGATGACGAAGCGTGCCCTGGCTCCCAGACTGGCCCAATGAGCTTGCGCAAGCGACCCGGCTGCGACCGCCTGACCTTGGAACGAGGCGAGAGGAAGTATCACGACCTCGGGAGCGAAGACGCCGACTTCGTCGAGCATGCGCCGGTCGATGGGCAGGGTCGGCTCATAATGCTCCAGACCGCCCAGCAGTCCGATTGGCCCCGGCATCATGCCACCGCCTCGAACTCGCTGGCCGCCCGATGGTCTTCGACAGGCGAGGGCCGGCCGCGCAGCATGCCAAGCGCCGGCCCGATACCGAGCGCCACCGGGAGCCAGTACGAGACGAGCCTGTAGGAGAGCACTGCCATGACGGCGACACCGACCGGGACGCCCAGGGCGGCATAGGCGGCAGCGAGAGTAGATTCGAGGACTCCCAGCCAGCCGGGAGTCAGCTCCGGCAGGGCGTTGATCAGATTGGCCAGGCCATAGCCGACGAGAAGAACCGCCGGGTGAAGGCGAACGCCAAAGCCGAGAAACATCACCCATAGCGCCGCCGCGTCGACAATCCAGCCGAGCGCTGCCCAGCCCATGAGCGGAATCAATCGGCGCACGGGCACTGGCGTCATCGCCTGCAGCTCCCAGTCTTCGGGCTCGGCTGCCACGCCCAGACGGGACCCAACCACATTCAGGCCCCGGGCAACACGGGCACGGAAACGTGGGACATGGAGCGAGACGATCACCGCGGTACCCGCCACAGCGAGGACCGCGAAGACCACTGCCGGTCCGACGAGGTGGCCTGTGCCGACCCGGTCTCCGGGAAGCCCTGAGACAGTGCCGGCTCCCACCACGAGTGCCAGAGTCGACATCGAGACCCACCATGAGATGAGCATCGAGGCCACGGTCCTCGGGACCGGATTTCCGTGAGCCACGATCGCCCTTGCCGCGAAGATGCTTCCAGCCGCCCCGCCGCCGGGGAGGATCCGACTCAGGGAGAAGGCTCCCATCGAGATCCGGACGGCCTGACCCCGACCGAGGCTCCCACCCAGACCCCGTATCGAGGACCGGTAGACGTTGGACAGGCTGTAGACCCAGATTCCTTCCATGAGGAGGGCGGCCGCTACCAGCCAGCCGCTCCTTGTGAGCAGGTGGCCGATTGCTTCGCTGATCTCCGAATGGTTGGTTGCGCCCATCCGGACGAGGAGGACGAGCGAGAGGATCATCAGCCCCCATCGCAGGACTCGGGCCGCTGACACGTTTCCGCGTTTCACAGGAGCAGAGTCGGCGACGAGGGCGGAAGCGACTATCGGGGACGACCCTCGGGCTCCCCTGACCCGATCGGGGATGACGTGGGTGACATGGTGTGACATGTCGCCAACGTATGGGCAGGTGGGTCGGGCGTCGTCCGCCGCAAGAATGCAATCGGCCCTACATCCTCAGATGTACGAAAGGAGCGTCAGCGGCCCGGGATCACCAACCCTGACTCGTATGCAAGGACCACCATCTGGGCGCGATCACGAGCGCCGAGTTTGGTCAGGATCCGGGATACATGCGTCTTGACGGTGGCATGAGCCACCACCAATGCTTCGGCGATCTCGGCGTTGCTGAGCCCACGCCCGACCTCGACCATGATCTCCCGCTCCCTCCCCGTGAGGAGCTCCAATCCTCGAATGGCGCGCTCATCCGTAATGGCAGGTCGCACTGCAAATTCAGCGATCAGACGCCGGGTGATCGAGGGAGCCAACAAGGCCTCCCCTTCGGCAAGGACACGTATGGCAGCGACCAGTTCTTCGGGTGGCACGTCCTTGAGCAAGAACCCGCTGGCACCAGCTCTCAACGCGGCGTACACGTACTCGTCGGCGTCGAAGGTGGTCAGAATCAAAACGCGAACGTCGGTCAGATCCGGATCTGCAACGATTCGCGTCGTAGCCTCGATCCCGTCGACCATCGGCATGCGGATGTCCATCAATAGAACATCGGGGCGATGATCCCGAGCGAGCTCGACGGCCTCCAGCCCATTGCTCGCCTCACCAATCAGCTCGAGGCCCTCGGAGTGTCTGATGATGGTTTCCAACCCGGCCCGAACCAGGGCCTGATCGTCGGCGATCCCGACTCGCGTCACCCCGCGTCCCTATCGAACGGGAATGTTGCCTCGACTCGATAACCGCCGTCGTCGGTCGAGCCGGCAATCAGGGTCCCTCCATAGAGAGAGGCTCGCTCCTCCATACCGGAGATCCCGTGGCCACCGCCTTCGATGGGCTCGACCGGCCTGGTCGGAGGGCCGTTGCCGACGACGAGCACGAGGGCGCCGTCGGAGGCCTCCACTGTCAGCTCCGCTTCATCGACACCGGCGTGCCGGACCACATTGGTGAGCGCCTCCTGGGCAACCCGGTAGGCAGCGAGCGCCATCCCCGGTGGCACACGGTCCAAACGCCCGGAGCTGGTCACTCCCACCGTGACTCCGGCGCGAGATATCTCGTCCACCAGTCGATCGATGTCGCCGAGACCCGGAGCGGGCTGCGTCAGCGAATCGTCCCCTTCTCGGAGCACTCCTACGAGACGTCTCATGTCGGCGAGCGCCTCACGGCTGGACTTTTCGATCGTCTCCAAGGCCCGCTGGCCCGCTTCTGGGTCCTGGCGGCCCGCCAAGCGACCGCTGCCCGCCTGCAGCGCGACAACCGTCATGCTGTGAGCGACGACGTCGTGGAGCTCTCGGGCGATGCGGAGTCGCTCCTCGCTCACGGCCCGGAGGGCCAACTCCTCCCGAGCGGCGGCCAACTCGGCCGCGCGCCGCTCGTGTTGAATCGCCGCCGTCCGCCATCTGCGAACGACGTCGCCGAGAAACCACGCCGCGCCAATCAGAACAGCGAACAGTGCCAAGGAGCTGTAGTCGGGAAAGCTCGGCCCGACGAAGATCAGGGTCAACATCACCAGCTCGACGATGGCCAGCGCGAGCAACGACCGTGGTCGCTCCTCCGCCGCGGCCACCGTGTAAACCGCGATCAGTGTCCCGGGCCCGAGCATGTACACCGGCAGGTCCAGCCCCAGGGTGTAGATCGCAGCGGTGACAAGGATCACCGCAAGGACCGCAAGCGGCCACAGCCTCCGGAAGACGAGCGAGCCCCCATGGACGATCACGAGGACCAACCCAAAAGCCGTCGGTTCTCGCTCGCCGAGGACCTCTGTGTACAGAGTCAACGCGGCCGCAGTGGCAATGACGGCAATCGCTACATCGAGAAAGGCCCAACGCCACCATTGCCACTGGTTCGGGCGCAGAGCTTTGTCTGTGGCAGTCATGCGATTCGCTCGAATCTAACGACCCAGCCGCTCCATTCGACGGGCGTCCAACCGGCGGAGAGGGAGGGATTTGAACCCTCGAGGAGGCTTAACACCCCCTACTCGCTTAGCAGGCGAGCGCCTTCGACCACTCGGCCACCTCTCCATGAGCGGCATCAGCCGCCATCTGTACGTTATCCCTTCTGGATTCCAGGGCCTTATCGGGCGGAGGGGGTGGGATTCGAACCCACGAGACCCGGATCGGGCCCAACGGTTTTCAAGACCGTCTCCTTAGACCACTCGGACACCCCTCCAGGCGAAGCGCGCAGTATCAGGGTACCCGGGGCCGTTTCTCCGGTTCGACGTAGCATCGGCCAATGGCCATTAGGCGTGAGCAGGTCCTCGCCTTCCGTCTCGCCAGCCATGGACTCCATGGTCGGACCAAAAGTCTGGTCGAGGCGGCGGCCCGGTGCGGCATACAGGAGACCCCGCTCGGCACCTCGGTACTCGCCTTCCATGCCCGGGTCGACGGTCTCACAGCCGAGAAGCTGGAGAAGGCCCTGAGCAAGGACAGGACCCTGATCGCCCTCTGGGCCATGCGCGGGGCGCCGCATGTGGTGCCCGCAACCGACCTCGGAATCTTCACCACCGGTGCCCTTCCCCTGGATGGGGAGTCATTGCGTCAAACGCTTGGTGGCTGGGCGGCGGCGCTTGACAAGGCGGACCTCGATCCCTTCCACGTGATCGACAAGCTCGTCGACGCTGCGAAGAAGCTGCTCGATGGCAAGAGCATGGATGTCAACGAGCTGAGGGATCGGCTCTATGGCCGGCTTCCGAGTCTTCACAGAATCAAGCGGCCGGAATCTGCCCGGGACGACATGCCAGAGCCACTCTTTCGTGCCGTCGGGACCACGGGCGCGGTATGCATCGTGTCGGGTCGGGGCACCGAATCGGTGATGGCCCGCACCGATCAATGGCTCAAGCGCCGTCCGGCGCCGAGGGACCCAGACGAGACACGCGCCGAGCTGGCACGCCGGTTCCTGCATTGCTACGGGCCGGGTACCGCCCAGCATTTCGCCGAGTGGACTCAACGCAGCCTGGCGGATGCGAAACAAGCCATCGAGCTCATCGAGGGAGAGCTCGTCGAGGTGAAGATGGCGGGCAAAAGGGCCCTTCTCCTGGCCGCCGATGAGCGGGACCTCGAATCACCGCCCGAGGCGAAAGGAGTGCATCTCCTGCCGGTCCAGGACCCTTATCTCCAGCAACGGGACCGGGCGACGTTGCTGCCTGATCAGCTGGCCCGTCGGCGGCTCTGGCAGGCAGTTCGAGGCCCGGGCGCGCTGCTGGTCGATGGCGTGGTCATCGGCACGTGGCGTGGCCGGGTCAACGGACAGCGTTGGGAGGTAGAACTCGAGCCGTTCGGGCGTCTCCTCGCCAAGGTGCGCGATGCGATATCCGACGAGGCCGGGACCATGGCCCCACTCAAGGGATGCTCATCGGCGGTGGTCGAAGTCAGTGGATAGGGCCGCATGAGGCGGCGCCGTGGCGGAGGGGGAGGGATTCGAACCCTCGAGGAGGCGTCAGCCCCCTACGGCATTTCGAGTGCCGCGCACTAGACCGGACTATGCGACCCCTCCAGGGGCGGCGTTGGCGGAGGGAGAGGGATTTGAACCCTCGAGGGAGCGTGAACCCCCAACGGCATTTCCAGTGCCGCGCACTAGACCGGACTATGCGATCCCTCCGGAGCTGCCTTGCCGGGACCGGCAGGCAGATAGAGGATAATCGACCCACATGGATGAGCCGATGCCCTCCGATCGCTATATCGACCCAATGCGGCAGGCTCTGGAAGCAGCAACCGAGGCAGCGAATACAGGCGACGTGCCCGTGGGTGCCCTCCTTCTCGACGCGACGGGGACGGTGGTGACAGTCGATCACAACCGGCGGGAAGAATTGTCCGACCCCACCGCACATGCCGAGGTCCTGGTGATCTCGGCCCGGGCCAGGGAGATCGACGATTGGCGCTTGACCGGGCACACCCTCGTGGTGACCCTCGAGCCCTGCCCCATGTGCGCCGGAGCGGCGGTGATGGCACGTCTCGACCGCATCGTCTACGGGGCAGCGGACCTCAAGGCGGGAGCCGCCTGGTCGCTCTACAACATCCCCCAGGATCGCCGGCTCAACCATCGGATCGACCTAATCGAAGGTGTCCTTGCCGACGAATGCTCTGCGCTCCTCACCGGATTCTTCGCCGACCGGCGCTGACTCACGCAGGGATTGCCGCCTCCGAGGCCACCAGACGCCGGTCCCAAATCGCATACACCACCGCACCGACCCCCAGGACCAAAGCCACCGCGGAGAAGGCGGTTCGGTAGTCGAAACCGTCGATCAGACCGCCAACCGCCGGAGCTGAGGCGAGGAGGGCGATGTCGAAGATCGAGGTGAATATCGCCATTGCAGATCCTCGTTCGGCAGTCCTCGCCCTGCTCACCACCTGGCTGGTGAGAATCGGGAACAGCACTCCATGGGACAGACCGGCCGCGATGGCGGCCGCGACGATGACTCCGGAGCTTCCCGCTACGGCCAGCAGCAGTAGAGCCGATCCGTAAGCCAACAGGGCGCCGGTGACGAATGGACGCTGTGGTATCCGGTCGTAGTGCCGCCCTCCGAGGATTCTCGTGGCGGCTGCGGTCACCCCGTACACGCCAAAGAAGAGACCCGTGGAACCGACACCCCTATCGGCGACGAAGGTCCTGGTGAACGTGAAGATCGTCTCCATGCCGATGCTCAATGCAAGCGTCACCCACCACAAAGGAAGAAGGTTGCGCTGGGCCAGGGCCGACCAGAAGCCACGTCGGGGACGATGGCCAAGGATCGGGAGCAACGGCAGACGCCACACCAATAACCATGAGCCGAGGCTGGCCGCCGATGCCAGCACGAAAAGGGCCGGGTATCCGAAGGCCTCGATGACGAGATCGCCGACGACACCCCCGAGTGCGATGGGGAGGAGCCCGGAGAGACCAAACAGAGCCAGCCCCTGGGTGCGATGCTCGATCGGGATCGAATCCGCACCGTAGGTGAGCATGGTGGTGAAGAGGGCGATCTGCAGCACGCGTTGCGCAAGGAAGAGCACCCAGAGATACGGGCCCCAAACGGTGGTGGTGGCCAGGGCGAGCACGACCGTTGCGTTGAGCAAGCCGGCGACCAAGAGCACGGTGCGCCGGTTTGTCAGGTCCAGGATCCTCCCGAAGGCAGGGCGGAAGAGCAAGGCGAGCACTGCTCCAGCTGCGTAGAGCAAGCCGATCAGCGCCTCGGTGATCCCGAGGGTCTCGAAATAGCCGGGGACATGGACGAGGAGGAAGAAGGACATCTCCTGCAGCAGCGCGGCGGCGAAGAGCTTGCCAAAATTAGGGCCAAATCGGGCGGACACAGCCGATGCAAGGTAACAGGGCCGTAGTCCGTCGAAGTCGTAATAGTCGACGGGCGCCTACTCTTGTCTTCGATCGTGATAGGCGGGGCGCTAGGGGTGCCCTGAACCCGAAATCCTCTCCATGCGGGGCTGAATTCCCCGCCCGAGGGTCCACGTGACACCGTCAGATGGTGGATACGGGACGTTGACGGTCGGGTCCTGCGCGGCGGAACACCACGAACCGGGTCAGATCCGGAAGGAAGCAGCTCTAAGTGGACCGTTCCGGGTGACGCAGGGCGGCCTGACCCGAGTCCACGCCCGCCAATCGACGGCGTTGCAAGGTCTCGACGGCGGGGGCACGATCTCGCTCGCTGCGCTCACGGTTGTAGGTCCTAGGTTTTAGGTTCTATGTCAGGCTTCCGCAGCCAGACGCCGTAGACGAAGCCGAAGGGGCCCATGCGCCAGATGTGCTCGGGGATCAGGGCATGGCCCAGGTACAGGGTCTCGGGAGGCGGGAGGGAATCCAGGGACCGGTGCAAGTACCAGTACTCCCGCGGTGCGCCAGCAAAGAGGAGCCCAACGAGGGGCAGGAGGACGGCGGTACCGAGTCTGTGGACCATCCGGAGCACGCCGCTGCGGGGCCGGGCCAGATCGACCACCACCGCGGACGAGCCCGGTTTCAGCACCCGATCGACCTCGGCCAAGGTCTCATCGATCGAGCTCAGGTTGCGGAAGACGAACCCGCTGAAGACCGCGTCGAGGGACGCATCCTGGAACGGGAGAGCCTCACCCGTCCCGACGACCCGGTCACGGACCGGGCTCATTGCCAGCATTTCGATGACGGGGTCCAAGCCCACGACGACCCTGCCTTCGAAGTCGGTGGCGCCTGTTCCGCATCCGAGGTCGAGAACCGTGCCCCGTCCCAACATCTCGATGCCACGGGACCGCCATCTCTTTTCCTGGCCCAGGGACAGGATCCGATTGATCAGGTCGTATCGAGCAGCGATCCGGGCAAATATCGGATCGGAGACCTCACTCACGACTCGATGACGTCGAAACCCGTATAGCGACGGAGCGCCTCGGGAATGACGACCGACCCGTCGGGCTGTTGGTGATTCTCAAGGATGGCGAGGATGGTGCGACCTACGGCACAGGCCGTCCCGTTGAGCGTGTGCAACACCTCGTTCCCCTGCTCGGTCCTCATCCTGATCTTGAGCCGTCGCGCCTGGTAATCAGTCGTATTGGAGCACGAGGTGATCTCGCGGTATGCCTGCTCCCCCGGGAACCAGGCCTCGATGTCGTACTTCTTGGCCGCGGAGGCACCGAGATCCCCCGCAGCCACGTTCACCACGCGGTAGGGGAGGTCGAGCTCGCCGACCAGCTTCTCCTCCACAGCGAGGAGACGATCGTGCTCCGCAGGTGAGTCGTCCGGCGCGATGAACACGAACATCTCCACCTTGTCGAACTGGTGGACCCTGAAGATGCCGGCCGTGTCCTTCCCGTAAGTCCCCGCCTCCCGTCGGAAACAGGTGGAGAATCCTGCGTACCGGCGGGGGAGATCGCTGGATTCCAGGATCTCGTCGGTGTGATATGCGGCGAGGGGGACCTCGGCCGTCCCCACCAGAAAGAGCTCGTCTCGCGGAATCTCGTAGACCTGCTCTCTGGCCTCGGGGAAGAACCCGGTGCCAACCAGCGCTTCCTCACGCACCAAGACCGGTGGGACCATCGGGATAAAACCCTCGGCAACGAGGTGGTCCATCGCCCACCGCACCAGGGAGAATTCGAGCATCGCCCCCTTTCCCTTGAGATAGCCGAAGCGGCTTCCCGACACCTTGGCGGCGCGGGTGGTGTCGATGATCCCGAGGGTCTCACCGAGAGTTGCGTGATCGGTTCCCTCGGCGAGGGGCTCACCAACCCGCTTGATCTCCAGGCTGTCCTCTTCGCTGTACCCGTCGGCAGCATCGGGCGCCACCAGATTGGGGACCTCGAGGATGGCCGAGTCGAACTCCGATTCCAGACGGTCGACCTCGGAAGCCGCCTCCTTGACCTGAGCGGCTAGATCCGCCACGGCGGCGATGGCCTCCTCCTTGGCCTCCCCCTCGAGACCCGCTATCTCCCGCCCCGATTCCTTCTGTCTGGCGCGAAGCTGCTCGGCATTCTGACGCGCTGCCCGGAGGCTCGACTCGAGTGAGATCACCGAGTCGAGATCGACCTGCGAGCCGCGGCGGACCAGTGCCTCCCGGATCGCGTCGGGGTCATCTCGGAGCAGCCGGGGGTCGATCATGAGTGCGAGGATGGTACCGGTGGGTCTCGCGAACCCAGGGTTCGAGCCACCGCTCAGCGAAGTCTGGCGCCCCGAGTTCAGGCAACGTCACCGGGTGGGGCTCGAACGGCCCCTATTCGTCGCTCACCTCGAAGAGGACGCTGACGATGTTGTCTTCGAGATCGACGTCGTTTGTGATCGCGGTGAGGCTGGCTGCGACCTCATAGAGGGCGCCCGGGATGACAGGGATCTCGAGGAACTGAACTGCTGTCTGCTGGCCCGGCTCGAGCACCGGCACCATCTCCGAGAGCACCACCGGGTCGGACTCGCCGGACAGGGTGAGCTCGATCGGCTCGGGCTCGCTGGCCACATTGCCGGCATTGCCCACCACGACGAAGAAATTCAACAACTCCGTGGCCGGCACGATCGCCTGGTCGGACGGATCGACGTTCCAGAGCGGGTCGGAGGTGATCGATGACACCTGGAGTCCCGGCCGGAGCCCGATCCCGCTGTTCGGTGAGCGCGAGGCCTCGACGTAGGCCTGCGACAACGTGAACAACTCGCCCTCGGCTGGGAGCATGAGCACTTCGGGCATGGCAGCGACCGGGTCTGGCACCTCTTCCTCCTCCAGCTCCCGAACCAGGTCGGTGTAGAGGCGATCCCCCGCCCGCAGCTCGGCCAGGGCATTTGCGATGTTGTCGGTCACCACCGTGTCCGTCGGGTCGTCGGCAGCGGCAAGGATTCCAGACGCGAACCCGCTCACGCCCACTGTCCAGGCCTCCAACGCTCTGCGATACACCGCATTGGCCGCAACGAGGTTCTCGGAGGACGGTCCCGTTTCGACCAGCTCCAACCCGGTCTCTAGATCCTCACGCAAGCCGTCGGTCGCGGTGACAAGTTCCGACCGATCGATACGGGAGAGGCGGGAGATGACAACTCTCAGTGAATCGGCCCCCCTCGAGAGATCGGATGCAGTCTCGTGCATTGAATCGAAGTACTGCAGTTCGGCTCGGGTGTCGTCACCGGCGCTGGTCACGACCACGGCGACCACGGCGGCGGCGGTCACGACCGCAGGCCAAAGGAAGCGGCCAAGAGACCGTCGGCGGGGTTTGGATTGGTCGAGCATCATGTGAGATGACCTACGGACGAAGGACGTTATCGGCGCTCAGGGGGATACAGGGGGTGGCCCCCCCTTGCGATTGCGGTGGGCGAGGGGGGACTTGAACCCCCACGATCTTGCGATCACAGGAACCTGAATCCTGCGCGTCTGCCAATTCCGCCACTCGCCCGGGATCGAGGCGAAATCGTACCGCCGCACCCTGGGTTCCGGTAGTCGGCAATACTGTCCCGGACCAGCCGTAACCTCTCGACGGTGAGCCTGGCACGCAGCCTCGAACGACGTCTCGAGCGCCTTCTGGAGGGGGCCACCGGCCGCGTGTTCTCCGGTCGATTGCATCCATCCGAAATGGCCGGGCGCATCGCAAGGGAGGCCGATCTGAGCCGCTACCGGCACGAATCGGGTCCGGCAACGGCCAACAAATACGTGTTGACAGTGAGCCCGGCCGACCTCGACGTCGACCCTTCCACTCTCGAGAAGAAACTCGAGATGGCCCTTGCCGAGCACGCCGCCGGCGTAGGCCTCCTCTTCGAGGGGCCACCGACCGTGAAGATCGTGACTTCGGTTGAGATGACACCGGG
>JARDZU010000246.1 GCA_029240695.1 Acidimicrobiia bacterium | reverse complement strand
GTCATGGCCTTCGCCAGGGTGCACGCCGATGACCTGAACTGCGGAGCTCTGCTCCTTGAGGAACCTGCCAGTCCCGGTGATGGTGCCGCAGGTCCCCATGCCGGCCACGAAATGGGTGATCGTCCCTTCTGTCTGGCGCCATACCTCCGGGCCGGTGGTGCGATAGTGGGCGTCCGGGTTGGACGGGTTCCGGTATTGGTCGAGCATCAGGAAGTCGGGCTTTTCGGCGATCTCCGCCGCCCGGGCGATGGCGCCCTCGGGTGCCCATGGAGCGGGACACAGGTCGTCTTCCAGCTCCTCGACGGTGGCGCCGAAGAAGCGGAGCATCGTCCGCTTCTCGACGGGAATGGCGCTGGACAGGGGGGTGGTCAGGTCAAAGCCGAGGAGGTTGCCCATCATGATCAGGCCGAGACCGGTGTTGCCCGACGTCGGCTCGACCAGGTCCTCGTCGGTGAGCTCGCCCTGCTCGCGCGCCTGCTGGATCATGTTCGACGCGATTCGGTCCTTGACCGAGCCGAACGGGTTGTACCACTCGAGCTTTGCGAATACCTCGGTGTGCACGAACGGGACGACGTGGTTGAGTCTCACCATTGGTGTCGGGTTCTCGGCGTTCGAGAGCAGCCCGAGCATCGAGTCGTAGATGCGGCGTGAGTGGTCGTTCAATTGCGCTCGCCTGTTGCCACTCTCAAGGTTAGGAGAACCAAGGGTATTCCCCAGGGGGTGACTCACTCCCGGAAGCCGAACTCCACCTGAAGTGCCACCGTCACCGATGATGTCCCTGGCTGAATCGGGGTGGATGCCCCCTCCGACATCGCCATGTCGGCCGCCATCATCCTCGGCATGGGCACCACCGGCCCCTGGACCGTCTCGGTGATGGAGGTGGCCTTCCCGAGGGTGTGTCCGGAGAGGGTCGCAAGTTGCTCAGCTTTTGTTCTGGCGTCGTTCCACGCCGCTTCCCGGGCCTTGGCCAGGAGTGAGGTCTCGTCGGCGACGCCGAAACTGAGGCCGTTGACCCTGGTCTCGTCGCCTCCGGCGGATGCGATCGAGTCGAGCAGCGGGCCGGTCGATGCGATGTCGCGGAGCTTGGCGCGGACGGTGTTGCTGACCCGGTAGCCCAGCAAACGCTGTTGACTGCTGGAGTAGTCGTACTCGGGGCGAATCGTGTACTCGGTCGTGGCCATGTCCTCGACACGGACACCACCTGCGGTGAGAGCCGAGGTCACCGCCTCCGCTCTCTCTGCCGATGCTCGAGTGGCAGCCTCAACCGTGTCGGCGAGCACGGCCACCCCGACATCGATCTCGACCATGTCCGGATCGGCGTTCGCCTCCCCGGCACCTGACACCGTGATGCCCATGATGACCTCCACATCGCTCCGGTCGTGAAGCCTATTCCTCAACCGGCGAGGCCGAATTGGACCTGAAGGGTGATGGTCACAGCCGACGTCCCCGGCTCGATCGGGGTCTCGCCGGCTCGGTCTGCAGCCGCTTCGGCGGCGTAAGGGATTGGGACCGGGGGCATGCTCACGGTCTCGGTGATGGTGGTCGCCTCGCCCAGGGTCTGACCGGACAGCTCGGCGAGGTGGTTGGCCTTGTTCATGGCGTCGTTCCACGCCGCCTCCCTTGCGGCGGCGACCAATTCGTCGTTGTCCTCGATGCTGAAGGAGAGACCGTTGACAACGACATCGTCGCCACCGGCCACGGTCGCCGCATCGAGCACTGCGCCCGTGCTGTCGAGATCCCTGATCTTGGCTCGGACCGTGTTGGTCACCCGATAACCGATGAGCCGTTCCTCGTTGCTGGAGTAGTCGTACTCGGGATAGATCGAATAGTCGGTCGTGGTGATGTCCTCTTCGGCCACGCCGTTCGAAGTCAAAGAGTCGAGGAGCGCTTGGGCTTTCTCGGCCGCGGTTGTGGCCGCTTCGTCGACAGTTTCACCGAGAACCGAGACTCCCAGACCCACCTCAACGGTGTCGGGCGTGCCGGTCACGTCGCCCATGCCCGAGACGGAGATGCCCGAAGTTGCCTCCTCCGATGTGTTCACCGTGATCTCCTGTGGAGTCGACCCGCCTGCGGTGCCGCAGGCGGCGAGAAGAACGGCCAGGCCGCCGATTAGTGCGATGTTGCGACGATGTGTGCTCGATGTCATGCCGCTTGGACGAGCGGACAGCCTCAACGGTTCCTGACGCCGACAACCTTCCCGTCCACGACGAGGATTCCCTCCGACCTCAGGAGGTCTGCCTGTCTCTCCTTGCCGGGGGCGCGGATCAATCCGCCGGCGCCCACAACACGCCACCACGGGACCTCCCCGTCGCAATTTCGGAGAACCATTCCCACCGCTCGCGCCGCTCCCGGGAACCCCGCTTGATCGGCCACCTCGCCGTAGGTGACGACTTCGCCCCGCTCCAATGAGGTGATGACCTCGAGCACGGCGTCTTCGAAGATGGTCACAGGGTCCCGAAGAGTCGGTCTCCCATATCCCCGAGACCTGGTGCGATGTAGAAACTGGGGTTCAGCTCACGATCGAGGGCGGCGGCCACGATACGGACACCTGGATGCTTTTCCTCTATGGCTGCCAGTCCCTCAGGGGCGGTGACGACACAGACTGCGGTGATGTCTTTTGCACCGTTCTCCTTCACCTTGTCGATGGCCCAGGAGAGAGAACCGCCTGTCGCCAACATCGGCTCGAGGATGAGCACCCTCGCCGAGGAGAGCTGGGGGAACTTGGTGTAATACTCGATCGGCTCGGCCGTCTCCTCGTTGCGCTGGACGCCGGCGAAACCGATGGCGGCGTCCGGCACCAGCGTCAGCACCGACTCGAGGAGCCCCAGGCCGGCGCGGAGGACGGCTACGGCGACCACCGGCCGCCGAAGCTGTCGGCCGCTCGTCTTCTCCAAAGGGGTCTCGATCTCGATGTCCACCGTGGACATGTCTGCGAGTGCTTCCGCCACCAAGAGGTAGCCCAGGCGCTCGGCGATCTGTCGAAATTCCGGTGGTTCCGTCTCTTTGCGGCGGAGGATGGCGAGGAGGTCGGCGGCAAGTGGGTGGTCGAGGATGGTGACGGGCATGCATCCATTCTGGCGCGGAGATCTCGACCTATAGGGCGAGATCTCCGCGCCAAAACGAAGAATCAGCCGGTATTGCGCATTCCCGCTGCGATCCCGTTCACGGTGAGGAGGAGGGCGCGGTCGAGGTCGTCGCCCACCTCGCCGTCCCGGCTGCGGGCGAGGAGGGACACCTGGAGGTAGCTGATAGGGTCGAGATACACGTCACGGACCCCAAGGGTTCGCTTCAGGAGCGGCAAATCTCCGAGCAGGTCCGGTTGCCGGCGCAGGGTGAGGATCTCCTCGGTGGCCAGTTCGCACTCGGTCCGGATCAGGTCGAGGAGCCCACGATGCTCCTCCGCCACGAGACTGGACACATAACGGCCGGCGATCTCGAGATCGGTCTTGGCGAGAGTCATCTCGACGTTGGAGAGAAAGGTCTGGAAGAACCCCCACTCCTGTGCCATCTCGTCCAGCACATCGCCGAATCCGGCCTTTCTCGCCGCTCGGATCCCGGTCCCGACCCCAAACCAACCGGGCACGATCTGGCGGGTCTGAGTCCAGCCGAAAACCCAGGGGATGGCCCGAAGGTCTTCTATCCCGCCGACGCCACCAGGACGGCGGGAGGGTCGGCTCCCCAAGTTGAGGCGGCCTAGCTCCTCCACGGGGGTAGAGCTGAGAAAGTAGGGGACCAGGCTCGGGTGTTGGACGAACTCCCGGTAGGACGAGTACGCCTCGGCGGAGAAGAAGTCCATGGCCTCGGTCCAC
>JARDZU010000245.1 GCA_029240695.1 Acidimicrobiia bacterium | reverse complement strand
CGACTACAAGGCTGCTCACTATTACCGGCCCAGGCGGTGCAGGAAAGACACGGATCGGTCTCCAGGTCGCCGCCGATGAGTTGGACCACTTCCCGGACGGTGTCTTCTTCGTCGATCTCTCCTCCGAACGAGAACCAGACAACGTGTTCGATGCCGTCGCAGCGACGCTCGCCATCCCTGTGTCGGGCGGTGGCGATGCCCTCGAAGTGCTGAAGACCCGACTGCGCGATGCCCGGATGCTCCTCCTCCTAGACAACTTCGAACAGGTGGCATCCGCCGCGGTGGGGTTGTCTGAGCTCCTCCAGCACGCACCAGGGATCAAGGTCCTCGTCACCAGCCGGGAAACGCTTCGGGTCCGGGCGGAGAAGGTGTTCCCTGTGCCCCCGCTCAGCCTCCCCCATCCTGAGGATGCTGCCTCGGTCATCGCCGAATCGGAGGCGGTGGCTCTGTTTGCCGACCGTGCCCGGGCCGTGCGCCCCGACTTCGCGGTGACGAATCAGAACGCCTCCACGATCGCCGAGATCTGTCTCCGGCTCGACGGGCTCCCGCTCGCCATCGAGCTGGCCGCGGCTCGACTCAACGTGTTCACCCCGTCGGATCTGTTGGAACGGCTCCGGGAACGCCTCGACATCCTCGGGGCCGGCGGACGGGATCTCCCCGATCGCCAGCGAACCCTTTGGGGGGCGATCGGTTGGAGCTACGAGCTACTCGACCCGAGCGAGCGCGACGTATTCGAACTGCTTTCAGTTTTCTCGTCCACTGACCTTCGCTCTCTCGAAGCCGTTGCCGCCGACGTGCTCGGTGGGGTCGACGCCCTCGACACTCTCGGCTCCCTGGTGGACAAGAGCCTCGTGCGACGGGCAGAGACGGAGGTGACCCAGCGGTTCTCGATGCTGCTCATGATCAAGGAATTTGCCGAGTCGAAACTGGCCGAATCACCGGACCGGAAAGCCGCGGCGCGGCGGTCCCACGCCGACTATTTCTGCAGGTTGGTGGTCGGCACAGGCGAGCGCCTGCACAGTGCGGACCGCCAGGCAACGCTGGACGATTTGGAGCGGGAGCTGGGCAACCTGAGAACCGCATGGGACTACTGGGTCACCGAGGATGGAGTCGAGCAGATATTCGGGATGATCGAGGGGATGTGGGCTCTCCACGAGTCGAGGGGCTGGTACCGGGCCGCGATGGAATTGGCCAACGACGGGATCGAATTGCTGGATGGGATCGAGCCCTCACCGAAGGTCGCCGCCGAGCAGCTGGCACTCCGGATGAGCCTGGCCCGGGCGATGATGGCTGTGCGCGGCTACGGGCCAGAAACCGAGGCGGCGTACAAGAAAGCCATGGAGGCATCGGAGACCGTAGGGACTCCGACCCAGCGGTTTCCGGTGCTCCGTGCCCTGGCTACCTACTACATGGGTATCGCTGAATTCGCCGCGGTGGCCGAGCTCGGGCAGCAGTTGCTCGAGCTCGGTGAAAAAGAAGGCGACGACTCGATGCTGATCGAAGGCCATTATGTGATTGGGGCCGCAACCGCCTTCACCGGGGACCTCGAGGCCGGTCTCCCACACCTCGAGCGGGCAATCGAGCTCCACGACCCTCAGGTCCATGACTCTGGACGATTTCGGCTCGGCCCCAACACCGGTGTGGTGGCCCGAACCGCCTCTGGAATCCTCCTCTGGCAGTGCGGGAAGTTGGAGCAGGCCGTAGACCGCGTCGAGGAAGCCCTCGAGGTGGCACGCCAGATCGGCCACCCCTACAGCATCGCCTATGGCCTCCATCACAACGGGCTCCTCGCCCTGTACCGGGGGCGGTATGAGGAGGCGCGGCATCGGGCGAGCGAGTTGGCCGAGGTATCGGAGGCGAACGACTACCCGGTCTGGCGGACCTTGGCCACCGTGTTCGACGGAGTTGCCCTCGCTCATCTGGGCGACCCCGATACCGGTCTCACCATGAGCGAGCAAGGAATCGAGCTCTATCACGGGCTGACCGCACCCCCGGTGTTCTGGCCCGACCTACTCCGGTTGCGCGCCCAGGTCCACAGCCTCGCCGGCCGACCCGAGCGAGCCCTGGAGCTCATCGATGAAGCTCTAAAGGTCGGCGGGCCTTCGGACTTGGCCAACCCCGAGTTCTTCGTCGTCAGGGGCGATGTCTTGCGGTGGTTCCCCGATCCCGATCTGGACGCTGCCGAACAGGCCTTCCTTAAGGCAGCCCAAGGAGCAGGGGCGGGAGGGTTCCACCTCGTCGAGTTGCAGGCGTTGACCCGGCTGGTCGGTCTCCGCCGGGAGACAGGGAAATCGCCCGACGGAAGCAACGAGCTGGCGTCGGTCTACGCCACATTCACACAAGGGCTCGAAGAGCGCGACCTGGTGGCGGCGAAGGAGGTGCTGTCGAAAACGTCCTGAATTACGTATGCAGGCACACGCTTGCGGCTTTAGCAATTCAGACCTACGGTGGCTCATCCGCGACCAAAGGAGAAGGTCATGCGGAGAGCATCAAGCGAAGCAGAGTCTTCGCCACGACTCTCGTTCTCCTGCTCACAGCCCTCGCGGTTGTGCCCGCCGCGGCCGCCAATCAGGCCGCCACCACGTAAGGAGCGAGTATCACCAGCCAGCCATTCGGTGAGGTCAACTCAACCAACCCGGAACACCCGGAACAAGGCAACCCGGTGGAGATATGGACCCTCACCAACCGCAGAGGGATGAAGGTGAACATCCTCACCTATGGGGGGATCCTCCAATCCATCGAGATCCCGGGGCGGAGGGGACGGCTTACCAACGTCACCCTGGGCTTCAACAACCTCGACCAGTACGTCAACGAAAACCCGTACTTCGGCAACATCACCGGTCGCTATGCCAATCGGATCGCGCTGGGACAATTCCCCCTGAATGGGACGACCTACCAGCTGGCCACCAACAACGACCCCAACCATCTCCATGGCGGCGACTTCGGGTTCGACAAGAGGATCTGGGCTGCCGAGCCGATCGACGACGGGACGAACGTCGGTCTCCGGCTCACCTACACGAGCCCGGACGGCGAGGAGGGATACCCGGGAACCCTGCACGTCACCGTCACCTACCTACTCACTCCCAAGAACGAGATCAGGATGGACTATCGGGCAGAACTGGAGCCGGGCGAGGGTTTGGACACGATCGTCAACCTCACCAACCATGCCTACTTCAACCTGGCGGGTGAGGGCAGCGGCGACATCTACGACCACAAGCTCTTCATCAACGCCGATGAGTACACGCCCGTCAACGAGACCCTGATCCCCTTCGGGACGATCGATCCGGTGGCGGGGACGCCGATGGACTTCAACAAGTCCACCGCCATTGGGGATCGGATCAGCGACGGCACTTTCGAGCAACTGGTGATCGGTCGTGGTTATGACCGCAACTGGGTGCTCGACCGCAGGACCGACGATCGGCTGGAGCTGGCCGCCAAGGCTACGGATCCGGAGAGTGGCCGCACGCTGAAGGTGTTGACCACCGAGCCCGGGATCCAGTTCTATGCCGGCAATTTCCTCGACGGGACCCTGATCGGGACCAGCGGGAAGATGTACCGGCAGAGCGCCGGCTTTGCCCTCGAGACCCAGCACTTCCCGGACTCACCCAACCACGAGAACTTCCCGTCGACGGTTCTCTCCCCCGGCGAGGTGTACGAGACCACCACCGTCTACGCCTTCAGCACCGACCGCTGACACGATGAGACTCGACATAGACAGTCGCCCGTGCTCGATCGAGCGGGGCGACATCTATATGGGAAATGACATCACGACCTAATGACGCAAGGTTGTCTCGGCGATCCACCGAGCCCGGTCAGA
>JARDZU010000073.1 GCA_029240695.1 Acidimicrobiia bacterium | reverse complement strand
TCTCAAGCCAGAAACGGCGGTTCGAACCCGCTCGGGACTGCCCGTGCCGCCTTAAGAGGCGGTTGTCTTACTCATCGCCCACGAACCGATTTCTGGGGCGAAGCGAGCCAGCATCTCGATACTGAAGGCGACAACGTCCTCGACCCTCTGTCCCTTGGGTGTGAAGTCAGCCATAGCTCCAGGTTCTCTCGGGACAGGGACGTTCAGATATCCGTGACTGAGGCTGCCTTCCCCAGTGGTTTCCCGAATCGGTCTTTCGGAGTGAGGGTCTCCCGTGGCGAGCACCCGTTTGTAGTGGGTAGCGCAATAGCCCTTGGCCTTGTGCGGTCGCGGGCAATCTTGGACCGAGCACAGTCGCCCCGGTTTCCTCAGCGGCTCTTCGCTCACCGCTCCGTGTCGAAGGAGGCGCTGATAGTGACCATGGCAATAACCCCAAGCGTCTGCGTCCACGTCACAATCCACGGCCACACACATTGATCGCTCCCTCGCGATTGGACCTGGCGGACCCAGATAGCCGCTTCGGAGTACTCGCCTGAAGTCATTTCGCACATGCCTCGGGTCCGCGCATCTCGAGGACAGTCGATAACCGAGCAGCCAGCCATGTCCCCACCGTACGAGGTGGCCGGGACAGAAACCGGACCGCGGTAACTTCCGATCGTGGCTCCCGATAACACGCCGATTCGAATCGATGTCTGGTCCGACATCGCCTGCCCGTGGTGCTACATCGGCAAGCGGAATCTGGAGAGCGGCATCGCCGGTTTCACCGTGGAGCCGGTCGAGGTCGTCTATCACAGTTTCGAGCTGGCGCCGGACACGCCAGTTGAGTTCACCGGGTCCGAGGTCGAGTTCCTGATGAGCCATCGCGGCGTGTCGGCCGACCAGGCCCGGGCGATGATCGACCGCGTCGTCGGCATCGCCCGAACTGCAGGTCTCGAGTACGACTACGACGCCCTGCAGCACACCAACACCCTGAAGGCACATGAGCTCCTTCACTACGCCAAGGAGCGTGGTCTCCAGCTCGAGATGAAGGAGCGGCTCTTGAGCGCCTACTTCGTGGAGGGCCGGCACGTGGGCCGGGTCGAGGACCTCGCCGATCTGGCCGCCGAGGTAGGCCTCGATCGTGGCGACGTCGTTCGCTCACTCGAGGCAGGCGAGTATTCCGACTCTGTGCGCGTCGACATGGTCCAGGCTCGTCAGTACGGGATCAACGGGGTCCCGTTCTTCGTAATCGACGGCCGATACGGAATCAGCGGAGCCCAGCCACCGGAAGTCTTCGTCGAGGTTCTGTCCCGCGCTGCCGCCGATCGCTCCGAGCAACCGGCCTGAAATTAGACGCTGGCCAGACCCGCCTTGGCTCGCTCCACCGGGGGGGCGGCACAGTTGCAGTCGTTGAGGGTGTCCTGAGCCGGCCGGGTGTGCAACCACATCGCCAAGATCATCGTGATGAACACGATCAGGTTGTAGACCAGGTGCAACTCGGGGCGAGGGATGAAGGGCTGAAGAAAGCTGGTCGGAACCGGCGACCCGAACAGGTTGGAACCCACGATGGCCTGGATCTGCAGCGTGGAGTGCTCGATCAGGTGCCAGCCCTGGATGATGGTGGAAGCGAGCCACCAGCCGCGGGCGGCACCGCGGAATCCTGGGAGTAGCAATACAAGTCCGGTGAACATGATCAGGGCATATCCGAAGTGCATGACTTCGGACTTGACCAGCCACGGGAAGACATAACCCAGGGCCCCGAGGGCCTCCGGCCGAGGCATCTCCACGATCCAGATCTGAGCCGCTTGGAACAAATGCTCTATCCAGTGGAGGACAACGATGGCCAGGTAGATCCACAGCGCACGCTCGTGCCACGGGCCGTTCAACTTCTGGATGAATCCCATCTCCGCGGTCTGCTCCGACGTCCTGACCATCTCCCTGTCCTCCTGTTCAGCCGTCTAAACCGACGTTTCGGTACGTGATCGGCCGCCGCCATGCCTGCGCCGTTCTGCCCGCGGCCCACCAGGCTACGGCTGTGGCGAGGAAGATAGATATCGCGATCAATGCCCGCATCGGTAAGACCGACGTGAGCGGGGGCGGGATCACCACGGTCGGGAGGCTCCACGACTCTCCCCGCGCGGAGATGGTCACCGAGACCACGTCGCCCGGCTCGACTCCGCTCATCGTTTCCCATGCCCCGGTGGTGGTCATTGACGGCATGACGTGGACGTTTTCTGAGCCCACCTGGACGGATACCACCGCTCCCTCGTCGGGCATCCCATCGTCGAACATCACGATCAGATGGGGGATGATCGCCGAGCCCACATCCGGGTAGACCTGCCACAGCGACACGGTGTAGGGACCGACTTCGGCTCGTCTCAGCAAGGGACGGGCATCGTGGTCTCCATGCGCCATCGCCGGCAGGGCGATAGACATCGCCGCCAGGAACGCGATCAAACGAATCGCCGATCTCATTGTTTGCATTCTGCCCACGTCGCTGCCTGTCCCGCCAACTGCCGGCCCTAAGCCCCCATTAAGCGTCGTAGTTAGGGTTGGACGTGGATGATCGATTGGGGGGATCATGAGGACGAGAGACTTCATTTTCTTGGGGGTCTTGCTCGCGGGGGTGTCCTGCGCGAGTAACGCCGAATCTACGACGACATCGGAGTCCGGCGACACCACCACGCTTGCCGAGGAACCGACGACCACCGCCCCGACGATCGAGGAGACGACCACCAGCGCGGCTGGTGAGGCAGTAGCCGGAGAAGACCCCTGCGTCCTGGTGCCGGCCGAGACCGTTGCCTCGATATTTGTGGCGACGTCCGCGAGCGCGGCTCCGGGCATCGCCCGCCAGTGCACCTTCACACTCGTCGACGGTCTGGTGCCGACCGTCGAGGTCTTCCATTACGGATCGTCCACAAACTGGGAAGAAGTCAGGGCCGGGTTCGAGGAGAACCGAAGTGGGGTGACCGAGGTGCCGGGAGTCGGTGAAGATGCTTTCCAACCCAACGACGCCGCGCCATACGAAATCGTTGTCCGGTATCTCGACATCATCTACTCGGTGGCGGTGTTCAGCGGTGGCGGGCCCGAGGTCGAGGCGGCGATCCTCGAATTAGCGAGCGCTATCGCCGGCGGCTGATCGCCTCATCTGTTGTGCGGGCCCTTGTGGGCCTGAGGCGAGCGGTACCTACAATCCCGGCCCCCTGTGTCGGATCTGATCCTGTACACCGCGCTCGGCGCGGGTTTGGCTGCCCTCTTGCTCGCCGTCGTGTATGCCCGGGCCGTCATGACCGCCCCTCGCGGCAACCAGCGGATGGTCGCGCTGTCCGATGCGATCAGACAGGGGGCGATGGCCTTCCTGCGCCGTGAGTCCATCTGGGTGGCGGCTTTTGTCGTCGTAATTGCAATGCTCATCGCCATCTTGCTCGATTGGGGGCGCCCCTGGGGAGTCGTGGCGTACGTCTTCGGAGCCGCTCTCTCGGCAGGCGCCGGCTATTTCGGCATGCGCATGGCCACCCAGGCAAACTCGCGGACCGCGGAGGCGGCCCGTACCGGCGGCGTCGCTGGTGCTCTTCTGATCGCCTTTCGCGGCGGCGCGGTCATGGGGTTCAGCGTCGCCGGGCTCGGGCTGATCGGGGTAGGTGTCGGCTACGTGATCTTCCGGATGCTGCTCGACCTCGATGAGTGGCCGGAGATCATCACCGCCATCGCCCTCGGTGGCTCTTCGATCGCACTATTCGCCCGGATAGGCGGCGGCATCTTCACCAAGGCAGCGGATGTCGGCGCCGATCTGGTGGGCAAATTGGAGCCCGGCATCCCCGAGGACGATCCCCGCAACCCGGCGGTGATCACCGACAACGTGGGAGACAACGTCGGTGACGTCGCCGGAATGGGCGCCGACCTCTTCGAGTCATATGTCGGCGCCCTGGTGGCGCCGGTCGTTTATGCGGCGCTGGTTTTCGGCTCATCGCCATTCGTGGAGGAGACGATTGTGTTTCCTCTCGCCGTCGGTGCCCTCGGAATGCTCGCCGCCATCATCGGCTCATTCCTGGTGCGGGTTCGGGGCGACGATCCCGGTGGCGCCTTGCGCAGTGGCACCAACTTCGCCCTGATCGCGACCGCCGTCGGTGCACTCGGCCTCGCCTACTGGCTCTTCGGGGAAGCGGTCGCCAACCCCTTGGGCATCTGGCTCGCAGTCCTCGCCGGGCTGGTCGTCGGTTGGATGGTGGGCAAGATCTCCGAGTGGTTCACCTCCGATGATCACAAGAAGGTCAAGGAGATAGCGAGGCAGTCACAAACCGGGCCGGCCACGGTGATCATCTCGGGTCTCGCCGAATCGATGAAGTCCGCTGCCTACTCGGTGATCGTACTGGCGGGCGGCCTCGGATCGGCCTACTACGCCGGCGACTGGGCCTTGGGTGACGGTGGAGGTGTCTATGGAGTGGCCATCGCCGCCATCGGGGCTCTCGCCACGGTCCGATTCGCTGGGCAACACCACCACCGCGGTGGCCAAAGGCTTCGCCGTTGCCTCGGCGGGCGTCACCGCGCTCGCCCTCTTTGCCACGTTCACCCGGGCGGTCGACCTCGATCAGATCGACCTGACCCGTGCCCCGACCCTGATGGGGCTGCTCATCGGCGCCATGTTCCCCTTCCTCGTCGCCGCCCTGACCATCAACGCCGTGGGGCGGGCCGCCAACAAGATGATCGACGAGGTTCGCCGTCAGTTCCGGGAGATCCCCGGTCTCAGGGACGGCGCCGATGGTGCGACGGCCGATTACACGGCCTGTGTCGACATCGCGACCGCAGGAGCCTTGAGGGAGATGGTCATCCCCGGCTCACTGGCGGTCGCTCTCCCGCTGCTCGTCGGCTTGATCGACGTGGAGGCTCTGGGCGGGCTGCTCGCCGGGGCCATCGTCACCGGGTTCCTCCTCGCCATCTTCATGGCCAATGCCGGGGGCGCCTGGGACAACGCCAAGAAGTTCATCGAATCCGGCGCATTCGGCGGGAAGGGCTCGGAGAGCCACAGGGCAGCGGTCATCGGCGACACCGTCGGGGACCCGTTCAAGGACACCTCGGGACCGGCGATGAACATCGTCATCAAGGTGATGACGATCGTGTCCCTGGTCTTTGCTTCAGCTTTCATCACCTGACGGCGATGAAAGCTGAAGCGGTCATAGGTTCTAAGTTGTAGGTGTTAGGCACCTACCACCTACGACCTAAGACTTATGACCGAAATCACCCTCATCCGACACGCCGAATCGCAGGCCAACCTCGACGGCATCTGGAACGGGCAGGTCGATGGGCCGTTGAGCGCCGCCGGCGAGGCCAGCCTCGACGCCATCGGCAAACGGCTTCATGATCGCAAGTTCGATCTCGTCGTCTGCTCTCCGCTGCAGAGGGCCAAGGACACCGCCTCGGCCTTCACATCGGACTTCGAGGTCTGGGACCGCCTCGCAGAGCTCGATATCGGTCGCTGGGAGGGCAAGGCCCGGGAGGAGATCTTTGGACAGGACGGTGACTACCTGCGGGAGGCGATACGGGATCGCAATCTTCCGATGGGGTTCACTGGGGAGAGCCTCGATGAGCTCCATCGTCGTGCCATCGGCGCCATCGACGCGCTGGCGGCAGACCTGGGTGAAGACGGCCAGGCGGCGGTCGTGACCCACGGCGGGTTCATTCAGGAAGTGCTGCAGCGCTATCTCGCCGGTCGGGGCCAACGGGTCCACGGCTTCGCCGGTAACACCTCACTCACCAGGCTGATCTGGTCCTTCGACCGTCTTCGTCTCGCAGGCTTCAACGATCTCGCCCATTTCGGGCCCCGCCCGACAGCAGTGAGCGAGCATCTGGAGAAAGGCGATCCCGTCCTGGCTCTGGTCCGGCACGGCCAGACCCGCGCCAACACGGAGGGTCGCTGGCAGGGACAGGGTGATTGGGGGCTGGACGAATTGGGCCACCGGCAGGCGAAGGCGCTGCGTGATTGGTACGGAACCGCCGCCACCGTCTATGCGTCGCCGTTGGGCCGCGCTCTCTCCACTGCCGAGTATCTGGCTTCTGACGGCATCACCACACTCGACGGTCTGAAGGAGCTCGACATGGGGAGATGGGAGGGGCTCACCTCGGACGAGATCTATGAGACATGGCCCGACTTGATGGGCACGATCTACCGAGACGGGGTCGACCTCAAGCGGGGCGAGACCGGTGAGAGCTGGGGCGAGCTGACTGGGCGGATCCGAGCCACGCTGCATGGTCTGGAGCCCGTCTTCGACGAGCCGACGGTGGTGGTGGCTCATGGAGGCGCCATCCGCGCCTATGTCTCCTCGCTCACAGTGACGACCGACTCACACTCAGAGTCCCTCTACACCCCGGCCAACACCGCGGTCACCCACGTCGCCCTGACCGACGCCGGCCCGCTCCTCCTGGACTACGGGGTTTCCGCTCATCTCGAGAGCCTCTCCTAGCCTCCCGGCGATGTCCGAGTACGACTCACGCCGGTATGCGCTGGTCAATCGATGGGATCCGGCTCACCTGCGCCGCATCGACCGGCTGCTTCCCGTCCGACCGGGGGAGCGGGTCCTGGAGGTCGGCTGCGGGCAGGGTCATCTGACCATTCGCCTGGCAGAGCGCGGGATCGACGTGACCGGCATCGACGCCAACCCGAATGCACCCGAGGTGTCCGGCTCCGACCGGGTGCTGCACATGATGGCTGAGGATCTCGCTTTCGACGATGGCGAGTTCGATGCGGTGGTGTCGGTCCACGCCATCGAGCACATCCCGCCCCTCGACGAGGCGGCAGCAGAGATGTCGAGGGTCCTGAAGCCCGGTGGCCGAGCCCTCCACATCTATCCGGCCGAGCCGATCCAGGGCCTCTACGCGATGCCTACGTCGGTGATCCTCTACGGCACTCCGTTCAAGGCGCGGCAGGTGCACTGTCATTGGCTGTCGCCATCCAAGGTGCGTCGTCTCATGGAACGCCACGGGATGACCGAGACCCACCATGAGTTCAACCTCCTCAAGTCGCCGCAATTCATATCCCGCTTCTCGAAGGACGGACGGGCTTAAGGCGTGTTCACCTGTCAAACCTGCGGCCGGGAGTTCGAGCTCAGTCAGTCGGTCGTCGACCGTTACCCGGGTTGGGTGCCGCGCCAATGCATGGACTGCCGGGACGGCGGCGGCCGATCCGTCGTCTCGTCGTCCCAGCCCGCCGCAAAGAAGACGACAACGGCGAGCCGCACCAAGTCGCGGGATCTGACCGTCGACGAAGTGCTCAGCTCCTTTACCGACGGTCCCGACACCGGGATCTTCACCGACGGTGCCTCGGAGGGAAACCCAGGGCCGGGTGGCTGGGGAGCCGTGTATGTGGTCGACGGTCAGGTGGTCGAGGAGGCGAAGGGCGCCGACCCACACACCACCAACAACAAGATGGAGCTCACCGCTCTGATCGCCGGGCTCGGCATGGCGCCCGCCGACGTCCCCATCGGGATCTACACCGATTCACAGCTCATCGTGAACATCGTCAACACGTGGGCTGACGGATGGGAGGCGAGAGGGTGGACCAAGAAGTCGTCCGGGCCCATCGCAAACCTCGAGTTGGTCAAGGAGGCTCACGCTCTTCATAAGCAAAAGCCACTGGCCCGGATTCAGTGGATCAAGGCCCACAGTGGCTATCGCTGGAACGAGTACGCCGATGCCCTGGCCACTTCGTATCGGCGCCACGTGCACTGATGCCCCTGGTCACAGCGGAGTTCATGCGGGACTGGGGCAAGTACACGCACGGATCTCCGCTCTACGCCGAGCTCGCCGAGGTCGTGGCCGAAGACCCCGAGTTGTTGCGGGTGATGAACCGCATCGGGCACTTGCCACCGCCCAACCTGATGTTCGGCGCGGTCCAGTCCATGCTCATGGACGGGTCGGACGGTGACCTCGCTACGCACTATCGCTCGATCGTGGACGATCCGGCGCCACCTCATGGAGTAGGCCCGAAATTCCGGAGTTTCGTCCTCGCTCACGAGGAGGAGATAGTGGAGATGGGCAACACCCGGTACACCCAGACCAACGAGTGCCGTCGCTGTGTCGCCCTGCTCCCGATGGTGAGCATGGCCGAGTTCCGTGCCTTCCACCTCATCGACGTGGGCACCAGCGCCGGTCTCAACCTCGGCCTCGATCGCTATGGGTATCGATACGGCGACCAGGAATGGAATCCCGGCGGCGAGCCCCTGCTCCTGGCCGAATCGAGAGGCGTCGCCCCAGAGCTCGTCGAAGTCGAGGTCCTCAGCCGCACCGGTCTCGATCTCAACCCGATCGACCCGGCCGATGAGAGTGACCGACGATGGCTCGATGCCTTGATCTGGCCCGAGCACGTCGAGAGAAGGGCGCGTCTTCGCAGTGCCCTCGACATGGTGGCGAGTCTCGACATCGACTTTGTTGCCGGGGACGCCCTGGAGACCCTGCCCAATGCCATGGACGGGCTCCCGATCGGAGACCCGGCAGTGGTCATGAGCTCTTTCACCCTCAACCAGTTCGACGCAGCGCAGCGCGACCGTCTCGATTCGATTGTGTCCGGCGCCCGTTCGGCGCGTCCGATTCATCGGGTGTCGATGGGCGAGCTCCTGGACGAGTCCGACGGCTGGGCTGATCTGGTCGTCGACGACGGGAATGGTGCACTGACTGTCGGCCGGGCCCACCCCCACGGGGAGTGGATCGAGCTCTACCGCTAGACCCGCCCGTATACCGGAATCTCTGCGCCGTTGATGACACCCGACTCCTCGGTGAGCAAGAAGTGCGCGACGGACGCGATCTCATCGGGTGTTGGCCAGTTCACATAGTCGGAGTAGGGAAGGGATCGGCGTGTCGCAGGGGTGTCGATTACGGAGGGAAGGAGGACATTGGCAGTGACACCAGTTCCCTCCAGTTCCTGGGCGACCGACCTGGTGAGGGCCACCACACCCGACTTGGCAACGTTGAACGCGGCCTGACCAGTGGGGTAGTCGACGGTGGCCCGGCTGCCCACGGTCACGATCCGACCCCAGCCGGTCTCGACCAGATAGGGGACCGCCGCCCTCACCGAGTAGAACGTGGACCGCAGATTGAGGTCGAGCATCCGCTCGAACCGGACGTCGTCTGTCTCTTCGACGTCACGCCCCCCGGCCCATCCGCCGACCAGGGCAACGAGCCCGTGAAGGGATCCCCATCGTTCGGCGACACCCTTCATGAAGGTGTTGACGGCCTCGGCGTTGGTGGCATCGACCCGAACCAACAAGACCCGGTCCTCGTCGATCTCGAACTGCTGCTCGAACTGCTCGGCCTCGTCCGGCAGCAGATAGGTGATTGCCAGCCGGTAGTCCTCGTAGATGAGTCGGCGGATGAGGGCGATACCCAGCCCGCCGGTGCCGCCAGTGATCACAAGTGTCTTTTCCATGCTCCCGTTGCTCTGTGCGCCCACTCTACGAGGAGCCTCAACCCTTCCGCCACAGAATCCAGAGGTCGGAGACGTTGGTGCCGGTAGGCGGGCACCGGAGCAGGTCGGAGGTCCGGGCGAGATAGCCGGCAGAGTCGAATTCTCGAAGTGCGTCCGCCGGCTCACCGCCGCGGAGGATCGTGGAGCCATCGACGATTGCTCCCGCCGCCCCGGACCGCGCATCGACTCCATCGGTGGCGAACGCGCAGAAGATGTCGTTCGAGCCGGCGAGATGCTCGGCGGCGAGGAGGGCGGCGTGGGTGGTTCGGCCTCCGGTCCCGGCTCCGGTGACGTCGAGCACGACCTCACCCACTCCCACGGTCACTCCGGGTTGGCCCAAGGCGAGGAACCGATCGAGACAGGCGCCCATCGCCCCTCGAAGCCATCCACCGACCACCGTGACGGGTGGAGGCGTCACGCTCGCAACACCACGGGCGGCCGTGTGGCCGTCGGCCAACAGGGTGACATTCGGGCTCGGCAGGGACAGCGGCTCTCTCGACATGGCTTTCAACACCCCGGCAGGGATCTCGATCGACAGGCCTCTCAGGACGGCCGCCGCCCCTTCCGGGTCGTGCGCCTGCGGGATCGTCGGCCCCGAGGCCACGACGCCCGGACCCGCCCCCGCCACGTCGGAGATGACGAACGTATCGATCGGACGGCCTGCGGCCCGCGCCACGCCGCCGCCCTTGATTGCAGAGAGATGACCCCGGACCAGGTTCAACTCCTCGATGTCGGCCCCTCCGGATACGAGCCTTCTCGTCGCTTCCGAGAGAAAGCCGGCGGGCACACCCTCTCGGGGCGCTTCACAGAGAGCGGAGCCGCCGCCGGACACCAAGGCGATGATGTCCATCCTCGGAGGCGCGCCTTGAACGGCCTCGAGAACCGCCGCCCCCGCTTCGAGGCTTGCCGGCCCGGGCACCGGGTGGTCGCCGATCACCAGCCTCATGGTGTCGGGCACCGGCTCAGGATGATCGGTCACGCAGACACCGCCCGCGACATCGAGCACCGAGGCGGCGCCGCGTGCCATCGCTGCGGCTGCCTTGCCGATGGCGATGACCAGGGTCAGGTTCCGGTGCCGTCTGGCCAACGCAGAAGCTGTGAGGGCTTCGGGCTCCACGGCACGCAGACCGGCCTCGAGCCAGCCCAGCATCTGGACACGGGCGACGGGGTCGGGGGTGAGGACCTTGGGATCGAAACGGGTGGTCACGTCAGATCGGCGAGCCAGGAACCGAGCGGATGGCGACGAGCCGACTCGAGGTCGGCGAAGGTGTCGATGTCGTGAAGAAGGCCCGGTTTGGCGATGATCGATGCCGCCGGGAAGCGGCCGAGATGACGATGGAAACTGCCCGGGCCGTAGGCGAAGTCAGCCGGGCCGCTTGCCCCCAGGGCGGACGTCCCGCCGTCGGCAGATGGCGCGATGACGCTCCCGGCAGCGGAGAGCGCTTTGTTCAAGTACTCCAGCTCTACAACGGTGAGAAGGGGGAGATCGGTGTGGACCACGATCCACTCACTCGCGGCCTCCGTGGCCCAGTTGGTCCCCGCCAGAGCCGCGGCGTCCAACCCTTCACCTGGATCGGGTAGCGAAGGGAAGCCGTGAAGGAGGGCCCATTCTGCAACCTCGCCATCACCGGCGACCAGGATCGGGATCAGCCCGGCATCGACTGCCAGGGCCGCCGTCCTTTCAGCCAGGGCGCGACCCAGCTGAGATCGAGTCTCGTCGGAGACGCGGTCAGCCATCCGACCCTTGCCCAGTCGGAAGGACTTGACCGGCAAGATGGCGACAGTGGGCACGCGACTAGTTGGCGATGCCCTTGGGTCAGGGGACCACCATCACCGGGACCGGAGAGTGGTGACAAAGACGATCGGCGACGCTCCCGAGCATCACCCGCTCGGCGAGCCCGGCTCCACGCTTGCCGATGACGATCAGCCCGGCCTCGCGCTCCTCGGCCACCGCGATGAGTCGCGATGTGGGATCGCCCAGCTCCTCGACAGTCTCATAGTCCAGGCCGTCTAGTGGGAGTTGCTCCTCGGTCTCCCTGATCACCTGCTGCTGTCCCTCCACGAGCGCGGCGGAAAGAGCTTCGGGAGTCGGAGGCGCGCCACCGATGCCCCACCACCCCTCGGGTGGTCTGACCACGGTTACCAGCAGGAGCTTGGCTTGCCGGGATCGGGCGATCTCGGTGCCGATCACGGCCGCGCGGGTGCTCGTCTCGGAGCCGTCGACACCGACGACGATTGCTTTCGGGTTCCAATCCATCTGCTCTGTTACCTCCTCGGGAGACGATACGCAGGTTCGGTGATCGGCCGGTTCACATGATGGTGGCGTTGAGGAGATGACCCATGGCCAGGGCCCAAGCACCGGCTACGAGATCGTCGAGGACGATGCCGGTCGCCCCGGGCATGGAGTCGGCCTGATGGACCCCCGGGAAGGGCCGCTTGGTGATGTCCACGATGCGAAACAGGACGAAAGCGATCACGGCGGCCCACCCGAGCAACGCGATCGTGGCGACGAAGACCCCGGCTGCCTCGTCGATGACGATCCAGCCTGCGTCTCCCTCCGACGATACGACTCCTGCGGACGCCCAGATGGCGACAGCCGTCACCAGCACCGTGGCCGCCAACTGCCCGGGCCATCCCCATGTCTCGCCGATGAGAAGCGCAAAAGGGAGAGCGACCAGCCCGCCGATCGTGCCAGACCCGGCGTCCGAGCCCCGCACTCTGCGCAGGATCAAGCCGGCCCCGAACAGAGAGGCGATGAGTCGGTGCATCGGCGGCGAGGCTACTTCTCGCCGCCCCACCCTTCGAGGACTCGCATTGCCCTGAGGGTGTTCCACCGGCTGGGTTCGCCGACGACTTCCATCTCGAACCATGTCTCACCACGCCAGCGTTGTTGCAGCGGCCATCGCCCATCCCGATCTCGCTTGTCAACCACAACGTCGATTGCCTCGTGGAGGCGCCGATCGCTCAGCACGCCGGCGGACCTGAAGTAGTCGAGACCGCGCAGGACGTCGTAGTGCCATCTGGTCGGGAAAGAGAGCCGGAGGAAGCGCGGGTTGACCACTTCACTGGTCCGGTGGGAGCGGAACATCCTGTGTTGCAGGAAGAACTCGCCACCCCTGGCCTCCGCCGCCTCGATCTCGTCAATAGCCGCCACACCCCGTACGACGCACTCGCGCAGGGCCTCGAGTGCCATGACGGTGGTGTGGAAAGAGCCGTGACTGGACTGCCCATCGCAATTCCAACCGCCGTCATTGAGCTGTTTGCCGAGGAGATGGGCCAGGACCGGCTCGCGCAGTCGGTCCTCCACGTCGAACCAGAACAGGATGGCGGTGACCATGGATTGAATGCAGGTCTCACTGTTGCGACGCGTCCCCAGTCCTTCCTCCAGGAACAGTTGACATGACTTGAGTGCCCTGGGGTCGGAGCGAGGCAAGCCCATCTCGCGCAAGAGCACCATGGAATAGGTGGTCGAAATCCACTTCTTGCCATAGAGCCTGGGCGTCCATCGTCCATCCGCGTCCTGGTGCTTCAGCAGCCGCGCCCCCCAGCCCTCGGATCCGACCCGTTCCTGTTCCGCCCTCCAGACTTCCTCCTTCGCCCCGACCAGATCACGCATTGTCTGCCACCTGATGGCTGGGTCTCCCTCGAGTAGCCACTCGATCACACGAGCGCGGTCCGGGCCTTTCTCACGCATTTCTTCGATTCAACCACCGTGGCCCGAAAACGGAATCCGTGGTTCCACTCCGGTCGACACCAGTTAGCCTTGACCGATGGAACCGGCAAACAAGATATGGGTTGATGGTGATTTCGTCCCCTGGGACGATGCCACCGTCCACTTCCTGTCCCATTCCCTCCAATACGGAACCGGTGTCTTCGAAGGCATTCGCGCCTACAAGACACCCGAGGGAACCGCCGTATTCCGTCTCCACGATCACATGGTCCGGCTGGTCGCTTCGGCTCGCGCTTACGGCCTTCCGATGAAAGAGAGCGCCGAGGAGATGGATGATGTCTGTCTCGAGCTCCTCCGGGTGAACCATCTGGAGTCCGCCTATATCCGCCCCTTCGTCTTCTATGGGTCGGGTGCTTTCGGCATCAACCCGAAGAGCAGCCCGGTGCACAACTACATGGCCGCTTTCTACCTGGGCAGCTATCTGGGCGACGACGGTGTCGAGAAGGGCATCACCACCATGGTCTCGAGTTGGCGTCGGATCTCGCACACCAGCTTCATCCCGACAGCCAAGGGCTCGGGTCAGTACCTCAACTCAGTGCTGGCCAAACAGGAGGCTCTTCGTGCCGGGTACGACGAGGCGATCATGCTCAATGACGCGGGCCTGGTCTCCGAGGGGAGCGGGATGAACCTGTTCATCGCCAGCAAGGACGTGGTCTACACCCCGCCGGTCTCCTCAGGGATACTCGAGGGAATCACACGTAACACAGTGATCGAATTGCTCAGGGGTGAGGGTGTCGAGGTGGTCGAGGCCGACCTGGCCCGGGGGAGCCTCTACACCGCGGACGAGGTCTTCCTGACGGGAACGGCGGCTGAGGTGACGCCGATCCGTGAGATCGACGGTCGTGTGGTCGGTGCGGGTGAGCCCGGTCCGGTCACCCGGAAGGCACAGGACCTTTTCTCCGATTTGGTCGCGGCCAAGATCCCCGAGTACCGCCACTGGCTCAGCTTCATCTGATGGGTCAACAGCCCAATATCGAGCTGACGGAGGCTGACCGGCCGCGCTCGACGCTCCAACCTCCTGCCGCCCGACGATGGCGGCCGAGCATCAAGCCGGGGATCCCCACCTCGCCGGACGAGGTCCCCAGCGGGGGACGCTTCGGGCAGACGACGCCCGACGGTGGCTGGGGGTGGCGGCTGGTGAATGCAGCAGATCTCCCCGACGACGACCCCGACCTGAAGTCCGTCATTGCAGCTCTGACCATCACCAGAGCCGGTGCTCTGGGGCGGGGCCCGGTACGCGAGGACATCGAGGTCGCCCTTGCCCTTTGCGGTTATGGCTATGACCCCTCCGAAGAGGTCCTACAGAGGCGGGAACGCTGGAAGGCGGCGGTGCCTCACGAGGTGAGGCCGGGACAGACAGCAACAGGCGAGGTCGACCGCGACCTCATCGTCCGCAAACCCGACGAGATCCGGGCCCTTCTGGCCGCCTCGGGGGCAGCCGAAGAGCACCGGTAGCTTTCCGACCATGAAGCTCGTCCGCATCAAGGCCGGAGACGACATCGCCTACGGGGTGGCGGATGTCGAGGGGGTGCTGGTCTATATCGGCTCTCCTTTCGTCGCCTGGGAGCCGACTGAGACGGTGATCCCCTGGGAAACCGCCCACCTCCTGGCACCGGTCCTTCCCTCCAAAGTGGTGGCTGTCGGTCGCAACTACGAGGATCACGCCGCCGAGCAGAACGTCGAGACCCCGGAAGAGCCGATCATCTTCCTGAAGCCGGCGACCTCAGTGGTCGGTCCGGATGCCAACGTCGTCCTCCCGGCCATCTCGGAGAACGTCCACCACGAGGCCGAGCTGGCTGTGGTGGTCAGCCGGGTGGCGCGTCATGTCAAGGCCGAGGACGCCTCCGCCTACATCCTGGGTTACACGGCAGCCAACGACGTGAGTGCTCGCGACCTGCAGAAAAAGGACGGGCAGTGGGCCCGGGCCAAGGGGTTCGACACCTTCTGTCCTCTCGGCCCGGCCATCGAGACGGAATTGGACCCGTTGGAGAAGCTGGCGGTGATCTGCCGGGTGAACGGGGAGGTCCGCCAGGCCGGCTTCACCTCGGACATGGTCTTTGGAGTGGCCGAACTGTTCGAGTTCGTCACCTCGGTGATGACGCTTCTTCCTGGTGACGTACTCCTCACCGGGACGCCTGCCGGAGTGAGCAAGGTGGAGCCTGGCGACCTGATGGAGGTGGAGATCGACGGGATCGGGGTCCTCCAGAATCGAGTCGTGGCGGCGCGATGACGGTCCGAGTGAGGGTCGCCCCCTCGCCCACCGGGCACCTCCACGTGGGGACGGCCCGCGCGGCCCTCTTCAACTGGCTCTATGCGCGTCATCATGGAGGCACATTCATCCTGAGGATCGATGACACCGATCGCGAGAGATCAACCGCCGCGTACGAGGAGGACATCCTCGATTCGCTCCGATGGCTCGGGCTCGACTGGGATGAGGGTGTCGGAGTGGGCGGGCCGCATGGGGACTACCGGCAGTCCAGCCGTTACGAGCGTTACCAGCAGGCGGCGGCGGATCTCGTGGCTTCGGGGGCGGCCTACTACGACAACCGCTCTCCCGACGAGCTCGAGGCGCTTCGTCGCCGAGCGGAAGAGGAGCATCTGCACCCCGGTCATTACATCAGGCGTCCCGAGAAGGCGGTCGCCGAGGGTGCGGTGAGGCTTTCGGTCCCACCGGACCAACCTGTGGTCTTCGAGGACCTGGTTAGGGGCAAGATCAGCTTCGAAGCGCGGGACATCGACGACTTCGTGATCCTGCGGAGCGACGGCACTCCCACCTACCACCTGGCGTCGACCGTGGACGACGTCGACTACGACATCACTCACGTTGCCCGCGGCGAGGACCTTCTTCCCTCGACCCCGAAGCACATCCTCATCACCAGAGCCCTCGGAGCCGGCGAGCCCGGGTATGCCCATCTCCCGCTTCTGTTCGGGACCGACGGCAAGAAGCTGTCGAAGCGCCACGGCGCCGAGTCCCTGTCCACATATCGCGATGAGGGGTATCTGCCTGACGCCGTCTTCAACTACCTGTCGCTGCTCGGCTGGTCGATCGACGGCGACCGGACCATCTTCACGAGGGACGAGGCGATCGCCGCCTTCGACCTGATCGATGTCTCTCGCAATCCAGCCGTTTTCGACCCCGACAAGCTGTCATGGATGAACGGGGAATACATCCGGGCGACAGACCCTGAGGAATTTCGGGCCATGGCCCGGCCCCACGTCGAGGCGGCAATCGGGCGCAGCCTCGATGAAGAGGAGTGGTCCCGGTTCGAGGAGGTGTCGGATCTCGTGCAGGAGCGGACCCGATTCCTCCCCGAGGCAGGCGAGCAGGTGGTGTTCCTGTTCGAGGACTTCGAGTACGACCAGGCGGCATGGGACAAGGTCATGGCCAAGGATGGGGTGCCCGGGATCCTGAAGACCGCCCAGGAGCGTCTGGCTGCCGTCGACGACTGGGCCGCCGCTGACATCGAAGCGGTGTTGCGGGGGATGCTGGAGGAGATGGGTCTCGGCGCGGCCAAGGGTCTTCAACCCTTGCGCGTCGCTGTCACGGGCACGTCAGTGAGCCCACCCTTGTTCGAGTCTCTCGCCGCCCTGGGCAAGGAGAAGACGCTGGCGCGTCTGGAGCAGGCGCAGCGTGAGCTTGCCGGTTAGGGGGTAGATTCGTGTCACCCGTTAACCTGTCGTGACCGCGAGGTCCCGTCGTCCAGTGGCCTAGGACGCCGGCCTTTCAAGCCGGAAACGCCGGTTCGAATCCGGTCGGGACTGCCAGCCA
>JARDZU010000244.1 GCA_029240695.1 Acidimicrobiia bacterium | reverse complement strand
CCCTCGCGGTACCACTCGCGACGACCCATGTCGGCCCCGCCGAGACGGCCCTTGCACTCGACCCGAACCCCTTCGGCTCCGGCCTTGAGGGCGGACGCGATGGCGCGCTTCATGGCGCGGCGGAACGCTATGCGATTCTCGATCTGGTCGGCAACGCCTCTGGCCAGCAGGGCGGCGTCGAGATCGGGGTCCTTGACCTCGTTGATGTTGAGCTTGACCGGCCGCTTGGCCAGGGCCTCCAGATCACCACGCAGGCGCTCTGCCTCGGAACCTTTGCGGCCGATCACGACGCCGGGGCGTGCGGTGTGGATGTCCACTATGAGACGGTCACGGGTGCGCTCGATGTCGACCCGGGACACGGCGCCACGAACCAACTCCTTCTTCAGATAGTCGCGGATCCTCCAGTCCTCGTTGACGAACGCGACGTAATCCTTGTTTGAGAACCACTTCGACTTCCAGTCAGTGGAGACACCTAGGCGGAATGAATAGGGGTGAACCTTCTGACCCATCAACTCACCTCCTCATTCATGTCCGACACCACGATCGTGATGTGGCTCGTGCGCTTGCGAATACGGGTCGCGCGCCCCCGGGCCCGGGGCCGGTAACGCTTGAGAGTCGGTCCCTCGTCGGCATACGCCTCGGCCACGACCAGGTCCTCGGCGTCGAGAGCGTGGTTGTGCTCGGCATTGGCCACAGCAGACTTCAAAACCTTGCTGATCGGCTCGGTCGCGCCGCGCGAGGTCAGCCGAAGCATGTCCTCGGCCTCGTGCACGGGCAGCCCGCGCACGAGGTCGAGCACACGTCGAACCTTGTAGGGCGAATGCCGCACGTATTTGGCTTGCGCTCTGACCTTCATCGCTTCCTCGCTGCCTTGTCGGCATGCCCACGGAACGTGCGGGTAGGGGCGAACTCGCCCAGCTTGTGGCCGACCATCGACTCCGTGATGTACACCGGTACGTGCTTGCGGCCGTCATGGACCGCGATCGTGTGCCCGATCATCTCGGGGATGATCGTGGAGCGTCGGGACCAGGTCCTGATCACACGCTTGCTCCCGGAGCGGTTCAACTCGTCCACCTTGTTGGCCAGGTGGTCGTCGACGAACGGGCCCTTTTTAAGACTTCTACTCATTTTTATCTGCGGCCCTTCTTGGCGCGACGGCGGACGATGTATTGGTTGGACGCCTTCTTCTTGCTTCGGGTCCGGCCCTCAGGCTTGCCCCACGGGCTAACCGGATGGCGTCCACCCGAGGACTTGCCCTCTCCACCACCCAACGGGTGGTCGACCGGGTTCATGGCAACACCCCTGGTCTGGGGGCGGACACCCTTCCACCGGTTGCGGCCCGCCTTGCCGATCTTGATCAGCTCGGCCTCTGTGTTGCCTACCTGACCGACGGTCGCCCGACAGTCGAGCGGCACCTGGCGCATCTCACCGGAGGGGAGCCGCAGCAAGGCGAGGTCGCTCTCTTTCGACATCAGCTGCACCGAAGTGCCGGCGGAGCGGGCCAGCTTTGCGCCCCCACCGGGACGCATCTCGATGGCATGAACGTTCGTGCCGGCAGGAATGTTTCGCAAGGGGAGTGCATTGCCTGGGCGGATCTCGGCGCCTGACCCAGATTCCAAACGGTCGTCCACCTTGACCCCGACCGGGGCCAGGATGTAGCGCTTCTCGCCGTCGGCATAGTTGAGCAAGGCGATGCGAGCGTTGCGGTTGGGGTCGTACTCGATGGTGGCGACGCGGGCGGGCACGCCGTCCTTGTCGCGACGGAAGTCGATGATCCGATAACGCTGTTTGTGCCCGCCGCCACGATGACGTGACGTGACCCGACCCTGGGTGTTCCGGCCGCCGGTCTTCCCCTTCTTGGATATGAGAGTCTTCTCGGGCGTGTCCGTTGTGATCTCGGCGAAGTCCGAGACGGTCTGGAACCGGCGACCCGGTGAGGTTGGCTTGCGCTTCTTGACTGCCATCTCAGACTCCGAACAGATCGATCGAATTGCCGTCGGCAAGAGTGACCAGGGCGCGCTTGGTGTCCTTGCGACGTCCACGCGACCATCCCTGGCGCTTCATCTTGCCCTTGCGATTGAGCGTGTTGACCCTCAGCACCCGGACCCCGAAGATCGACTCCACGGCGTCCTTGATCTCTTCCTTGTTGGTCCGAGGGTCGACCACGAAGGTGTAGGTGTTGTTGTTCTCGATGAGGTCGTAGGACTTCTCCGAGACGACCGGGGCGAGGATCACATCACGTGGGTCCTTCATCAGGAATCACCCCCTTCGTCTTTCACGAAGTCGCTTTCGCTGACCTCGTACGAGCTGGAGCGGCCCACCGACCCCACGGTGTGAGACGTGAAGATCACCTGGTCGGCCCACAGCACGTCGTAGGGCGTCAGGTGACCTGGCTCGCAGAGGTGGACGTCGGGAAGATTCCGGAAAGAACGGCCGGCGGTCCCGTCGAGCTTCCCGAGCACGACCAATGACTTGCCACCGGCTCCAATCGCCTCGAGCAGGGTGATCGCCTGCTTGGTCTTGGGGGAGGACCAGTCGATGTCCTCGATCACCATGACCGCCTCTTCGGAGGCGCGGGCGGAGAGGGCGCTGCGGAGGGCAAGGCGCTTCATCTTCTTGGGCGTCCTCTGGGTGAAATCGCGTGGCTTGGGCCCATGGGCGATACCGCCGCCGACCCAGTGTGGAGCGCGGATCGAGCCCTGACGGGCCCGGCCCAGGCCCTTCTGGCGCCAGGGCTTGCGACCTCCACCACGCACCTCGGCTCGGGTCTTGGTCGAGGCCGTGCCGGATCGCTTCGCTGCCAATTGGGCTGTGATCACTTGATGGAGCACCGAGAGGTTGGGCTCGATCCCGAAGACCTCTGCGTCCAACTTGAAATCGCCCTTGGCTGTGCCGTCCGAGGTGTAGAGCGGAGCTTTCACGTCAGCCATGGGCCTTGACCGCCTCTCGAACCAGGACGACCGAGCCCTTGGGACCGGGGACGGCGCCGCCGAGCAGGAGGATGTCACGTTCGCCATCGACGCCGACGATGTCGATGTTCAGGGTCGTCACCCGCTCCCCGCCGAGACGGCCGGCCATGCGGGTGCCCTTGAAGACACGGGCAGGTGTGGCACAGGCGCCAATGGAACCGGGGGCGCGATGCACCTTGTGGCTGCCATGGGAGGCGCCCTGACCGGAGAAGTTATGCCGCTCCATGACCCCGGCGAACCCCTTGCCCTTGGACACGCCGGATACGTCGGCCTTGGTCCCGGCCTGGAAGAGGTCGGCGATACGAATCTCCTGGCCGACGGTGTAGGCACTGGGATCGTCCACCCTCAGCTCGACGAGATGACGAGCCGGGGCCACTCCCGCCTTGGCATAGTGACCGGCTTCAGGCTTGTTGACCTTCCCCGGCTTCGCATCGCGGAACGAGATCTGGATCGAGTTGTAACCGTCGGTTTCCTCGGTCTTGATCTGGACGACGCGACAGGGCCCGGCCTTGATGACCGTGACAGGGATTGCCCTCGCCTGGTCGTCGAAGACCTGAGTCATGCCCAGTTTCGTGCCGAGGATGGCGTTCATCTGACGCCTCCGGCGGTACTTGGTACTTCGTACCTGGTACTTGGATTGACCATGAGTAGGCCTTGCGCGATGACAAAGGCCGCGCTCCGGTCCATATGCCGGTTATCGGATACGGCAAGGCGTGGCCGAGCTCGTACGAGCGAGCGCAGCGAGCTCATAACTTCAGCTCCACTTCCACGCCGGCAGGCAGCTCGAGACGCATGAGTGAGTCGACCGTCTTGGGGGTCGGCTCGAGGATGTCGATGAGGCGCTTGTGGATCCTCATCTCGAAGTGCTCGCGCGAGTCCTTGTCCACGTG
>JARDZU010000243.1 GCA_029240695.1 Acidimicrobiia bacterium | reverse complement strand
CCGCGCCACACGGTGGTCGAACGGAAAGCCGAAGGCGGCGTATTCGGGTTGATTCCAGCCGGCACCCAGACCAAGCACGAGCCGGCCACCGCTGATGTCATCGACCGTGGCCGCCTTCTTCGCGATCATCGCCGGATTGTGGAACGAGGTGGCAGCCACGAGTGGCCCGATGAGGGCCCTCTCGGTGGCCTCGCCAAGTGCGGCCAGCAGCGACCACGCCTCCAGCGGACCTCGCACGCCGGTAACCGCATCGCGAAACAGGAGGTGGTCGCCGACCCATATCGAGTCGAATCCGACCTCCTCCGCGGTGTTGGCGATCTCGCGCACCTCCCGCCAAGACACCTGGCGCTCTACTTCGGGAAGCTGTATGCCAACCTTCATCTGACCGCTCATGGATGCGATGGTACGTAACCGGAGGCCAGCCTCTTCCAGCCTCAATCCGGCCCAGCGCCGGGCTCACCTGCGACGCATGGGCGAGGAAACGTTCGACATCGTGGTCATCGGTGGCGGAGTGACCGGGTGCGGGGTTGCCCTCGACGCGGTCTCGCGAGGTCTGTCCGTGGCGCTCGTCGAGCAGCGGGACTACTCATCGGGGACATCGAGCCGCTCGAGCAAGCTGTTCCACGGCGGGCTGAGGTATCTGGAGCAGCGGAATTTCACACTGGTGCGTGAGGCGCTGGCGGAGAGGAACCTCATGCTCAACCATCTCTGTCCTCATCTCGCCGAGCCGGTGTCATTTCTCTACCCGCTGCAGCACCGCGTTTGGGAGCGTCTCTACGTCGGCGCAGGCGTCCTTCTCTACGACATGTTCGCCGCGGCCGCCGACAGCCCGTTGCCCCGACACACCCATCTGTCCCGCAAGGCAGCTCTCGAGATGGCGCCGGCACTGGCCGGGAGCGACCTGGTGGGGGCAGTCAGGTACTGGGATGCCGTGGTCGACGACGCTCGCCACACGCTGATGCTGGCCCGCACCGGCTCCGCCCACGGTGCCCTGCTCGCGAGCAGCGTAAGAGCCCGCTCCCTCATCCTCGAAGCCGGGCGGGTCTCAGGCATCGAGGCCACCGACCTCGAGGAGGGCAGCGAAATTCGGATCAGGTCCCGGAGTGTGATCAACGCCACGGGAGTCTGGAGCGACGACATCCAGGCGATGGCCGGGGATCGTGGGCTCGATGTGAAGGCATCCAAAGGGGTCCACATCGTCGTGCCCAGAGACCGCGTCCGGTCCGACACCGGGTTGATCTTGCGCACCGAGAAAAGCGTCCTTTTCGTCATCCCCTGGGATCGGCACTGGATTCTCGGGACGACCGACACTCCCTGGGACCTCCGCAGAGCCCATCCCGCCGCCTGCAGCGGCGACATCGACTACCTCCTGACGACTGTGAACAGCGTCCTCGCCGACCCTCTCACCCCGGAGGACATCGTCGGCGTGTATGCCGGGCTCCGCCCTCTCCTCACCGGGGAGTCGGATGACACCAGCATGCTGAGCCGGGAGCATGCTGTCACGGTGTCGACCACCGGGCTCATCAGCGTCGCCGGTGGCAAATACACCACGTACCGGATCATGGCCCGCGACGCGGTCGATGCCGCCGTCGCAGATCTCGGGACGACGGTGCCCGATTCCCGCACCGACGAGATCGCCCTGGTCGGTGCACGCGGATGGGCCGAGTTGATGGAGGATCCGTCACGGATCGGGCTTCCCGACCCTGTTCGACTTCTAGGACGGTACGGCTCCGAAGTAGGGAGCGTGGCGGCTCTGGTCGAATCCGACCCGTCGCTGGGGCGGCCCCTCGTCGATGGGGTCCCCTATTTGCGCGCCGAGATCGCGCTGGCTGCCCTCGAGGAGGGTGCCCTGCATCTCGACGATGTCCTCACCCGTCGCACCAGGATCTCGATCGAGACACATGATCGGGGCCTGAGCGCCGCCGAGGCCACGAGCCGGATAATCGGGCCCATCCTTGGCTGGGACGAAGCAACGTTCACCCGGGAGATCGATCATTACAGGGCGCGGGTGGCGGCCGAACGAGAATCGCAAGGCCAGCCTGACGACAACACCGCCGACGCCGCCCGTATGGGCGCCCCCGACGTGAGAACGGGTCGGAGCGAGTGATCAGGAAGCGGCAAGCTCGGCGTCGGTGGGAAGGGCCGCACGATCGAAGTTGCTCACTGCGTTCCACAGGATCCAGCCCACGCCGAGATCCTCCGCCGCCTGGATCGATGTCCTGATCTGATCGTTGGTCCACCAGAACGCCTGCAGCCACGGCCGCAAGACGACACCCTGCTCGATGCGCTCCTGAGCGTCCTGGATGGCGTCCGACGTGACGTCGTAGGGATGCTCGTTGGGGTCGTCGAGACCGAGCCAGCCCGGCGAGTAGTGACTGGGGTACACCATCGGGCTGAAGGCGTCGAGGTGACGGGTCAGCTCTTCGGGCCGCTGCCCGATCCCCTGATCGTTGTTGGCCGAGACCACGATGGCGAACACGTCTGCGCTCACTGCACAGCCCTCGGCATGGATCCTCTCCTGCGCCGCCCGGAGAAAGCCCTCGATCACGGTGGTCCGCTCCTCCTCCGTCATTTCGAGCTGACCACTGATCTGTGCCGCATCCTCCGACGGGAATCGCACATAGTCGAACTGGATCTCGTCGAACCCGAGCCGGCACGCCTCCTCACCCAGGGCAATGGGGTACTCCCATGCCGATGTGTTGGTCGGGTTGATCCACTTCCCGTCATACGCCTCTTCGGGCCGGAATTCCGCCCGGTACGAGTCCTCGAACGTGACGATGCGGGTGATTGTGTAGAGACCGTGCTCCTTGGCCTGGGCGATCCGCTCTCCGGGGTCATAGACATTCACCACGGCACCCGACTCATGGGCTTCTGCAACCTCGGTGTCATAGAACACCTTCCCGCCTTCCTGCTTGGTATCGAAGACGAACGCGTTGATCGCGGTCTCATCGGCCAGAGTGAGCAATGCGGCGAACCTCTCGTCGTCTCCGGCGCCCTCCGCTCCCACCCGCAAGGCGCGAAGGCGACGGGGCTCCATCGCCACCTGGGTGAACGCATTTGATCCATCCCAGGCCGACTCCACGCCTACCCACGCCGGCTTGTCGACCTGAAGCGGGCCGGGGGTGGCGAGCATGTCGAACCAACCATCCGGGGCGGTCACCGCTGAGTCCGCTCCCACCGTCACTGTTGCTCGGGGCACAGGGATGCCGCTGGGGTCAGTCACCTTCCCGAGAAGCTGGATCCCTGGGACTGTCGTTGCCGCAGCCAGATCCCCCGCTCCAGCACTCCCCTCCTCACCGGACGTACAGCCAGCAAGCAACAAAAGGATCGTGATGAGGACGGCGCGCCGGCTCAAGTCCGACCCGATCAGGCCCCGAGGCGGAGCACCATCGCCGTGATCGTGAACAGTAGAAGGAGGGTATCGAGGATCCCGAAGCCGGCCAGCCGTCCTCTGGCGGCTTTCACCGCTTCCTGATCACCGGAATCGATTGCGTCCGCTGCCCGAACCGAACCACGCTCGAACACGAAAATGCCAAGCAGGGTGCCGATGACGATCATGGCGAATCCGATGGTCACGAACGTGGTGCCGAATCCGTATGCCTCGGTGATCAGAACCATCCAGATCCCGGTGGCGAGCAGGACGATTGCAGCCGGCATGTAGAGACGGGTCGACAGACCTGCCGCCACACGAAACCAGCCAGCGGCCGCAGCCGGGCCTTGCCGTGCCGCCATCGATGGCGCCACCGCCTGGACGAGGTTGGCCCCGAGCCAGGTACCCGCCGCGGCGATGTGCAATACCAGCAGGATTTCGCGCAATTCCATGGGGACTCCGATCGGTCAGGGAAAAGGTACCCGGATTGGG
>JARDZU010000242.1 GCA_029240695.1 Acidimicrobiia bacterium | reverse complement strand
CCTCCGCGCCTTTCTCGAGACACAACCGGGAATGGAAGTAGTCGGTGAGGCAGGCGACGGCAAGGAAGCCATGCGGGAGCTGGCCACCGGTGAGCCCGATCTGGTCCTGCTCGATCTACACCTCCCCGACACTTCAGGGTCGGAGCTGATCCCGGAAATGAGAAAGTGGAACCCCGACGTGAAGGTCCTCGTGCTCACGGGTTTTGCCGACCGGCGCGAGGTGGTGCCGGCGATCCGGGCCGGCGCCGACGGCTACCTGCTCAAGGACACCGACCCCGACCAGCTCGCCGACGCCATCAGGGAGCTGGCCAGTGGCAGGACCGTCTATGCCCAGGAGGCGGCGGCCGCTCTTTCTGCCTTCGTATCAGGCGGCGATCCCCATGAGGCACTGACCGACCTCACCGCAAGGGAGCGGGAGGTATTGGCGGGTCTCGGTCAGGGATGGTCCAACGCTCGTCTCGCCGAGGAGCTCTTCGTATCGGAGAAGACGGTCAAGACCCATGTGTCAGCCGTTCTCCGAAAGCTAGGGCTCGACGATCGCACCCAGGCCGCGCTGTTTGCCGTCAAGAGCGGGCTGGTCGAGGAATAAACCTCTCCGCCCCCGGACGGAGGGCGAATCGGGCCCGGGACCGATGACGGGAGACAGGATCGGCCGTAGCTTCGGGGTATGAGCACAGCCATCGTCACCGGGGCGTCTCGCGGATTCGGGCGCGCTCTCGCCATCGAGCTGGCCCGTTCGGGTTGGAATCTCGTGATCGACGCTCGGGATGGGTCGGACCTCGAAGCGGCATCGGCAGCCATCGACGACGCCGGGACCGGTGACGTCGTCGCCATCCCCGGCGATGTCACCGATCCCCGCCACGCCACGCTTCTTGTAGATGCCGCGATCGAGGCAGGCGGCTTCTCCTTGCTGGTCAACAACGCCAGCTTTCTCGGGCCCAGTCCGCAGCCAACGGTGAGCGAATACCCGCTCGATGTCCTCCACGAGGTTCTGGCCACCAATCTCATGGCGCCGCTCCGGTTGATTCAGCTCTCCCTTCCCCAACTCCGTGCGGCTGGTGGGACAGTGGTGAATGTCACCTCCGATGCCGCCGTCGAGGGTTATGAGGGATGGGGAGGGTATGGATCTTCGAAAGCCGGCCTCGAACAGCTCTCCAACGTCCTAGCCGTCGAAGAGCCGGACATCACCGTCTACTGGCTCGACCCCGGCGACATGAACACCAGGATGCACCAGGAGGCCTTCCCGGAGGAAGACATCTCGGACCGGCCCCTTCCGGAGACCAGGGTTCCGGCATTCATTCGCCTCCTCGAGGAGCGCTATCCCAGTGGCCGCTACCAGGCCGAGGACTTGTTGGCCAAGGAGACCAGGCAGTGACTCCAGCGGCGACACTGAGATCGACCGACCTGTTGGACGAATTCGTCCTCCCACTCGAGTTGAAGGCAACCAGACCGCCCGAGAGCCGTGGCATTCGACGCGATCAGGTCCGACTCATGGTTACCGACGCCGACGGAATCAGACATCGCGTCTTTCACGAACTCGCAACCGAGTTGCGGCCTGGAGATCTCGTGGTGATGAACAACTCGGCAACATTGCCGGCGTCGGTGGTCGTCGACGGGGACCTGGTGGTCCACTTCTCGACGATGCTCCCAGGCGGTCTCCATGTCGTAGAGCTGCGAACACTGGCTGGGGCAAACTCGCTCCCTCACGAGCATCCGCGTGCGGGCATTCTGCGGCTCCCCGGGGGTGGGATGATCGAGCTGCTCACCCCCTACCCGGAGGATGCCCCCAGCCACCGGCTCTGGGTGGCCAGAGCCGACCTGGGACGTCCCCTTATCGAGTATCTCGAGACCTGGGGGCGGCCCATTCGCTATCAGCACACCGATGGTCCCTATCCGCTGGATGCGTATCAGACGATCTTCGCCCGGGTTCCGGGCTCCGCCGAGATGCCAAGTGCCGGGAGGCCCTTCACCGACCGCCTCCTGACGGCGCTGGCGGCAACCGGGACGACCGTCGCTCCGGTGACCCTTCACACCGGTGTCTCCTCACTCGAAGCGGGTGAGCTGCCGTACCCGGAATGGTTCGAAGTCCCGGAACCGACGGCGGCTCTGGTCAATCACACTCGGGCAAACGGTGGTCGGGTGGTCGCCGTCGGCACCACGGTGGTCCGCGCCTTGGAAACGACTGTGGACTCGAGAGGCATCTCACACCCCGGGCGCTCGTGGACCGATCTCGTCATTGGACCCCATCACGAACTCGGTGTCGTCGACGGGCTGATCACCGGGTGGCACGAGCCGGAGTCGACGCATCTGGACTTGCTGGAGGCGGTAGCCGGTCGGAGCCTCCTCGCCGACAGCTATCGGAGCGCCCTCGAACACGGGTACCTATGGCACGAATTTGGCGACAGCCATCTGATCCTGCCCGTCTAGACCTCACCCAGGACCCAACGCAAACCTTCCCTCGCGGATCCAGTCGTCGAACCGTCGGCCACCGCACCGAGCGCTCCCCGCCATGCACCCGCCAGTGCCGGGGCGGCCCCTGCACCCTCGGGTGGCAGCAAGGGGACGATGGCTAGTGATATGGCGTCGCCCTCCGGGTCGAGCGCCGGCTCGGAGAGGATCCGGGCCACTCCGAATCGAAGCGCTGCATCGAAGGCCACCAAGAGTGACGAGGCTACGGCGCCCCTACCCGTGGATCCCACAGCCGCGGCCGCCCCTTCCATGCGCTCCGTCATGCGTCGCTCCATCTCCTCGCGGATCACCACGTAGAGACCTTCCTTCGACCCGAAATGGTGATACAGCGATCCGGTGGTCACTCCGGCATCCCGGGCCACGTCGATGACATTCACCGCATCCCTGCCTTCGGATTCGAAACGTCGCATCGCCGCCTCGATCAGCCGGGCCGGTGCAGAGCCAGGGATGGGCACGGGGTAAGGCATGTCTCCACCATAATCGATTGACGGCTGAACATAACTGCTTTATGCTCGCCCCATGAGATTCACATACCTATATCACCCGGTGTCGGACTTGAAGGAAGCGGTGGCCTTCTATCGGGACGTTGTGGGCTGGGATGAGGCGTGGCGGATGGGCGACGACACGGCGGCAATGCAGATCCCGGGGTCAGAAGTGCTGTTGATGTTGGACGTGACGCCCGACGTCGACGCGGGGCCTAGCGGTTTCTTCGAGGTCGACGATGTCGACGAGTTCTGGCAATCCCTCCCGGAGTCGGTCACAAGGATCACGCCTCCGCAGGATCTCGACCCGATCCGCTTCGCAGCTGTCGCCGACCCCGGTGGCAACCTCATCCGTCTCTTCACGGAGCTCGAGCCGAGTAGCTGAACCGGGATGCATCAGCCGGTGGCGGCCTCGCTCCCGATCCGAGCGAAGGGCTCGGTGGAGAAGACCACTTCGATGGGCACCTCGAAATACTCCGCGATTCTGAGTGCCAGGAACAAGCTCGGGCTGTATTCGCCCCGTTCCAGGTAGCCGATCGTTTGATAATGGACCCCCAGCGCTTCGCTGAGCTCGCGGCGGGAGACTCCGCGCTCGGCCCGAAGCATGGCGATCCGGTTGTGAACCGTGTCGGTCATCTGACCCACTGCACGGCCTGCTCCTTGGCGGCCTCCACCTGGGAACCCGACTGACGACGGGCCATCCTGCGCACCACCACGGGAGCGACGAGACTGCCGACCACCGCCCAGGTCGAGAGCACGAGCACGGTTTCCAGAGTTCGCCACGAGCCTCCGATCTCGAGGGCCGCCGCGGCCTCGGGCAGGAACGCCGACCTCATCCCCAGCCCCACCCAGTACATGGGGAAGA
>JARDZU010000241.1 GCA_029240695.1 Acidimicrobiia bacterium | reverse complement strand
TCTGCCATCGATGCCAACAACAATCTTGCCCATGCGAATCGCTCTCTTCATTCCTGCTGATTCAGCCGTGAATCTGGCTATTCGCCCCGAGCGACGGGCGTATGTTGGGCCTGGTGGTCTCCAAAGCATTTGGGCGAGGCTGCGCCGCCTCGCGGCGTAGTGTCGATCAGTGAGCAGCAGATCGAGGAGGCATCATGAGCGCCGGCAAAGTCATCATGGCCATCCTGGGGGCGATCCTCGGACTGGTGGCCGTTGCCTTGGTGGTGGCGGGTGCGGTGCTGTTATGGGCCCACGCGACCCAACGCACCTCCGACGGGTTCTACCAAGCCGAGACTGTCTCCCTCTCCACCGATACTCACGCCGTCATCACCGGGCCGATCGATCTGGTGGCGGCCCGGCCAACCCCGTGGTTCCCCTCGAGCCAGTTGGCCACTCTTCGCTTCGAGGCGGAGCCGACCGGGGTATCCCCGGTGTTCATCGGAATCGGCCCTGACGACGACGTTGGTTCCTATCTCGACGGTGTGGGCTTAGCCGAAGTGATCCGCAACAGCCCCTTCTCCGGGGAAGTCACCTATAACACCGTGGAGGGTGACGCGCCCCCGGGGCCACCGGCTGAGCAGGATTTCTGGGTGGTCTCGGCAGAAGGGGAGGGACCGCAGACCGTGACCTGGGATCTGGAATCGGGTGAATGGACCGGGGTGATCATGAACGTCGACGGGTCGGCCGGCGTTTCGGCAGACTTCAACGCAGGGGCGCGGGTCGGCATACTCCTGCCGATCTCCATCGGCCTGGTCCTGGGCGGCTTGGTGCTCGGAGTGCTGGCTGTGATCCTGCTCGTGCTGGCGATCCGCCGGCCCCGGGCGACGGTGACAGTCCCACCAACATCGGCGACGACGTCGGGGCAGGTAGAGACCACGGGGGCGACAACCCCACCGGACCAGGGCCCGGCGGACCCAGAGGCTTAGGTCGCGGCCGGACCAAGTGATCGCCTAGATTCAAACCCGCATGACCCAGGACGGAACCGCCCAGGCCATCTCGGTCCGACCCAATTTGATCGTTGGTTGGCTGCGCTCAAGTCTTGTTCGGACCGACACGATGGTCTCGGGTACCACGCCGAGCACGATCTTCGGGTTGATTCCCGCTGGCACGAACAACATCTCTCAGCCGCTCAACCGAGTGTCCAGAGTCCAAGTGTCGACGGGGATCAACGGCGCGAGATTTCTGATCGCGCTAATTCTCCTCCTGATGGCATTTCTGATGCTCAACGGATCGATGGTCTTGATGGTCATTGTCATCCTCATCGCCGTGGCGGCTCTTGCAACGTCCTACCGAACAGAGCTGATCATTGCTGACAGCGGCGGCGGGACACAACAGGTCTCGGTCTCTCCGCTCGACAAGGAGGCTGTCCAGCGCTTCGCCGACTCGGTGAACCAGAGGCTCGCTGCTCAGGGCTGATTCGAAACCGGCACCTGCTCGGCGGGGCAGACGCTCTTCCGGTTCGCGTCGAGAAGTTGTGTCGGACGTCAGGGCGAGGCATTCATGCTCACGCCTACTCGATAGTCCCGCCGCGAGGTTCAGTAGGGCAACGGAACGGAACAGAGAACGCCTCTCGGTCTGTGGAAGGCGCGCCCCCTCCGTGTCAAACCTGGAAAGGATTGATTTTCACTCTGCGTGAACCTATATTCATGTTATGTGAAACCTAGATCCGGCCTTCCCCTCTTCAGATCACCAGAGCAGGAGCGATTGCTGGCCGAACTGTTCGTCTTTGCCCAGCAGCCGCTATCGCTAAGCCAGCTTGCTCAACGTACCGGAACATCGATGGGAGGGGTCCACAAAGAGGTGGAACGGCTCGAGAGATCGGGCTTGGTCATTTCCAAGACTTCGGGCAGATCCCGTCTTGTCGAACCCAACCGGTCCTCCCCCGTCTATACGGAACTCCGCAGCCTTCTGACCAAGTCGATGGGACCTGAACCCCTACTGCGGGAGGCACTGACCGGGATCGGTGGCATTCATGAAGCATTCATCTTCGGGTCCTGGGCCGACCCCGACCAGATGGCCCCGCACGACATCGATCTCATGGTGATAGGAGATTTGGATCCTGGGCAGGTTTATGACGCGGTTTCGGACGTTGAAGCCGTGGTTGGAAGGCCGATCAACGTGGTCTTGCGATCCGAGGACGAATGGGCTGGCACTGACGGAGCGTTCGAGCGGGCGGTACGGAGTCGACCGCGGGTCCAACTCGTATGAGCGAACTCGACGACCTCATCGCCAAGGGCCTCATCGAGGCCGCTGAATCAGACCGGCCGATGGCCGAGCAATGGATCAGCGATGCGAGACGTCATCTCGAAGCCGCACGGGCCATCCAAATCATGGACCCCTCGGGCGCCTACGTCTTGGCATATGACGCCGCCCGCAAGGCCGTCGCTGCCGCCTTGTTGATGACCGGGCACAGGGTGCGCAGTCGGCCGGGGTCCCATCAGGCACTCGCTCAATATGCCAAAGTCCTCGCCAGGGAGACCGGCGAACCCGCTCTCGAGCAGTTTGACCGCCTTCGCCGCGAGAGGAACCGATCTGAGTACGGGTCTAGGAGCTTCGGCAAGGCTGAAGTCAACGAGGCCATCAGGTCAGTCGGCGCAATCCTCGAGGCTTGCGCACAACAGACCTAGGTTGACCACGAAGAGTGATGTCAAACGCGATGGGGAAACAGGACGAGTCGGACGCTCGAATGTGTGTATGCTATGCGCATGGCGAGAGTCAACGTATACCTACCCGACCAACTGGCCGCTGAAGCCAGAGACGCTGGACTCAATGTTTCGAACCTGACGCAGGAAGCGGTCCGGTCAGCCCTCTCATCCATGCACGCCGGTGAGTGGTTGAAGATGGTGGCGGCACTGCCCCCGACCGGAGCGGAGCACAAAGACGTCCTAGCCGCAATCCAGGGAGCCAAGGACGATCTGGAGGGCATTGGCTGAGTCGCTCGTCCTCGACGCCTCGGCGATGGTCGACCTGCTCGTCGGTTCTGACCACGCCGCGTCGATCGAGGCACACGTTCAGGACGCAGAGCTACATGCTCCAGGGCATTTCGACGCAGAGGTCCTCTCCGCTCTTGGAAGGCTGCATCGAGCCAGTCAACTGACGACCAGGCAAGTGACTGAGCGCGTCAACCTCGTCGCATCGTCACCGATCGTCCGTCACCCGCTTGCACCGCTACTTACAGGGGCGTGGCGGAGACGCGGAAACCTACCACTGGTCGACGCCTTGTATGTCGAGTTGGCCAGCCAGCTCGACATGTTGATCGTCACGACCGATCGTGGATTGGCCTCCGCCAGCAGAACGGCCACATTGATCGAGCCAGGCTGATGATCCGCGAGCTCGCCGCTCATGCCCGATAGGGAAACGGGACGCGTTGGGGTTACGGAACGGTCTCGAGCTGGGTGGCGACTCGGTCGAGCATTAACAGTCCATCATCGGACTGATGGTGGCTGGAGATCTCGAGTGGAAAGCGATCGACGCTTGGTTGAGGAGGAGCGTCGAGGAGTCCTGATCGTCCGAGGTGTGGCTCTGGAACGGCATCCTCCGGTCGGATGAGCAGCGCGCCAACCCATCGCCGTTGATACGCCCCGGCCACCGGCCCCCGCTAGCTTCCACCGGACGAGGAAGGGCGAATGACCACCACCAGACATCGGACCCTGACCAACTGGGGTGCCTACGAGGTCGAAACCGACGGCCATGACATCACGGCGGTGCATCCGTTCGCCAAGGATCCTGATCCTTCGCCCATCGGCCAGTCACTGAAGGCGGTTCGCAAGAGCCGTGTAGAGCGACCCGCAATCAGGGAATCGTGGCTCCGGGATGGCCCGGGCTCGGGTCGGGAGCGTCGCGGGCACGAGCCGTTCGT
>JARDZU010000072.1 GCA_029240695.1 Acidimicrobiia bacterium | reverse complement strand
CTGTCCCTAATGGACGCCGGAGTCCCGATCTCGGCGCCTGTCGCCGGAATCGCCATGGGCCTCATCTACCGGGACGGCAAGTACGTCACCCTCACCGACATCCTCGGTGCAGAGGACGCTCTCGGTGACATGGACTTCAAGGTGGCCGGGACCAGGGACGTGATCACGGCCCTGCAGCTCGACACCAAGATCGAGGGCTTGCCCTCCGAGGTGCTGACGACAGCCCTCGATCAGGCCCGGGATGCGCGGCTGTTCATCCTGGACAAGATGGCCGAGGCGATTTCCGAGCCACGCTCCGAGATGAACGAGTTCGCTCCCCGTATCGAGTCGGTCGAGATCCCCAAGGACAAGATCGGCGAGGTCATCGGTCCCAAGGGCGCCGTGATCCGCGAGCTCGAGGAAGTGACGGGAGCCGCCATCGAGATCGAAGAGACCGATGGCAAGGGCATCGTCAGGATCGCCTCCAACGACAGCTCGGCTCTGGCCGCAGCCAAGGAGAGGGTGACCCAGATCGCCTTCCCGCCCGAGGTCGAGTTGGGCACCGAGTACGACGGCAAGGTGGTGAACATCACCAAGTTCGGAGCATTCGTCAACATCCTCCCCGGGCGTGACGGGCTGCTTCACATCTCCCGTCTCGACGGGTCGAAGCGGGTGGAGCGAGTCGAGGACTATCTGGTCGACGGCCAGGAGCTGAAGGTCAGGGTCCGCGAGATCGATAGAGGCAAGGTCAGCCTCGAGCTGGTCGAGGCCCTGGAGGGGGCAACCCTTCCCGAGCCCGAGGCTCCCCGTCAGGATGGCGGCGACCGTGGCGGACGCGACCGTGATCGTGACCGCGGAGGACGGGGCCGTGATCGTGGCGGCGACCGTGGCGGGCGTGATCGTGACCGTGGGAGTCGGGATCGTGATCCCAGTCCCAGCAGCGTCGAGACCGCCCAGCCGGTGCCGGCTGAGTCGGGCGCAGAGCGGCGTCGTGCCGCCCAGAGCTTCGACGAGGTGTTCGAGGAGATCAGCGAGCGCTAACCCGCGCTAGCTCATTCGTACAGAAGGGACGGGCGTTGCCCGTCCCTTCTGGTTCTGGTCTGTCTGGCTGGGCGTCATAAAATCTTCCCCACCAAGGTTGGCCGGGGAGATTGGTGACATCGGCATCCAGTCTCTTCACGATGGGGTTCGCCATCCGGGCCGAAGGGGAGGAATTCGTGCTCAAGACCGACGATGACGTCGGCCTGGCCAGGGAGATCGGGATCGCCGCCGCCTCGCCGCGTATGGCTCGCAAAGTGGCCGCCTCCCAGAATCAGGAGGTCCCGTCGACGGCAGACCCTGACCCGCTCGTGACCAGGTCCAAGCTCGCAGCGATTGCGTTCGCGCTCGGCGGGGTGATGGCTCTTGCCAGTGGTGTGCTCCTCCGCGACGACCCGACGCTGACGGCCGCCGAAGCCTCTGCCGGCCAGGGGTTGGGTCCGGTAGGCAACTTCTGGTTCGCGTTCGTCCTCGGCGGTCTCCTCATGGTGGGCGCAGCCCTTGCCATCGCCCGGAGGTCGAAATGGTCCCGGATGGCGGCCATATTCGCCGTATCGGCTCTCGTGGTCGTGTTCGGGCTCGCCGCTCGCAGCGCCACGCCCGATACCGACCATTTGCTCGCGTTTGGCTTCATCGCCGGGGGAGTCGTGGTCGGGATCGCTGTCATCGCCGCAGGATCGTTCGGGGACCCCGACTAACCGGGACCGACCGGTAGCTTCCGCCTCGTGCCGGAGCTGCCCGACATCGTGGTCTACATGGAGGCACTCGAACGGCGCGTCCTCGGTGAGGTGGTGCGCGGGGTGCGGATTGCCTCACCGTCGGTGTTGCGCACCTACGACCCTCCCTACGACGCCCCCGTGGGACTCGAGGTGAAGACGCTGCAACGTGTCGGAAAACGGATCGTGTTCGGCATGGAGGACGATCTCTATCTCGTCATTCATCTCATGGTGGCCGGCCGTCTCCGCTGGGAGCCGCCGAGAAAGCCGATCCCGAAGAAGGTGGGCCTCGCCGCAATCGACTTCGACCCTGGCACCTTGATCCTCACGGAGCAGGGAACCCACAAACGGGCCGGGATCTGGCTGAGCCGCGGATTCGAGGGGGTGGCCGAGCTCGATCGGGGCGGGGTCGAACCGCTGGACGCCGATGTCGATGAGTTCGGCGCCGCCCTCAAGAAGGAAAACCGGACCTTGAAGCGGGCTCTCACGGATCCCCGCATCTTCTCGGGCATTGGTAACTCCTATTCGGACGAGATCCTCTGGCAGGCCCGAATGTCACCTGTGAAGCGGACCTCCCAGCTGACCGACGATGAGGTCGAACAGTTACGGCAGGCTGTGGTCGAATCGTTGACCGAATGGACCGAGCGGCTCCGGGACGAGGTGGGCGAGGACTGGCCGACCAAGGTGACCGCCTTCCGTGACGACATGGCGGTGCACGGCAAGTTCGGCCAGCCCTGTCCACGCTGCGGGTCGAAGGTGCAGCGCATCGTCCACGCCTCCAACGAGTCCAACTATTGCGCCACCTGTCAGACCGGGGGCAAGTTGCTCGCCGACCGCTCCCTCTCCCGCCTCCTCAAGGACGACTGGCCCAAGACGATCGAGGAGCTCGAGGAGGGGTAGGGCGGCTTTACATCGAACATATGTTCGATATGATGGAGCGCCCTACCGCAGAGTCAGTTTGGGCCCAAAAGAAGTCATTGCAGACGTCGTAACCGCCGTTCCCCTCATCGATCTCGCCGATCATGAGGAGGGGTTTCTCCAGCTGAGGCCGGGACATGTGACCGAATTGCTCGGCATTGCCGGCACCGGGCTCACCCGTCTCGGTCTGAGACTGCTGGCCGGCCCTTCGCTGACGGCACCGGTGGTGGCACTCGACACCCGAGGCTGGATCTCGCCTGAGGCCGCATGGGAGACCGGTGTCGTCCCGGAGAGCTTCGTCATCGTGCGTTGTGACGAGCCGGGGATCTGGCCCAAGGTCGCCGCCGCCTTGCTCGAGGGAGTGCGCGCCCTCTATGCCGAGGTGCCGGTCGGTGCCAAGGAGCAGGACCTTCGCCGTCTCGCCGCCCTGGCCCGGGCGAGGAAGGTGGCGGTGGCGATGCGGCCCATGGGCAGGGGTCTGCCCAGCGGTGTTGCCCATCTCCGGCTCAGGGCTCTCGGGGTCACCTGGGAGGGGGCGGATCAGGGGCACGGCCGGTTGGGTAGGCGGCGTCTCATGTTGGAGGCGTCGGGGAAGGGTGCGTCCGGTATGACCCGGCGATTCGAGGTGGAGGATGAAGGTTCGGACGTTGTGCGTGTGGTTTCCGATGTGGTCGTTGGGGAGGCCAGACGCGCCGTTGGATGACCCGGTCCTGATCGTCGGCGATCGGGTCGCGGCGGCGACGAGTGAGGTATTGGATGCGGGGGTGAGCCTGGGCATGCCTCGACGGGAGGCCGAGGCCCTCGCCCCCTTCGCCACAGTCCTGACCCGTGACCTGGGAGAGGAGTCACGACGTTTTGAGCCGGTGGTCGAGTCGATCGAGGACCTGATCCCGAGGGTGGAGGTGGTGGCGCCCGGTCTGGTCTTCGTCCCGATCGCCGGTGCTATCCGCTTCTACGGAGGTGAGGATGCCTTGGCCGAGCGATTGGCCAAGGAATTGGACAGGATGGTGGGCCGGGACCGGGGAGGGCAGGCGTTGATCGGGATCGCCGACGGGCCATTCGCCGCCCGTTGGGCCGCTGCGACATCCGAGGTCGGCCAGCCCGTGGTGGTGGTGGATACCATCGATTTTCTCTCCCGGCTCGATCTGACCGCGCTCAGGGAGGGTCTCGACGCCGACGAGTTGATCGACACTTTCCGCTGGCTCGGAGTGGCCACCTTGGGTGATCTGGCCCGTCTTCCCCGAGACGCTCTGGCTACCCGATTCGGGAATCATGGTCTGCTCGCTCATCGGCTGGCCGCGGGGGAGGACCGTTTCGTCGACCCGAGGGAGATCCCGCCCGACCTGGCGGTGGATGCGAGTTTCGAAGAGCCCTTGGAGAGCCTCGACGCAGTGGCCTTTGCCTCCCGTGCCCTGGCGGAGCGGCTGCTCCGAGGATTGAGGGTGTCGGGGGTGGCGCCGCATCGTGTCTCGATCATGGCCGAGGATGCCACCGGAGGGTCGAGGGAGCGGATCTGGCGATCGGCCGACCCTTTCACAGAGAAGGCGTTGTCTGATCGGGTGTGGTGGCAGCTGAGGGCATGGATCGAGTCGGGGGGCATCCCCGGCGGGATCTCCCGTTTGCGGATCGCCCCGGCAGATCTGTCCGATGAGGGCCGGCAGCTCGGGTTGCTCCAGGACGAGACCTCGCGGATCGAGGCGGAGCGGGCGTTAGCCCGGGCCCAGGCCCTGCTCGGTCCCGACGGGGTGCTTCAGGGTCGGGCTCAAGGGGGCCGGCTACCCCGGGAACGAGTGGCCTGGTCCCGTTGGGGAGAGCCGCCATCCGACCGGGAGCGGGACGAGTCGGCTCCTTGGCCGGGGGCAACCCCTTCGCCCAGTCCCGCACTGGTCCCGCCCCGTCCCGAGCCGTTGGAGGTGGAATGGGACGGCGGCATGCCTTCCCGGGTCCGGTTGGGCACCCGATGGGAGCCGGTGCTCACCTGGAGCGGGCCGTGGCGGCTCGCCGGCCGCTGGTGGGTGGGAGAGGAGGACACCGATCGCTACCAGTTGGTCACTTCAGTTGGCGCCTTCCTTTGCGTGGTGACCGGCGGCCAGACATTCCTGGCCGGGGTTTACGACTGAAGAACTTTCTTGTCACAGCCGGGTTGTACGTTGGGATCATGGAGTTGGGGAGCTACTCCGAGGATCAGCTGGATCAACTGATTGTCAGGGCTGAGTCCGAGGTCGGCGCCTGGCGGGTGGTGGAGATGGCGGCGATTGCCGAGAAGCGTCGACGCAGGTCTCATCTGGCTGATGGTTATCGGTCGATCGTTGATTGGACGGCGGCTCGGGCTGATGTCTCTCATGAGACGGCTCGACGCCTGTGCTGGACTGCCACCCGTCTTCGGGAAGCACCCGGAGTCGCCGAACAGCTAGCGGCCGGGGACATCTCCTTCGACCGGGCTCAGCTGCTCGCCCGGTTGCCCGCTGAGGATCGGGATGGTCATCAGGGTTATGACATCTTCGGGTTGCGTCGTCTGGTCGCCAATCACAGGCGGTTGACCCGGAAACGTGAACGGAAGACTGGGAACGGGTATCTGCATCTGACGTCGGGTTCTGATGACCTGATGGTCCCAATCTGGGGCGCCTTCCCCGGCTTGGACGCCCGGATGGTGGAAAAGGCATTGGATCAGAGGGCCGATGAAATCATTCCCTCCAATCAGAGACTGGCGGTGGCAGAACGTCGAGCCCTCGCCTTTGTCGCCATCTGTCAGGACGATCTCTACCAGACCGGATCCGCTGAGACTGCTCTTACCGATGTGGCGGTGATCGTCGATGCCGATACGGCCGCCGAATCCGGTGGGGAGACCGGAGTCTCAGTTCTGGCTGGACCACGTCTCGGTCCGGGAGTCCTCGAAGAAATCATCTGCAACGGCAATGTCGACTTGATCGGCTTCACCGAGAAGGGCAAACCGCTCGACCTGGGACGCCGGTCTCGGACCGTGGGTCGGAAACTCAGACGTCATGTCGTCCACCGTGATGGAGGCTGCACAGTGGACGGCTGTCCCTTCAGTTATCGCCTGCAAGTCCACCATGTCATCCCCTGGTCACATGGTGGAAAGACCGATGCGGACAATCTGATCACCCTGTGCTGGTTCCACCATCATGTCTCCGTACACCGTGAAGGCCTCCAGATCATTCGACTCGGAGTGTCCCGAGTCAGACTGAAACGACCCCGATAGGGGCGCGCTTCCCCCGCCCCGACAAGACTCTCACCGCTCATGGATATCTCAGAATCGATCCCGATCTCGACCGACTCAGAATTCGACGCCTGGTTGCGTGAACACGGGAGCAGCGCCCAGGTTGTGATGGTGGCCATCTACAAGAAATCGTCTGGTCGGCAAACCGTGACTCTCGACGATCTTCAGGCCACAGCTATCTGTCACGGCTGGATCGACAACCTCGGCCAGAGGATCGACGAGGAGCGCTGGGCCATTCGATTCACGCCACGGCGACCAGGTTCCAAATGGTCGGCCAAGAACCGGGGTGTTGTGCGCAGATTGTTGGAAGAAGAGCGGATGACACCGGCGGGGATGGCGGTCCTACCCGACGACTTCGAGGGGTAGGTTTCCCGGTCCCCACCTCAGGAGGACACATGGCCGCCAAGAGCCCCAAGATGTACATCGACGGGAAGTGGCTCGATTCCTCGAGTGGCAAGACCTTCGAGGACCACAACCCGTACACCGGCGACGTGTACGCCAACGTGCCGGCCGGCAACGCCGAGGACACCCGAAGCGCAATCGACGCCGCCAAGGCCGCCTTCCCCGAATGGGCGGCGACACCGCCCGCCGCCAAACGTCAGATATTCCTCAAAGCCGCCGACGTGATGGAGAGTCGTCAGGACGACCTCGTTCAGGCGATGATGGAGGAGGTCGGGGGCACCATCGGCATCTCGATGTTCCAGATGGGCTTCGTTCCCGGTCTTTTCCGGATGGCCGCATCCGCTGCCTACGACGTCAAGGGCGAGATCATCCCGGCCGACCATGCCAACTCCTTCTTCATGGCGATGCGGCAGCCCGCCGGAGTCGTGGCCTGCTTCGCCCCATTCAACGTCCCGTACATCCTGGGGAGCCGGTCGTTCACCCTGCCCATCGCCTACGGGAACACGGCAGTGTTGAAGCCGTCCGAGGATGCGCCACTCACTGGCGGGCTGCTCCTCGCCGAGATCTTCGAGGAGGCGGGACTGCCCCCGGGAGTTCTAAACGTCGTCACCAGCACCCGGGAGGCGGCAGAGGAGATCGGCGACGAGATGATCGCCAATCCTTCTGTGAGAAGGATCTCGTTCACCGGATCCACCGAGGTGGGGAGGGTCATCGCCGAGAAGGCCGGCCGACACCTCAAGCGGGCCGTGCTAGAGCTCGGCGGCAAGGATCCTTTGATCATCCTCGGCGACGCCGATGTCGACTACGCAATCGACGCGGCGGCGTGGGGGGCCTTCCTCCATCAGGGCGAGATCTGCATGTCTACCGAGCGGATCATCGTCGAGAAGAGCATTGCCAAGGAGTTCACCGAGAAGCTCAAGGAGCGTGCGGAGTCGCTTCCCATGGGTGACCCGACCGATCCGGCCACGGCGATTGGGCCGTTGATCAACCAACGCGCCGTCGACAAGGTCCACAACCAGGTCGAGGAGGCGGTGTCTGCCGGAGCCAACCTGGTGACCGGCGGGCAGCACGACAACCTCGTCTATCACCCCACCGTCGTTACGGACGTCAAGCCAGACATGCAGTTGTTCAGGGAGCAGACCTTCGGGCCGGTGGCCCCGATAGTCGTGGTGGACGACGCCGAGGAAGCCCTGGCTGTCGCCAACGACTCGGACTATGGGCTCTCGTCGGGAATCCTCACCAACGACTTCAACCGGGCTCTGGACATGGCGATGCGTCTCGAGACCGGGATGGTCCACATCGGGGATCAAACCGTGAACGACGAGCCCCAGGCGCCTTTCGGTGGAGTGAAGGGGAGCGGTTACGGGCGATTCGGTGGTCAGGCCGCCCTCGACGAGTTCACAGAGCTTCGCTGGATCAACGTGCAGCGAGTGCCACGCACCTTCCCGTGAGTTGAGGCGGCCCGGCAACCGTTAGCGTGCCCGGGTGCTCGAGAACTCGTCTTTTCGCCAGGGCATTCGCGACTCGGCTCTCATAATCCTCGCCGTAGCCTTCTTCGGAACGGCGTATGGCGTGTTGGCGATGAGCGCCGGATTCTCACCCTGGTTGGCGATCTTCTCTTCGGTCGTCATCGTCTCGGGTGCCGCCCAGTTCGCGATGATTGGCCTTCTGGCTGCAGGCCCCGTGCCGGTGTTGCTGGCGGCTACCGGGCTCGGTCTGCGCCATCTACCCATGTCTGCCTCGCTAGCCGGCATCATCGGGCCTCGGCCTTTGGGAACCAGGCTCCGCCTGTCCTTCATCCTCGTAGACGAGACGTTCGGTCTCACGGTGCGCGCGGCCAACGCCGGCGTCGAGGATGTCGTGGCATACAAGACGGCTGCCGACCTCATGCTCTACACCGGATTCGTGGGCGGAACCGCCATCGGGGCGACGTTTGGAGCCGCGATCGATCCTGAAGCCGTCGGGATTGGCGTGCTCTTTCCGCTGCTCTTCCTCGGTCTAGCGGCGCCGATGATCCACGGACGGCGGGACTGGCTAGTCGCCGGCTCGGCGGTGCTCACGTCGATCGCTGCGACCCTCTTGTTGCCGTCTGCCTGGCAGGTGACAGTGGCCGCCGTGGCGGCATCGGCGGTGGGGATGGCCTTCGGTGAGTGATGTTGCACTGGTCCTTGTTGTTGCAACAATCACGTACGCCTCCAGGCTGTCGTTCATGCTCCGACCGCGACCAGCTCCGGCAGGGCGGCTGGGACGCTTCCTGGATGTTTTCCCGCTGGCCCTATTCGTGGCCATCGCCGCCACTGGATTGGCTGCCCCAGATGGAACACTGGCGGTGTCGCCTGCACTCGCCGCGGCCTTCGGCGGGTTGCTCGGAGCGCTCGTCTTTCGTAGAAATCTCTGGGGTGTGCTCGGTGTGGGAGCGGCGTTCTTCTACTTGGCGAGGGTGATGGTCGGGTAAGGCATGCACAAACGAAGGAGTAGCGATTGGGCAAGGTCATCTATGGAATGAATGTGTCAATCGACGGCTATATCGAGGATTCCATTGGGAGTATCGAATTCTCGGGGCCGCCTGCAGACGACGTGCACCGGCACTGGAATGAACAAACCAAGGCGGCAGCCGCGTTCTTGTACGGGCGCCGGCTGTTCGAGACCATGGACGACCACTGGACCGCAGCCGCGATGCAGGATGACCTACCCGACGTCGAGGCAGAATTCGCACGCGCCTATGTCGACACGCCGCGTTTCGTGTTCTCGGACACGCTGGAGAGCGTCCGATCCGGTGTCGAACTGGTTCGCAGCGAGGACGCGGTTGCGGTCGTCAGCCGTCTCAAGGCTGAAACCGAGGGTCCGCTCGACGTGGGCGGGGCCGGCCTGGCTGCTTCGCTGCTCGACCTGATCGACGAGTTCCGGCTGATTGTCCTGCCCGTGGTGGTCGGCTCGGGGAAACCGTTCTTCCCCGCCGGGCGTGAGCTCCCACTCCGTCTGGTCGACCAGCGGGTGTTCGATTCGGGGGCCGTGTACCTCGCATACGTGAGGCGGTAGTCGGCCCTTTCGACGGCGGTACTCTGCCGCCCCATGCGAATCGGAATCTTGACTGGTGGTGGAGACGTGCCCGGGCTCAACGCCTGCATCAAGGCGGTGGTGAACCGGGCCTCCGAAGAGGGACATCAGGTGGTGGGGATCCGCCGTGGATGGGGCGGGTTGGCTCATTTCAACCCCGAGGACGCCCAATCGCACGGTGACTTGCTGATCCCACTCGATCCCGGCGTGGTCCGAACCATCGATCGCACCGGTGGAACCTTCCTCCATACGTCTCGGACCAATCCCGGCAAGATGAGACCGGAGGAGGTTCCTACCTTCCTCGGCGACCAATCCGGCGAGGAGGGGAGCGTTGATATCACCCCTCACGTGCTCGGTGTCCTCGAAGACCAGAAGATCGACGTCCTGATCCCGATCGGAGGCGACGACACTCTGTCCTACGGGCTCCGTCTCCACGAAGAGGGGGTGCCGGTCATCGCCATTCCCAAGACGATGGATAACGACGTCCATGGCACCGACTACTGCATCGGCTTCTCGACCGCGGTGACACGCGGGGTTCAGTTCATCCATAGTCTGCGCACGGCGGCCGGATCGCACGAACGAATAGCGGTGGTAGAGCTATTCGGCCGGTACAGCGGCGAGACCTCACTCGTGACCGCCTATCTGTCGGGGGTGGACAGGGCGATCATCTCCGAGGTCCCTTTCGACGTGGAGAAGCTCGCCGGCATGCTCTTGTCTGATCGAGCTTCGAACCCGTCCAACTACGCCATGATGACTATCTCCGAAGGCGCCCGGCTCCAGGAGGGGGACATGATGCTGGCCGGGGAGGAGGACGCATTTGGCCACCGCAAGCTGGGTGGCATCGGCGCCCTCACCGGCGAGTTGCTGAAGGAGCGAACCGGCGAGCCGGTGCTCTACCAGCAAGTGGCCTACCTCATGCGATCGGGGGCGCCCGACTCTCTCGATCTCATGGTGGCCACCAACTACGCGGTGATGGCCGCCGATCTCGCGGTCGAGAACAGTCATGGCCGAATGGTGGCGTTGCGGGGTGGTACTTACACCCACGTCCCCATCGGTGTCACCAAGGAAGGCGTCAAACGGGTCGACGTCGACGAGCTATACGACCTCGACACCTATCTGCCCAAGGTGCGACACGTCCTGGGCAAGCCGATGTTCCTCTACTGACGGGGTGAGGCTCGTCTAGCGCGTCACGCGGCTGGCCGACGCGGCAACAGCCTTCTTGTCCTTCTTAGCCTGGCGCTTTTCCTTCAAGTCTTTGGCCGCCACCTTCTTGGTGCTCTTGCCGCCCTTGTCTTTGTTAGCCACTTCGGGCCTCTCTGTTGGGCGAATCGAATCCGATTCTTGTCCAGTGTGTCACGTTTCGAGAGCCAGCCGATGTTCCTCTACTAGCCGACCGCACCGCCCATGGCCTCCACCCGGCCCGCGATCACCTCGCGGACCTGGTCACGTAGATCGCCGGTGTCCGGAGTGGACATGCCGTCGGTCTCGATTGGCTTGTCAAGAACCACCGTGATCACCCCGCCTCTGACCACGGCAGTGCCCGGGGGCCAGGCTTCGTACGACCCATGTATCGACAGTGGGAGGACCGGAAGCCCCGAGCTGATCGCCATCGTGAAGGCGCCCTTCTTGAACGGCTTCATGACCCCGTTTCGGGGCCTGGTGCCCTCGGCGTAGATGATCAGGCTTCGACCCTTCTCGATCAGCTCGCGCGACTGACGATTCACCTCGGAGTGCACCGCACCCCTGGCTTGACGGTCGACTTCGATGATCCCCACCATCCTCATCCCTTGTGCCAGCACCGGGACCCGGAACAGCTCCTTCTTGGCGAGGAAACGGATCGGCAATGGCACCGCGAGGAGGCACGCCATGATGTCGAGAGTCGACAAATGGTTGGCAACGACGACGTAGGACCGATTGGGATCGATGTTCTCGGCCCCCTCGATCTCGAGCTGGGTCCCAGAGGCGGCGAGCCAGACGCGGCTCCACCCTCTGATGATCTTCTCGATCAATGGCGAGCTGTCGTTGACTACGACCATGACCGCGATAAGAGCAACGGCGACGATGGTGGCGGTCACTCCGGCGACCACGGTGATGATCGTCCTGGGCACGTCGATGAACAACCGCATGGAGGGAGAGTACCGATCGGTCTCTTACCCTGACCCATCATGGAGAAGGCATCTCTTCGGACTCGTATGCGAGAAGTAGGTCCCATCCCGACGCAGATGAGCCGGCGGATCGTCGCCGGTTTGTTCGCCTGGCTGTCTCCCAGTCTCCCCGGGACCATCTCCGCCTTTCTCCCGATGGAGGGCGAGGTGGACCTTCGCCCCCTGTTCGACATGCTTCCCGGCTGGCGATGGGTGCTGCCTCGGGTCGAGGTCGACCGCTCGGTCACGTTCAGGGATCTCGCCGTCCCTCGTGAGACCCATCCCTTCGGGATGGCGCAGCCCAGCGATTCGGGGCCGGCCATTCCCATCCCTGAGATCGATGTATTCCTCGTCCCCGGTCTTGCCTTCGACCCGAGGGGTGGCCGGCTTGGGAACGGGGCAGGGCATTACGACAGGATCCTCTCAGCGGCCCGTGGCGACGCAGCCGCGATCGGGATCGCACCTGCACCGCGCCTGGTAGACGCGGTGCCGGTCGAGGAGCATGACGTCCGGGTTGGCTGGCTGGCGACCGAAGACGGAGTGGTCAGCTGTGCTCCCAATGGCTGAGCCGGTCGATCGAGAGGAAGATGGCGGGGCCGCTCGGTGGGGCATTGCGGTATTGCCGGTACTTCCCCTTGAGACGTGACCTGGCTTCCCACCAGTTACCCCCATCCTTCTCGATGGTGACTTCGCCGTCAGCGCGGACCCACCAGAGTTGGTGCCAGTCCTCGTCGTAGTGGTCGACCAGCAGGGAGGCGACAGGCAACATCTCCACGTTCCGCTGTCGTTGCAGATGGTGCGTTGATTTCGGCTTCTCGTCGATCATGTGAACGATGTTCAGTCCGATCACCGTGAATGTGACAACAACAACGTGCGGCCGGCCGTCCGGTGTTATCGAGGCGAACCTGCCCACTCGCGCCTCGGCAAGTCGTTGGAGAGCCTCGGCGTCATCCATGCTGTTCGAGCAGGGGCTCGAAAGTGTGCCATGTCGAGTCCGCCCAGCGCTGGTGGCCGGCCGCGCTGACATGGAACTTGTCGGCCGACCAGAGGTCCCGGTCCGTGTACCAGATGGTTGGGTCGTCCTTTCTGTGCGAGACCACATGGGCGCCAAAACGCGCAGCCACCCGGTGGTGCGCCCGATCGAAGCGGGCCGAGCGCTGTGTCATCAGGTTGCGCAAAGGTGGCTTCAGTCTGGGAATGGTGCCGATGTCGCCGACGCCGCTGAGGATGACCAGTGCGCCGGTTTCGGTCAACGCGGAGACGAGCTCGTCCAGCCGTCTCTCGAACACGAGAATGCCGACTCCGTGGATCACATCGTTGGCGCC
>JARDZU010000240.1 GCA_029240695.1 Acidimicrobiia bacterium | reverse complement strand
GGCACGGGTCCTTGTATTGAACGCCAGCTATGAGCCGCTCTCGGTGGTGACGACACGCCGGGCGGTCGTCCTCGTCCTCAACCAGAAGGCCAGTGTTGTCGTGGGGAAAGACGAGACCTGGAGCTCCGAGAGCTCATCGGTCGAGGTTCCGTCTGTCGTTCGCCTCACCCGCTATGTGAAGGTGCCATATCGCCGCGCCGCCCCAGTCACCCGACGCGCCGTCTTCGGGCGTGACGGCCACCGCTGCCAGTACTGCGGCGGGCCGGCCGAATCCCTCGACCATGTGCTTCCCCGCTCACGCGGCGGAGACCACAGCTGGGAAAACGTGGTGGCATGCTGCCGTCCTTGCAACATCTCCAAGGGAGATCGCCTGCCAACCGAGGCGGGGCTCCGGCTGAACACCAAGCCGGGCCCGCCCCGAAGGTATGCCTGGATCTATGCCTCGACCGGGTATCAGGTGGATCCTGCCTGGCATCCCTACCTCGAAGTCGCCTAGCCGTCGGACCGTGCCGAGGCTTCGCCAGGTGTCGATCGAGGACGCAGATCAAATAGCCGCGATCTACGACCCCCTGGTGCGGGAGACTGCCGTCTCCTTCGAACTGGATCCTCCGAGTCCTACCGAGATGGCGGATCGCATCCGATCGGTCACCTCCGCTCATCCCTGGTTGGTGAGCGAAGAGAACGGGGTGGTCCTCGCCTACGCCTATGCGACCTCGTTCCGGGGGCGCCCGGCATATCGATGGTCGGTCGAGACCACGGTCTATGTGCGCGAGGAGCATCGGGGCCGGGGAGTGGGTGGGCAGGTGTACAGGGGTCTTCTCGACCTGTCGGCGCTCTGGGGCTTCGCCAATGCGTTTGCCGGCATCGCCCTGCCCAACCCGGGCAGCGAAGCCCTGCATGCCTCGATGGGGTTTACCTCGATCGGGATCTTCCCTCGGGCGGGGCACAAGCTGGGGGAGTGGCACGACGTCGGCTGGTGGCATCGACCACTTGCATCCAGTGACCCGCCGCGTGAGCCGGCCCGCCCTCCCGACGTTCAGATTCGGGCCCTCCTCCAGTCCTGACCGACTCACTTCCGTTGCTCCTTTCGTCGCCTAAGGGGTGTCCGTGTGGTCGGCATGTCACCCGGGTGGGGCAAAAGGTTGACAAGTGGGATGAAGTGGGTCATAGTGGCGAATACGGCCCACCGAGAAGTGGGGTCAGTGACATGAGGACGGACGGAGAAGCAAAGCAGTGTTCCTTGGCGAGTACTTCCACAGTCTCGACGGGAAGAGCCGGGTGGTCATGCCCTCCGGTTTTCGCCGTGATCTCGAAGACGGTTGTGTCGTCACCAAGGGCCAGGACCGTCAACTCGTCCTCTTCCCGTCCGGTGAGTTCGAGGCGAGGGCGGCAGAAGTGACCGAGATGGAGCAGAACCGCTTCGGACGGCGATTCTCGCGCACCGTCTTCTCCGGCGCCGACCTGCAATCCCTGGACAAGTCGGGGCGGGTGCTCATCAAGCCCGACCTGAGGGACTTCGCCGACCTGGAGACGGGCAGCGAGATCGCGGTTATCGGTGTCTTCGACCACGTCGAGCTGTGGAACAAGACGCTCTACCTCGAGGACCGTGCCCTCGGCGATCAGAGGTACCTGGAGGAGGACGAGTAACGACAGCAAATGCGTGGCTGGTTCATCGCCAGCCCCCCGGAACCAATGGAAGGCCCCTGACTCCGCCCGCTTCCTATTGGTACCAGCGCCCGGGGGGCTGGCAATGAGCCAGAACCGGGACAACAACGACCGGGACTACCACCGGCCGGTTCTGGAGCATGAGGTGGCTGGGCTGCTGGCCCCGGTGCTGCCGGGTGTCGTGGTGGACGCGACGTTCGGTGGCGGGGGACACACCCGCCGGTTGCTGGATGAGTTCGGAGAAAGCGTGAAAGTTGTAGCGATAGATCGCGATCCTGCGGCACTGGCCAACGCCAGCGAGCTCGGCGTGCCTGCGGTCCAGGGCAACTTCGCCGATCTGAGAAACCTCGTGGTCTCGGTCACCGATGAGCCGGTGTCCGGCGTCCTCTTCGATTTTGGTGTCTCCTCCCACCAGCTCGACCAGCCCGATCGGGGCTTCTCCTATCGCCATGACGGGCCTCTGGACATGCGCATGGGCCCCGATGCCGCCTACACGGCGGCCGAGGTGGTCAACGAATGGCCCGAGGACCGGCTCGCCGATGCCATCCGGCGTTTTGGGGAGGAGCCCCTGGCGCGGCGTCTGGCGCATGCCATCGTGGAGGGGCGCCCATATCAGTCGACCAGCCAGCTATCCACCGTCGTGGCCGCGGCGGTCCCCGCGGCGCGCCGTCGGGCGGGTCATCCCGCCCGACGGACCTTCCAGGCGATCCGGATCGCGGTCAACGGTGAGCTCGACGCAATAACGACTGGTCTCGACAGCGCCATCGAGCTGGTGAGGCCACAAGGACGGGTCCTGGCCATCTCATACCACTCCCTCGAGGACCGGATCGTGAAGCGGCGGTTCACCCAGGGCGCCACCGGTTGCACCTGCCCTCCGGAGCTCCCCGTTTGTGGATGCGAGAACAGCGCAGAGTTGCGGATTCTCACCCGAAAGCCGATTCGTGCCTCCGCTGCTGAGGTCGAGGTGAACAATCGAGCCCGCTCCGCCTCCCTGCGCGCAGCCGAAAAGGTGGCGGCATGACTGCCGCACGCCCACTGCGGCACCCGGCCCCGAAGCAGGAAGGCATGCGGGTCCTGCGGGGACGCAAGCAGCTTCGGAGACCTGCTCTTGCCCCGTGGATGATGATGGTCCTGATCGGCGTGGCGGCGTTCCTGGGTCTCGGCTTCGCCAGAACGTCCCTGGACAGGTCGGCATTCGAGCTCGATCGTCTCGATGGTGCCATTGCCGAGCAGGAGGCGATCAACGAGCAACTCCGCCTCGAGATCGCCCGCATGGAGAACCCGGCGCGCATCGCACCACTGGCCGAGGAGCTCGGGTTGATGATCCCGGGCGACACCAGACAACTTCTGGTGGATCTTGGAGGCCCGGCGGTGGCCTCCGTCGATGAGGGAGATACGCAATGAGGACCCGACGGCGCGCTGGAGCCGGGCTCCCGGAGGGAACAAGTCGTTCCCGACCACCGGGGTCACGGCCGGGGCCATAGCCGTGGCTGCCGGCAAGGCCGCCACCAGACCTGACCGTTCCCGGGTACGGGTAGCCCTCATCGGGCTCTCCCTGGTGATCGCCCTGCTCGGACTTGCCGTCCGACTATTCCAGGTGCAGGTTGTCCAGGCGGCCGATCTCGCCGGCCAGGGTCTGGACCAGCGTCTCGTGACCCGGGATCTCGCCCCACAGAGGGGCAAGATCTATGACCGGAACGGGGAGTTGCTGGCAATGACCGTGGAGGCGCAAAGCATCTGGGCCAATCCGACGCAGGTCGAGGAGCCGCTCTGGGTCGCCCAACAGGTGGGTGGGCTCCTGGATGTCGACTCTCAGGAGTTGCTCACCAGGCTCGAGTCGGATCGTGAGTTCGTCTATCTCAAACGCCAGGTCGAGCCCGGTGTCGCCGAGCAGATCGCGGCGCTCGAGGTGAAGGGCATATACACCCACCCCGAGTCGACTCGCATCTACCCGGCTGGGGCAGTGGCCTCCCACGTGACCGGTTTCGTCGACATCGACGGGAACGGGCAAGAGGGTCTGGAGTACATGTACGACGACGCACTGCGAGGCGTCCCGGGCAAGGCTGTATTCGAGCGCGACCTCGAGGGCCGAATCATCCCTCAGGGAATAAGCGACATCGTCGCCGCCGTACCTGGCACGGACCTGAACACGACCATCGATCTGCCGCTGCAATACCAGGCTCAGCAGGAATGTCTCGCCGCCGTCGACCGGACCGGCGCCGAGTCGTGTTGGGTGGTCGTTCTCGATGTCGAATCTGGAGGC
>JARDZU010000071.1 GCA_029240695.1 Acidimicrobiia bacterium | reverse complement strand
ATCGGGACCTTCACGTCCGATGCGCGCATCGCCCGGACGAGCTCGACGCCGTTGGACCGTGGCATCGAGAAGTCGACCACCATCGCCTCGAACTCGTCGTTGGCCATGGCCATGAGCGCCTCGCGGGCTCCGGCGGCCACCTCGACGTCGAAACCGGCACCGTTCAAGGTCGCTGAGAGGAGCTGGCGCACACCGGCCGAATCGTCGACGACCAGGATCCGGGGGCGATGGCCGACCAGGCCCGGCCGTCGTTTGGCGAGATACCCGAGGAAGTTCGGGTCCAGCACGACCAGCACCTGGCCACCGCCGAGCAAGGCAGCACCGGTGACATGGCCGGGGCCTTCGAGGATCGGTCCCAGGTTCTTGACGGCAACCCGGCGGCGATCGATCAACTCGTCGACAGTTATGGCGACCAGGCCGAACCGGGTGTTGATCACGAGGAGCTCGGACTCATCGGCGGCGACGGAGACGCCCATCGCCTTCGCCAGTGAGACACATGGGATCTCGCGACTCTGGAATCTGACCTCGCGACCGCTGTCGGTGGCACTGATCTCGGCCCGTGAGAGCGGCATCGCCGCCTCGATCGAGGCCTCGGGCAACCCCCAGAATTGGTCTCCCGTCGCAACCACTACGACGTTCTGGAGGACCATGGAGAGGGGAAGGGTCATGGTCACCCTCGTCCCCATTCCCTCCGGGCTCTCGACATGGACGACACCGTTGACCTTCTCGACGATGTCGCGCACTGCGGCCAGGCCGTCGCCAGCGCCGGAGAAGTCGGTCACCTCATCGGTGGTGGTGAAGCCCGGCTGGAACAGGATTGGGCTGAGGTCGGAGAAAACGAATGGGATGCTGAGTTCGGTGGCCACATCGGCCACCCGATCCCAGTCGATGCCAGCCCCGTCGTCGGATACCGAGACCTCGACTCTCTCGTCGATGATCTCCGCACCGACGCTCACAGTCCCGGTCGGCTTCTTACCCGCTGCGACCCGCACCGCCGTTGGCTCGATGCCGTGGTCGATCGCGTTTACCAGGAGATGGCGGAGCGGCTCTCGGAGAAGGTCGACGATCTGCCGGTCGAGTTGCACGTCGTCACCGATCAGATCGAATCGGACATCCTTGCCCATCCGCCGTCCCAAATAGCGGACGAACTGGGGGAAAGTCGCGGTGGCGTCCCGGAATGGGATGTTGGCGAGGGCGACCGCCTGATCCTGGATCTCGGCGACCGACGAGGCAAGACGCTCCAGTTGCATGCGCCAGGACTTGCGGAAGACAGCAGGGTCTGACCCCTCGATAGACAACAGCGATAGGTCGGCGAGGGCTTCGGAATCGAGCGAGACTTCGACGATCCGGTTGATGAGGCGGTACAGGTCCCCGGTGTCGACCCTGGTCGAGCCCCCCAGCAGTGAATCCGAGACCGAGGTGAGGAGCCCGCCGAGGCTTCCCGGCTCAGGCCGTCTCAAAGGAATCACCTCGGCCGGAGGCGACCAAAGCGTCCCCTCGGTCGGGTTTTCTGCCCGCTCCGCCGGGATCAACTTGTCGGCGATCACAGCCAGCTCTATGTCGTCGGTGTCGAGCGATGGCAGGAGCCGTCCAGAGCTGGCTTCCATTGCGACCACGACATCGTCCGGCGGGCGGTAGCCCTCGCCTATCTGCTTCCACAAGTGCTCGAGCCGGGATGCAACTTCTTTGATCTCGTCGTAGCCGAGGAGACCGGCGGAGCCTTTGATGGTGTGGGCGTCCCGAATCAGATCTTGGATCCGACCATCCTCGAGCTCGTCGCGGCGGAGGGCGATCGCGCCCGCGACCAAGCGGCCGGAACGCTCTTCCAGCTCATCGCGGAATATCCGCGTCAGCTCGGGGGTGTTGAAGTCCAATCTGGATCGGTCCGTGGCCTGACCACGTCTTATCGGCAGCGGAGCCTATGCCCTGAATGAGCCTGGGTATAGGGCTCCGGCGCCGCCGGCTTCCTTATTCCCACTCGATGGTGGCGGGAGGCTTACTGGAGATGTCGTAAGCCACTCGGTTGATGCCGGGAACCTCGTTGATCACCCGGCTGGAGATTCGCTCCAGGACCTCGTAAGGCAGACGTGCCCAATCCGCTGTCATCGCGTCCTCTGAGGTCACCGCCCGCACCACCAGCGGGTATGCGTAAGTCCGGAGATCGCCCTGGACACCGACGGTTCGCACCGAGGGAAGCACTGCGAATGCCTGCCAGATCTCGCGATAGAGACCCGCCCGCCTGATCTCCTCGGTCACGATCAGATCCGCGGCTCGCAGCAAGTCCAGACGCTCCCGGTTCACCGCGCCGATTATCCGTACCGCGAGACCGGGCCCGGGGAAAGGCTGACGCCACACCATCTCCTCGGGCAGACCCAATTCTTCGCCGATCGCCCTCACCTCGTCCTTGAAGAGGTCTCGCAACGGCTCGATCAGCTCGAATGTCATGTCGGCGGGCAAGCCACCGACGTTGTGATGGGTCTTGATAGTCGCCGCACTGGCCGATCCGGACTCGATGACGTCCGGGTAGAGAGTGCCCTGCACGAGGTATCGGGCGTCGCCAACCGATCCAACCGCCTCTTCGAAGACGCGGATGAACGTCTCCCCGATGATCTTGCGCTTCTGTTCTGGATCGGTCACACCGGCCAGCAACTCGAGGAAGCGATCCTCCGCCTTGATGTGGATGAGATCTACATCGAAATGAGAGCGGAAGGTCTCTTCGACCTGCTCGGCCTCACCGGCTCGGAGGAGGCCGTGGTCGACGAAGACACAGGTCAGCCGGTCCCCGATCGCCTCATGGACCAGAGCCGCGGCCACAGCCGAGTCCACGCCGCCGGACAGGCCACAAATCACGCGTCCATCTCCAACCTGGGCCCTGATCGCCTCGACCTGAGACTCGATGATCGAATGAGACGTCCATCTCGGTGACGCGCCGCAGACGTCGTAGAGGAACCGACGCAGGATCTCATCCCCCCGGGGCGTGTGCACCACTTCGGGGTGGAACTGGACGCCGAAGAGACCACGGTCGCGATCCTCCATCGCTGCCACCCGCGCCCCATCGGAGGTGGCAACGGTGACGAACCCGTCCGGGGCCTCAGTGACCTGGTCCTGATGGGACATCCAAACCTGCTGCTCCTTGGGCAGGTCCCTGAGCAGGACCGAGTCGCCGGTCACCACGAGATCGGTGTTGCCGTACTCGGCACTTCCCGTGTTGGCGACGGTGCCCCCTGCCAGGTCGGCGATGAGCTGGTGGCCGTAACAGATGCCGAGGACGGGGATGCCCATCTCCAGGATGGCGGGGTCCATGCGGTAGGCGCCCTCGGCGTACACCGAGGCCGGGCCGCCGGAGAGGATGAGGCCTACCGGGCTGTGGGCTCTGATCTCCTCGGGGTCGATGTCACGGGACACGATCTCAGATCGGACATGTCCCTCGCGCACCCGTCGGGCGATCAGTTGTGCGTACTGGGCCCCAAAATCCAGAACCAACACCGTTGGTTCTGTGTCATGCGTCATCACGCAAGACGTAGAACGTAGAACTGAGAACGCCTCATCCCATCCCCACCTGCTGGTTGCGCTGCAACGACTTGCCTTCGGTCTGGAGTGAGGGAGCGATCATCACTTCGGCTTTCTGAAACTCCTTGACGTCGGAGAAGCCCGTGGTCGCCATCGATACCTGAAGCGCTCCAAACAGATTGAGCTTGCCGTCGTTCTCATGGGCGGGGCCGACCAGTATCTCCTCGAGAGTTCCCCGATTGCCGACTTCGACCCGTGCTCCTCGAGGCAGAGTCGGATGGAAAGTGGCCATGCCCCAGTGGAACCCGCGACCCGGGGCCTCACTCGCCGAAGCGAGCGGGGAGCCAATCATCACGGCGTCGGCGCCGCAGGCAATGGCCTTGGCAACGTCTCCACCGGTCCTCATCCCCCCATCGGCGATCACGTGGACATAGCGACCGGTCTCGTCCAGATACCTGATTCTGGCCCCGGCCGCATCGGCGATGGCGGTAGCTTGCGGCACGCCCACACCAAGCACCCCCCTGGTGGTGCACGCGGCGCCCGGTCCCACGCCGACCAGAATGCCGACAGCGCCGGTACGCATCAGATGCAACGCTGTCGAGTAGCTGGCGCAGCCGCCGACTATGACCGGGACCTCACAGCTCGCTATGTAGTGCTTGAGATCGAGCGGCTCCTCCCGACTCGAGACATGCTCCGCGGACACGACGGTTCCCTGGATCACCAGCACGTCGAGCCCGGCGTCCAATGCGTGGGACGCCCAGCCGCGCACCCGTTGCGGGGTGAGACTGGCAGCGGTGACCACTCCCGCCGACTTGATCTCTGACACCCTCTGTGCAATGAGCTCGAGCTTGACAGGCTCCAGATAGATCTCCTGCATGCGGAGAGTGGCCTTGTCCGCCGGCAACTCGGCGATCTCCTCGAAGTACGGCTCGGGGTCCTCGTAACGTGTCCAGAGGCCCTCGAGGTTGAGCACGGCCAAGCCTCCGAGGCGGCCGATCTGCGCCGCCGTCGATGGGCTGATGGCCGAATCCATGGCCGATCCCATCATGGGCAGAGCGAATTTGAAGGCGTCGAGTTGCCAGGAGATATCGACGTCGTCGGGGTCCCGGGTTCGTCTCGACGGGACGATCGCTATGTCGTCGAAGCCGTATCCCTGACGACCGGACTTCCCGATCCCGATGTCGATTTCCACTCCGACTGACCTCCAAACAGCGCTCAGGCCAGCGTAACAGTGGTAACCAGCGGCCAGTCATTAGGCTCGCGGCACGTGCCCAGGCCCTGGTCGCTCATCGACTTCTTCCTCGTCATCCTGGGCGGAGTGGTTGGCGTCCTGGTGGTCCTTCCCATCGACGCATTGCTCGGCGGAGGAGATCTCAGCTTGTTGCTGGCCCTCACGGGGCAGTACATGGGCAATCTTCTCGTGCTCTGGCTCCTCGCTCGAAAACGCGAAGAGCTCGGATTCGCCGTAGTCGGTTCTGATTCCTTCTATCTGGGCATTGGCCTCCTCCTCCAGATAGCCCTCTCCGTCCTCTTCCTCCCGCTCACATCCCTGCTCTTCCCCGATGGCGGGTCGGCACAGGAGGTGACCAACGCGATCACTGGTCTGGAGAGCACGCCTGCACGGTTGGCGGCGGTCGTGACCGCCGTCGTCGTGGCGCCGATCACCGAGGAACTCACGTTTCGCGGGGTGCTGCTCAAGACACTTCAAAATCGGGGCCGGCGCACGATCATGATCGTCACGTCGCTGATGTTTGCTGCCTTCCACATGTTGGGACTGCCACCCGATCAGTTTCTCGAGGCGGCAGCGGTCGTGGTGCCCACGATCTTCTTGGTGGGGCTGGTCCTGGCCTGGATCACTCTTCGGACCGGGCGTCTCGGGCCGGCGATCTTCATCCACTCCGGCTACAACCTCCTGGCGGCGCTGGTGCTGCTACTCCCCCCGGAGCTTCTCGAACCGATCAGCTAGACGATCCCGACCTTTTCCCGAACGGTCTTCATCGCCGTCTCGGCACGGTCTCGAGCTGTGGCCGCTCCCCGGGCCATGACCTCGGCCACCTCCGCGTCGTCGAGTCCCTCGTACGCCTCACGGATCGGGGCCAGCCCGTCGGCAATGGCCTCCGCAGCGGCCGCCTTGAAGACCCCGTACCCGGAATCGGCATATTCGGAGACCAACTCGGGGATCGGACGATTGGCGAGCACGCTGAACAACTCGAGCAGATTGGAGATGCCTGGCTTGGTCTCCCAGTCGTAGTCGACACCGGTGCCTGCGTCGGTCACGGCAGCCTTGACCTTCTTCGCGATTTGGTCGGGCGAGTCCTTGATGAGGATGCGAGAGCGATCGCTCGGGTCCGATTTCGACATCTTCGACGTGGGATCGGTGAGCGACATGATGCGGGCCCCGATCTTCGGGGTGATCGTCTCGGGAAGCGGGAACTCATCGCCGAACCGGGTGTTGAAGCGCTGGGCAAGGTCCCTCGTCAGCTCGAGATGCTGGGCCTGATCTTCGCCGACGGGGACCGCGTGCGCCTTGTGAACCAGGATGTCGGCCGCCTGCAGGACCGGATAGGCGAAGATCCCGAGGTTCTGCCGGGCCCGATCGGATTTCTCTTTGAACTGGGTCATTCGCTCCAGTTGCCCGAGGCCGGCCAGAGTGCCGAGGATCCAGGACAGCTCGACGTGTTGGGGAACCTCGGACTGGTAGTAGAGAAGGGAACGCTCCGGGTCGACACCTACTGCCAGCAACATCCTGGCCGACTCGTGCCGTCCCGCCCTCAGGTCAGCCGCCTGATAGGGGACGGTCATCGCGTGGAGGTCGACGACGCAATAGATCGTCTCATAGCCCTCCTGAAGGGCGACCCAGTTCATCAGGGCCCCAACGAAGCTCCCCACATGGAAGTCGCCGGTGGGCTGGATGCCCGAGAACACACGTTTTCGATCCATGTTTCGATTGTCGCCCCTCTGCTGGCTGTCCGCAACGCGGCCGGCGCGGATCTAGGTGTGACTCCGGACGAAATCCTCTTGTTCCTCGACGAGACCGTAGGAGCCTTCGAACATGGCCCCTTCGACTAGCGCTTCCTCGGTGTCGTCCACGAATCGGGTGGCGGAGAGAGCGGTGTCGCTCAGATCTGCCCCAGTCAGATCCGCCCCTGAGAAGTTGACCCCTTCCAGATCGGACCCGGAAAGGTCCGCCCCCCTCAGGTCCGCCCCTCGCAAGTCGCTCAGCGAGAGATTCGACTCACGCAGATCGGCCCCGGGGAGCGACAAACCGCGCAGGTCGCAGTTCTTGAGATACATGCGCCGTAGATCGAGGCTGGCCGGCTCCCAGCGACGCAGATCCAGACCCATCATCACCCGGCCCCGGTACTTGTCGTACCCGGAGGCGCCGATGAACCGCTCCAGTTGCTCGGGGCGGATCGACCCGCTGGTGAACCGCTCGTTCCCCGACCAAGGGTCGGCGTTGTTGTGGTAGTACGAGCCCTCCTCCCACCAGCCGAGCCGGTCCTCGGCGAGGACCACGACGCGTCGCACCCATTTGAGGGACTTGTAGAAGTATCGGCTCGGGGTAACGACACGAACCGGCCCACCGTGCCCGATCTCTAGCGGCTCGCCGTCGAACGAGTGGACCAACCAGCTCTCGTCTCTCGCCACATCGAGTGGCAACGACGTGTGATGATCCCGCTCGGAATAGGCCTCGAATGAGACGAAGGCGGACCCGGCCAGCGGCTCTGCCTCGGCGAGGAGATCGCGGAGCGGCAGACCGGTCCAGGTCGAGCCGAAGCGGGTCCAACTGGTGACACAGTGGATATCGAAGGTCAGTTCTCGATCAGCCCGGGACAGAAAGGTGTCGAAGTCGAGGGTGAGCGGGTTCCGGACCAGCCCGGCCACCTCCACCTGCCAGGACGCGGGGTCGGTGAGATCGGACGACGGGACGCGCTCGCCGACCATGGGGAAGCGCTTGGTCTCGATTTGGCCGGGTGGGAGCGTTGGGGAACTCAACACAGTGGGAGGGTGGGGTTGTTCACCACCGCGAAAGGGTTTGGGAGTTCAACCGGCGAAGGCGCCGCTCGGGTCTTCCGCCATCTCCGGTGCCAGATAGTCGTCGACCAGGTCGGCGATGTCGACACCGGCCACCAGGACCGCCGCACCTGATGCCGTTGTGGCATCGGAGACGGGTATCTCCAACTCGTCGATGTTGCCCCGGCTGAGCCCGCGCAGGCTCCAGCCCAGGTCGACAGCGTCGATTAACGAGAGCTCTGAGTCGACGGTCACGAAGGGAGCTATCACCTGGGCCGTGTCGGCGATAGCGGTCGGGCTGCTGAAGTCGGACATGTGGCCCATCATGGCCAGCAGGAACGCCCTCTGCCGCTCGTTTCGGGTCAGGTCGTTGACACCAGGCATGACACGCCAGCCTTCATCAGTCAGCTCTTGGGTGTTGCGAGACCTCAGCCAGGCCAGGGTCTGGGCCCCGGTTGCCTGGGTGCAGCCCGCCGGGAGCTTCAGTTTCGCCCTCTGATCTCGTACCGCGCGCTCCAGGCAAATCTCGTAGCCACCAACCGCATCGACGGCCTCCTGGAAGCCGGCCAGATCGATCAGGGCGAAATGATCGATCTGCTGGCCGATGACCGATTCCACCGTCCGGGTGAGGGCTGTGGGACCGTTGTATGCGGCGCAGCCCTGCAGTGAATCATTCAGTCTGTGCTCGCTGCCGTCATTGCACACGTCGTCGACCAGCAGGTCCCGCGGAAGTGAGAGCAATGCCGCCCTGGACCCGTCCGAGGGACGTATGAACACCATGACGACGTCCGCACGCTGCCCTACGAAGTCCCCGAATCCTGCGTCGTCTTCGAGCTCATCCCGGGAGTCTGAGCCGACGAGGAGGAACACCTCCATGCCTTCTGATATGCCGACGCCTTGACCGGGGTCCGTCTCCGGCTCATCCTCCGCAGTCTCCTCGGCCGGCTGTTCCGCTACAGGGTCCCTCCTGTCGATGGTCACCCGGTTGACGTCTCCCCAGGTCGACATGGTAAAGACTGCTCCCACAACGAGGAGCAGCCCAAGAGCGATCGCACCGCCAATGATCAGTCGTTTTTTCACAGGTTTGGCTTACAGATACCCAGCATCGCCCATTCTAAGACACCAAACGATGGACGAATTTCGGGGAAGGGACCAGATTAGTTGTTCACATACTCGGGAAGTCCGAGAAGTGATCGGACCATGTGGGCAGTCGCCCCCCACAGCGTGTCCCCGTCTAGGTCGTAATACCAGACCTGGCGCCCGCTCCACGGAACATGCCACCAACGATCCGCGTCGGCCAGGTCGTGCAATAGCGGCGTGTGAACACGGGCCACTTCCCTCTCACTGGGGATCAGGTTCAGCGGCGTGGCGACGCGACCCACCACCGGCACCACCCAGGGCTTGAACTCGACGGTGTCGATCGGGGGGAGAAAGCCCAGCACCTCCACCCGGTCCGGCTCGATCCCGACCTCCTCGTGGGCCTCGCGCAACGCGGTGTCGATCGGACCTGAGTCCTCCGGGTGTGCCCTTCCACCAGGGAACGAGATATGGCCGGCGTGGGTCGGCATGGTCTCGGGGCGTTTGGTCAGGACCACTCTGACCTCGCCCTCGTCGTCCTCGTAGAGCGGGGCCAGAACGGCGGCGAGATGGAGGTCCTCGCCAAGGTCGAGGTCCTGGACCAAATGCAGCCGATCCCACATCGAGCCTCAGGTTAAGCCCGCCGATAATCTGACCCCGTGCCGAAGTCCACGCTCGAGACCGACCGCATCAGGCTGCAGCGATTCAGCCGACGCGATAACACCACTTATGACGAGGCGGCGAGGGCGTCGCTTCATGAGCTGAATCAATGGCTCCCCTGGGCCCGACTCGACTACGAGCACGGCGACACAACGGCTTTCATCCGTGAATCGATGCAGGCCTGGAAGGAAGACCGGGCCTGGGACTACTCGATCAGACTCAAGGACGACCCGGATCGACATGTCGGAAGCGTCTCGCTTTGGACAGTGTCCAAGCTGGGAAAGATCGCCGAGTTCGGCTACTGGGTCCGCACCGACGAGCACTCGAAGGGGATCTGCACCGAGGCGGTCGATCGCCTGCTCGAGGAGGCCTTCAACTCACTCGGGTACCACAAGGTGACCCTTCGAATCGCAGTCGGTAACCACGCCTCAGATCGCGTGGCGGAGAAGCTCGGGTTCACCCGAGAGGGCGTGCTCCGCGAGGAGCTCCTCATCCGGGGGAATTGGATCGATCACTCGCTGTGGTCCTTGCTCGACCGCGAATTCAGGGCCATCCGCCGTGGCGAGATGCGCGGGAGCCGATGAGCCGACTCGATTCCGAGGGCCTCCGGACCTGGATCGACGAACAGGGTGTCCAGCGGCTGTTCAGCGGAGTAGCCCTAGTCCGCGCTGGGGGCGAAACGATATTCGAGCACGCCGCTGGTCTGGCCCACCGCGGGCACCGTGTGCCCGTCACCATCGAGACCCGATTCCAGGTGGCCTCTGTCACGAAGATGATCACGGCCGCCACCGCCCTCAAGATGGTCGAGGAGGGCGCCCTGAGCCTCGATCGGCCATTGACCGGCTACTTGCCGCCCGATCACCGCCCGGCCAGCCTCGACGAGCGACACACGCTCCATCATCTCCTCTCCCACACCTCGGGCCTGCCCAACTATCACGACGACGAAGACGAGACATGGGCCTCGTTCATGGATGCTCTGGACAGGATCCCCGCAAGCAGGGCTCGAGGTCCTCTCGATGTCCTTCCCTTGTTCGCCGACCTCCCCTCCGTCGACGACTTCGGCGAGTTCCGCTATTGCGATGCCAATTACGTCCTGGCCGGCATCCTCATCGAATGGGTGTCAGGCCGGCCCTTCAACGAGGTGGCACGGGACAAAGTGCTGGACCCGGCCGGGATGGCCCGTTCCGGGTTCTTCGAGCTGGACCTGGAGCCAGATGACTACGCCACGGGCTACGTGGTGTCCGACGGGCCGGCCGAAACCTGGCGGTCGAACACCTACGGCCTGACCGCGAGCGCCATGCCCGACGGAGGTATGACCACCACAGCTCACGACCTGGACCGCTTCATGGAAGCCCTGCGCGACGGAAAAGTCCTCTCGAAGGAGACCTTCGACTCGATGCTCACCGTGCATGGCTCCGACGAGGAGGAGTCCTACGGCTACGGCATGGAGCTGGTGGTGGATGACGACTCGGTGATCATCTACGGGCATAGCGGCCTCGATCCCGGTGTCACTGCAGTCGTCTCGCACTACGTCGGCGATGGGATCACTGTGACAGTCCTGTGCAACCAGGACCAGGGATCGTGGCCCGTCGCCCAGAGGATCGCTACCGATCTCGGTCTCCACGACCCCCGGGAATGACCGATCCTTCAGTCACACCCGATCGCGGGGAATGGGTGCGGAGCCATGCTGAGCTCGTCGTAGGCGATTGCGTTTGATCACCCAGAGCACGCTGATGCCGCTCAGGACGATCGCCAACAGGTTGATCACCAGTTGGGTTGCTGCTCCTTGCACGCTGTCCCAGTCTCCGTAGACCGCCGCCACGCCCACGTTGGCCGCCGCCGGGATGGTGGTCACCGATATCAGCACCCCGACGAGGACGGTTGACTTGGCACCGACCAGGGCGAGCACGCCGACGACACCGGCGAGAACGGCCACGATCACCGAATACCAATTCGGATCGGAGATGAAGAGGGTCAGCTCGTGGTCCTCGGGCAGTAGGACGCTGGGGGCGATCCCGATCAGGCGAAGCAACGAGGTGAGAGCGGCGGCGGACACGATTCCAAGCGGGAACCCGACCAGGATCGCCTTCAGCGACGTCGCCGCCTGTCGGGGGCGGCCCTCGACGACCGCCACGCTGATACCGGCAAGAGGCCCGTACTCAGGCCCCACCAGCATGGCGCCGATGAGGAGGATGATCGAGTCGGTGAGGATCCCGATCGCTCCCATCATCGTTGCAATGACCATGAGGACCAGAAACGAGATGGAGAGAGTGGAGCTCTCCAGCACCCGACGATCCACGTCCTCCCAAACCACCGCATCGGCCGGGGAGCCTTCCGCGGCCAGCTCGGCATCTCGTGCACCCTGCGACAGTGAGACATCGACGTACTCAGCCGCAATCGATCCCTTGTCGTCGAGGCCGAGGGCGCGCAGCTCCCCGAGCAGGCGGGTTGCGTCCTCCCTGGCGACGTCACAGGAGACGAGATCGCCGGCGGGCTTGGCGGCGGCCCCGGCCAGTCGCCACAGGTTGGTGACCTCTGGCGCTTCATCGAGAATCTCCATCACCGGTGGCACCAGGTCGGGTGGGACGATCAGCCGGAGGTGGAGCATCTCCGCATCCTATGGTCGGGGGTCCGTGCCGTCAGCCCCCGGTTGCGATGACGCGGCTGGCATTGCCGACGAAGGTGGCGATAGCCGGGAAGAACCCGATCGCGACCGTGATCACCAGTGAAACCAGCAGCGCGAGACGTAGCGATCCGGCGGGGGCGGCCTCGACATCGGGCGCGAACTCACCCACCGGGTCGTCGAGCCAGACCGCCTTGACCACCCGGGCGTAGTAGTAGAAGGCGATCACCGAGTTGATGGCTGCGATGGCGGCGAGGGTGACAGTCGCAGTGCCGCCGGCAATGATGACCGAGCGGAACATGGCGAACTTGGCGAACCACCCGGCCAGGGGCGGGATGCCGGCCAGGCTGAAGAAGAAGACCGCCACGAGGACCGCCAGCCGTACGTCGACCTGGGAGAGACCCGACCAGGCCCGGATCTCACCGGAACGGGTCTTCCTCGCCCCCGCAATGACGACAGCGAATGCCCCGAGGTTCATCACGGCGTAGATCACGAGATAGACCAGCGTCGCCGAGAAGGCCTCGGCGAGGTCTGCACCCGCCACCGCCGCCGCCGCAAAGGGCACGAGCATGAACCCGGCCTGGGCTATCGAGGAGTAAGCGAGGAGCCGCACGATGTTGGTCTGACGGAGGGCGGCGAGGTTTCCCACCGTCATGGAGAGCACAGCCAGAATCCACAGCGCTGGAGCCCACACCTCGGAGATCCCGGGCAGAGCCTGGTACATGATCAGGAGGAAGGCGACGAACCCGGCTGCTTTGGAGTTGACCGACAGGTAGGCAGTGACCGGCGTAGGCGCCCCTTCGTACGTGTCAGGTGCCCAGAAGTGGAACGGGACGGCAGAGATCTTGAACCCGAAGCCGACGATGAGCCCGAACAGGGCAACCACCATGATCGGCTCGTCGGCGAGACCCGCAGTGGCTTCGGCCAGACCGGCGAACGTGACCTCACCGGTGAGCCCGAACAGCAGCGACATCCCGTAGAGCAGGATCGCGGTGGAGAGGACGCCGAGGATGAAGTA
>JARDZU010000070.1 GCA_029240695.1 Acidimicrobiia bacterium | reverse complement strand
AAGAACATCGTCGCCTCCGGCCTCGCCCGGAAGGCAGAGATACAGCTCTCGTACGCCATCGGCCAGGCTGAGCCGTTCTCCATCCATGTCGACACATTTGGCACCGAGCAGCTCCCACCTGAGAGGATCGAGAGCGTTGTCAAAGAGGTGTTCGACTTCAGGCCTGCGGCGATCATCGAGCATCTCGAGTTGAGGAATCCGATCTTTGCTGAGACCGCCGCTTACGGGCATTTCGGTCGTCCCGAGTTCACCTGGGAGCGTCTCGACAAGGTCGACGCCCTCAGAGGGGCGGCCGGTCTCTGAGTCGACAGACGGCTCGAGTTGTTCCCAGCGTCCCAACGTTCGCGGTCGACAACGGCTTCTGGTACGACATCCCTGAGCAGCTCCGGGACCTGGTGCAGATTGGCTCCATCGTCAGGGTTCCTCTCTCCGGACGGAAGACACGGGGCTTCGTCGTGGAGATCGGCGCCGAACGTGAAGGGCCGCTCAAGGAGATAGCCGCGCTCTCTAGTGAGATCCCGGTGTTCGACTCCAGGCTCCTCAAGACGATCCAATGGGCGGCAACCCATTATGTGGCCCCGCTGTCGGTGCTGCTCGAGCGTTCGGCGCCCCCGAATCTCCCCACTTTGCCGGCGCCGGAGAAGGCGGCGGCGCATGTAAGCCATCCGGTTGGCGCACATTCGTTGCTCGCAGTCACCCGCGAGATCGCGGCTGGCCGCCGTCGTCCGGCTACGGCGGTGATCGGGCGCTGGCAGACCCTCGACTGGCTCGACACCGTGCTCCCCATCCTGGAGGCAGAGAAGTCGGTGCTGGTCATCGTGGCGACGGAGGCCGAGGCCCGCATGGTCGGTGACGATGCACGTGACCGCGGGTTTGACGCCACGGTGGCCTCGGGGGACGTGGCGCGGGATCTGACCAACGCCTGGACCGACGCACAGGGGCCGGGGAGGCTGGTCATCGGCACTCCCCGCGTCGCCATGTGGCGCATCCCGTCGCTCGCCATCGCCATCGTCCTCGAGGAGGGGAGACGCGCCATGAAGGACCGGCAGACGCCCACGCTGCACGTCAGGGACGTCGTGTCGACCCGCGCCCGGGTCGAAGGTTTCTCTGTGACCTTCATCGGCCCCACTCCGTCGCTTGAAGTCCTTGCCTCGGGACCGGAGGTCATTCGCCCCTTGAAGCGGGCATGGCCGCTCGTCGAGGTCGTCGATCGGCGCGACGACGCCCCCGGTTCCGGCTTGCTGGCCGAGAGGACGGTGGCAGCCATCCGGGCGACGATCGCGGGGCACAAGAGATCGTTCGTGTTCACCCACCGGCGGACGTCTGACTCATCCATGCGCTGTGTCTCCTGTCGACGGGTGCGGGTCTGTGAGTCGTGCGGCTCACGGTTGGGGCGGGAGGCCGCCTGCCGGCGCTGCGGGCAGGCGACCGGCCCCTGTCCCCACTGTGGGGGCACAGGCTTCGAGGAGATGGGATCCGAGCCGGATCGGCTGGTCAAGGAGATCAACAGACGCCTCGGCGATCACGTGGCCGGCATCCATCCGGCCGATGTTCCGGTGACGGTCGGGACTGAGCGTGATCTGCCCACGCTTGTGCCGGTTCCGCTCGCGGTGGCTGTCGACGTCGATGGTCTCATGCTCGGTCACAACTATCGGACCTCCGAAGAGGCTCTGCGGATCCTGGCCCGGCTAGCCAACGCCATCGAGACCGGCCCGGGGAGGCGAATGATGGCGCAGACCTCAATGCCCGAGGCGCCACTGGTGACGGCGCTGAAACGGGGAGACGCGGTTCCCTATTTGGAGCGATTGCTCATAGAGCGTGCCCGGCTGGGGCTTCCCCCGGCTACCGAAATGCTGGCGATCGAGGTTCGCGGTGAGGAAGGTCCCTCCCGGTTCGATGCGGATCTGAGGTCGTTGGAGCCGCCCATGATCCTCGGCCCTGCTCCTTCCGCTCAGGGCTCGAGATGGCTCCTTCAGGGATCCCTCGGCGCCTTGAAGCCCCGATTGCGCCCGCTCGTTCAGCGATGGCGCGAGGCCGGGGCCACCGTTCGCATCGACGCAGACCCGATCGACCTGTGACGTCACACGAGGGGATTTAGAGTCACACGCCATCATGGCCGTCTACCCGATCCGCACCTTTGGCGACCCGGTGTTGCGTCTCGAGACCAAGCCCGTGATCGAGATCGACGAGACAGTCAGAGCCCTGGTCCAGGACATGATCGAGACAATGTATGAAGCGCCCGGCGTCGGGCTTGCCGCCAACCAGATCGGAGTCCCGAGGCGGATCGCCGTCTTCGACGCACAGGACGAGCTAGGGCCGAGGGTGATGGTCAACCCGGAGATCGTCGAGGTCAGCGGCGAGTGGGTGTACGAGGAAGGGTGTCTTTCGGTGCCCGGCCACTGGTGGGAGATCACACGCCCCGGCTTCGCCCGTGCTCGTGCTCTGGACCTGGAAGGGAATGAGGTCGAGTACGCAGGCGATGGCCTACTGGGCCGTGTCCTCCAACACGAGATCGACCACCTCGACCAGAAGTTGCTCATCGACCGGCTGGACAAGCCGATCCGGAAGAAGGCGCTCCGTGACCTGAGGGATGAGGCCCTGGGGCTGGCCACCTTCGAGTGAGCCGGGTCGCCTTCCTGGGGACCCCGGAAGCTGCGCTGCCCACCCTGAGATCCCTGGCTGCGGACCACGATGTCGCGGTCGTCATCACCCAACCCGATCGAGAGAAGGGCCGGGGCCGGGCCATGTCTCCTCCTCCGGTCAAGCTAGAGGGCGACCGCCTCGGGTTGCCTGTAGTCCAACCGAGCTCGACCGGTGAGGTGAAGGAAGCGCTGGAATCGGCGGGGAACCTGGATGTGGCCGTCGTGGTCGCTTATGGCCGCATCCTCAAACCTGATGCGCTGGCGGTTCCCGCGGCCGGGATGGTGAACTTGCACTTCTCCCTGCTTCCCCGCTGGAGGGGCGCGGCTCCAGTTAGCAGGGCTCTGATGGCCGGTGATCCCATGACGGGCGTCACCATCTTTCGTCTCGACGAGGGCCTCGACACCGGACCGGTGCTCACTGCTCAAGCCGTGGATATCGACGATGAGGAGACCGCTGGAGACTTGACTTCCCGCCTTGCCGCCCTCGGCGCCCGGCTGATGACCGGAGCGATACCCCCCTATCTCGATGGCGGCCTGGAGCCAGTGCCCCAGAGTGATGAAGGGCTCGTCTACGCCTCCAAGATCGAACCCCAGGAAAGGGTCATCAAGGTGAGCGGGAGTCGGGTCGAGGAGGTGAACCGGATCCGGGGCCTGTCACCGGAGCCAGGCGCCAGCCTGATCATCGACGGGGAGACGCATCAGGTGCTGCAGGCACGCCTGCACGAAGCTGTTCCAGAGCCGGGGCGCTGGATGGAGTTCGGCGGCGTTCCCGTCGCCGGTCTCGCTGATGGGGGAGTGCAACTAGTGACCCTTCTGCCACCGGGCAAGCGCCCGATGTCAGGCGAGTCGTGGCTGCGCGGGCGTCGTCGCGACCGCGGGTCCATCGCCTGATCGAGCACACAGCCGGGACATAGACTCGCCCCATGGCCGCATTGAAGATCGCACCATCGCTGCTCGCAGCCGACTTCAGCTGCCTGGAAAAGCAGATCGTGGCGGTGGAGGCGGAGGTGGACTGGCTCCATATCGACGTGATGGACGGGCATTTCGTGCCCAACATCTCCTTCGGGATCCCGGTCATAGCGGGCATCCGGCCCATCACCGAGCTTCATTTCGATTGCCATTTGATGACCACCAACCCGGACGCCTACCTGCCCGATCTGGCCGAGGCCGGGGCGGACTCGGTGACGATGCACATCGAGGCGATGCCTGAGCCAACCGACGCGGCGAAGTTGGCTCGTGAGAACGACTTGGGTTTTGGCCTGGTGTGCAACCCGGCAACACCCTTCGCCGCCTTGCGGCCCTTCATGGAGTTGGCCGATGTGGTCCTGTTCATGTCGGTAGAGCCCGGCTTCGGCGGCCAGAGCTTCATGCCGGAGGTGCTCGCCAAGGTGGAAGAGGCGAGAGAATGGGTTGAGAAGCGGGGATTGGGCGCCGATATTCAGATAGACGGTGGAATCACCCTCGAGACCGCTCGTCAGGCTGTCTCGGCAGGGGCAAATGTGCTCGTGGCCGGGACGACCATTTTCGGGGCGGATGATCCGCCGACGGCTGCTGCCGAGTTGAGAAGGGCATTACAAGGTAAATGAGTGAACGAGTCCTCATCGCTGACGACGATCCGGACATACTCGCCGTGGTCCAGGTCAACTTCGAGCTGGAAGGCTTCGAGGTAGAGACCGCTGTCGATGGCGAAGATGCCCTACAGAAGGCGACCGCCAACCCCCCACACGTGATCGTCCTCGACATCATGATGCCCCGCATGGATGGGCTCACCGCCCTGCACCGGCTGCGCAGCCAAGCTTCCACAGGGAACATCCCGATCATCCTCCTGACGGCCCGCGGCCTCCCCGAAGATCGTGTGCGCGGCCTCGAGTTGGGCGCTGACGACTACATCACCAAGCCGTTCGACATCAATGAGCTCGTCGCTCGGGTCCGGGCAGTGGTCCGCAGAACGCAGGCGGCCCGCGATCTGTCCCCACTCACAGGTCTACCCGGGAACTTCAAGATCACCGGGGAGGTCGAAGAGAGGATCTCCTCCGGGAGGGACTTTGCCCTCGTTCACGGCGACCTCGACAATTTCAAGGCGTTCAATGACCACTACGGGTTCATGCGGGGCGATGAGGTGATCCGTTTCTGCGCCAAGTGCTTCAACGACGCCTCCGACAGCCTGGGCATCGCCAACGCGTTCGTCGGTCACATCGGCGGCGACGATTTCGTTGCGATCATTCCCCCCGAGGTGTCGGAGTCCTTTTGCAAGGAGGTCATCGAGCGCTTCGACGACGGGATCCTCGACCTCTATGACACCGCCGATGCCCTCCGCGGCTACATCGAGGTCATCGACCGGCGCGGGGAGCGGTTTGCCTTCCCTGTGGTATCTCTCTCCCTGGGTGTAGCGTCCACCGACGTGCGCGAGATCTCCACACAGTGGGAGGCGTCGGCGATTGCGGTGGAAATGAAGGAATTCGCCAAGAAGCAGCAGGGCTCCACCTACCGCATCGATCGACGCGCGACTTAGTGGCGGGCCGCTGAGTGGGCGATGCCCGCCACATGCGACGAGCAATCGAGCTCGCCGCACCGCACAGAACTCATCCCAACCCGCGGGTTGGTGCCGTCATCGTGGACGAATCCGGCCAGGTGGTGGGTGAAGGGGCACATCACGGCGTCGGCCGGCCCCACGCAGAGGTGGTCGCCCTCACCGAAGCGCGGGACCAGGCGCGGGGATCCACCCTCTTTGTGACACTCGAGCCGTGCAGCCATCAGGGGGAGACGCCGCCCTGCGCAGGAACCGTGGTGGAAGCCGGGGTTCGCAAGGTAGTGATCGGGGCGATCGACCCGGACCAACGCGTGTCGGGCGCCGGGGTGGCCTGGCTGAAAGCGGCTGGTGTCGAGGTGGAGACCGGGGTGTTGGCACAGGAAGCGGAGTCTGTCGACCCTGCGTACTTCCACCACCGGCGCACAGGGCTGCCCCTGGTCACCTTGAAAGTGGCCATGACCCTGGATGGCTCCGTTGCCGCCACCGACGGGTCGTCGCAATGGATCACCTCCGAAGAGGCAAGACAAGATGCGCACCGTCTCCGGGCGAGCACGGACGCCGTGGTCGTCGGTGCCGGCACCTTCCGCGCCGACGACCCCTTGCTCACCGCCCGCGTCGAAGGCGTCGAAACACAGCCTGTCCCGGTCGTGGTGGCCGGACGCCAGTCCCTCCCCATCGACAGGAGGATCTGGGAGAGATCGCCTCTCGTGATAAGCGCGCGACCGCTCGGCGTCCCGTCCGGCGAGGTCGTGGTGGTCGGCGGCGATGATGAGTGGCCCGATCCCGTGAAGTCGGCGCAGGCGTTGGCCGACCGAGGACTGCTCGACGTCCTCCTGGAAGGCGGCCCTCAGTTGACAGGGGCGTGGTGGAGGGCCGGGGTGGTGAGCAGGGGCGTGATCTATGTTGGGCCACGAATGGCCGGTGGGCGTGGCATGGCTCCGATAGAGGGAGATTTCGCGACCATGGCACAATCAAGCGGTGTGAATATCAACGACGTTCGGATGGTTGGGCCTGATATCAGAATCGAGTTCGAGTAGATGTTCACCGGAATAGTCGAGCAGCGGGGGTCAGTGGTCTCTGTGGAGAGCGCCAACGGCGGAATGCGACTCGTGCTGGACACCGGGACCCTTCCGGAGATCGAACTGGGTGGTTCGATCTCGGTCAATGGTGTGTGCCTCACTGGCGTGGAGACTGGACCGGGGCATGTTGCAGTCGACGTCGTCAAGGAGACCCTGAGCCGCTCGACCCTTGCCGAGCTGCAACCTGGCGACCCGGTCAACCTCGAGCGCCCGATGGCGGCGAACGGGAGGTTCGACGGGCACATCGTGCAGGGTCATGTCGACGGCGTGGGGACGATCTCTGCGGTCGAGCCCGAAGGATCCGGCCGGCGGCTGCACCTCCGGATTCCCGACGCCTTGAGCCGCTATGTGATCGAGAAAGGCTCGATCACCGTAGACGGAGTCAGCTTGACCGTGGCTGCAGTGAAGGGAGACGAAGTCGAGATCGCGCTGATACCCCACTCGCTCCAAGTGACCACACTTGGTTTGCGTGCGGTTGGGGAGAAGGTCAACCTTGAGGTCGATTTGGTCGCGAAGTATGTCGAGAAGCTGCTGAAAGCCGGATCATGACCTTTGCCGCCATCGAAGACGTCATCTCGGCCATCGGAAACGGCGAGATGGTGATCATGGTCGACGACGAAGATCGCGAGAACGAGGGCGACTTGATTCTCGCCGCCGAGACCGCCACCCCTCAGCAGGTGGGTTTCATGCTGCGGCACACGAGCGGGATCATCTGCCTGCCGGTCGTCGGTGAGAGACTCGACGAGCTCGACCTGCCGATGATGGTCGCCCGCAACACGGATGTGCGGCGCACCGCATTCACGGTCTCTATAGATGCCAGGGACGGGACCACCACCGGCATCTCGGCCTCCGATCGTTGGAAGACGATCAGAGCTGTGGTCGACCCCGAGACACAGCCCCATGATCTCGCTCGTCCTGGACACATGTACCCGCTGCGCTACGAGCCAGGTGGTGTTCTGAAGAGGGCTGGGCACACCGAGGCCGCTGTGGATCTGGCCCGGTTGTCGGGGCATTACCCGGCAGGTGTGCTTGCGGAGGTGATGAACGATGATGGGTCGGTAGCGCGGCTCCCCGAGTTGGAGCGGTTTGCCGAGGAACATGGCTTGCTCATCGGGACGATCGCTGATCTCATCGCCTTTCGGCGTCGTGAGGAGAAACTCGTCGAACGTGTCGTCGAGGCCCGTATCCCCACCGATCACGGCACCTTCACGGCTGTCGGCTATCGCTCGCTCGTCGACGACCGTCAGCACATAGCCCTGGTCATGGGTGCCCTGGGCGACGGGGAGTCTGTGCTCACCAGAGTCCATTCCGAGTGCCTGACCGGCGACGTTTTCGGCAGCCTGCGATGTGACTGTGGTGACCAGCTGGACCAGGCGATGGCGAGGGTTGCCGAGGAGGGGCGCGGTGTCGTCCTCTACATCCGGGGCCATGAAGGCCGGGGCATCGGGTTGTTGCACAAGCTGGCGGCATACAAGCTCCAGGACGAGGGGTACGACACCGTGGATGCCAACGTGAATCTGGGGCTGCCCGTCGATGCCCGGGACTACGGGGTCGGTGCCCAAATCTTGTACGACCTCGGGGTGCGCTCGATGCGGATCATGACGAACAACCCCACCAAACGAGCCGGGATCGAAGGCTACGGGCTTTCGATCATCGAGCAGGTTCCCCTATTCGTCGACGCCAACGACGAGAACCGGGACTATTTGCGGGCCAAGGCAACCCGCCTGGGACATCAAATGGACCTGGGCCAAGGGGCATGATCCGAAGCATCGAAGGAGATCTGGACGGGGCCGGCCTGCACGTGGGCGTCGCCGTTGCCACCTGGAACCGATCTGTGACGGACCGCCTCCTCGATGGAGCAGTGACCCGCCTCGAGGCGCTCGGCGCCGAGGTGACCGTCGTCAGGGTTCCCGGGGCGCTTGAGCTGCCCGTTGCCGCCCTAGGTCTCGCCGACGCTGGTTGCGATGCCGTGGTGGCCATCGGCGCCATCGTTCGGGGCGATACCGACCACTACGAGATCGTGGTCCGCGAGTCGACAGCCGGGATCGCCCGGGTCGCCCTCGACACCGGCATCCCGGTGACAAATGCCATCCTCGCGGTGAACGAGTTCGCTCATGCCGTGGAGCGTGCGGTCGAGGGACCGTCCAACAAGGGGTATGAGGCGGCCGAGGCTGCGATATCGACCGCGGTGGCGATGCGGGGCCTAGATGCTGGCTGACGTGCGACTACCGATTCCGACTATCCCACTGGTAACCTCAACGCCACAACCGATGGCAAGAGCGGAAGCGCTGCTTCCCCACCCGGCCGCCGCCAGGATCCCTATAGGACGGATTCCGACAGATCTCAGCAAAGGCGAGCCGTGGTCCGATCACCAGACCGATAATCCCACCGGGGACCGGTTCGAGGTCATGGCAGCAGGTCTTTCGCCTGTTGCTTTTTTCTTTTCCGAGCAAACCGAACATCAACAGGAGGTATGAGCATCAACGAGCTCCGTGTGAATGGCGCCATAAGGGCCAAGGAAGTCTTGGTCATCGCCCCCGATGGGGCACAAATCGGGATCAAGAAGCTGAACGAGGCCTTGTGGCTGGCAGAGCAGCTCGATCTCGATCTCGTAGAAGTGGCGCCCAATGCCAAGCCGCCGGTGTGCCGGCTGATGGACTATGGCAAGTACAAGTACGAGCAGTCGGTCAAGGCGCGCGAGGCACGGAAGAAGCAGACCCGAACCACCATCAAGGAACTTCGAATGAAGGTGCGGATCGGAGAGCACGACTTCGACATCACCCGCCGCAAGGCCCAGGAGTTCCTCGAGGAAGGGGACAAGGTGAAGGTCACAGTCCGCTTCCGCGGGCGTGAGCAGGAGCGTCCCGCGTTCGGCAAGGAGTTGCTCGACCGGCTGGCGGAAGAATTGAGCGACGTCGCGGTCACGGAGCAGACCGCCAAACTCGAAGGTCGGAGCATGACCATGGTCCTTGCTCCCTCCCGGAAGACGAAGGCCTCCGTTGAGACGGCCGAAGACGAGCAGTAAGACGAACAGGAGGTAGCCGTGCCGAAGATGAAGACACACAGCGGCGCCAAGAAGCGGATCAAGGTCACAGGCTCTGGCAAGTACATGAGAGGCCAGTCAGGGCGCGGTCACCTGCGTCTGGCCAAGGGGAAGAGCACCTATCGCCGTCGCACCGGCGAGGTCCAGCTCGCCCCCGGCGACGCCAAGGTCGCCAAGAAGATGCTCGGTCGTTGAGGACTCAGGAGGTTCAGCCATGGCACGTGTGAAACGGGCGGTACACGCCAAGAAGTCACACAAGAAGGTCCTCGATCGGGCCAAGGGATACAAAGGCGCCCGCAGTCGCCGATACAAGACCGCAAACGAGCAGGTCATGCATGCGATGCAGGACGCCTATCGAGACCGGCGTGCCCGCAAGGGTGAGTTCAGGCGTCTCTGGATCGCCCGGATCAACGCCGCGGCCCGGCAGAACGGCACCACGTACTCGCAATTGATCGCCGGGCTGAAAGCCGCCGAGATCGAGGTCGATCGCAAGATGCTGGCCGAGATGGCTGTCAATGACCCGAGCGCCTTCTCACAATTGGTAGAGGCTTCCCGCAAGGGCTGACCTCGACGCCGCCTGCCAGTGGAGCCGGTCCGCAGCCATCGCAACCCACGGGTGGTGGAAGCGGCCCGGCTTCATCGCGCTCGGGACAGACGGGCCGCCGGGAGGACCATTCTCGAAGGCCCAAGCCTCCTGGCCGAAGCGTTGGCTGCGGGCATCGCACCCGACGTGGTGTTCGCCCTACCCGACGATGCAGTCACTTCGGAGCAGGCCACGGACCATGGCTTCGAGTTGATCCTGGTCGAATCAGCCGCCTTGGGCCGGGTCACCGGCACCAGGACGCCGAGGGGGCCGGCGGCCATCATTCCGATCCCACCGTCCATCCCGCCAACCGGTCGAAACATGATCGTGGCATGGGGACTGAGCGACCCCGGGAACGTCGGGACCATGATCCGGACCGCGGCTGCCTTTGACTGGGACTTCGGGTACACCGAGGGCACGGCCGATCCGTGGGCGCCCAAGGTCCTGAGGGCAGGAGCCGGAGGGCATTTTCGTCTCAATACCACGCCGGTCGAGTCCCTCCAGACCCTGGAAGACATGGGCTTGGCCACTGTCGCCACGGTGGTCAGTGGAGGGGCGAGACCTGCCGACCTACCCACCGGGCGCTATGCGCTACTGGTCGGCGAGGAAGCGCCGGGTCTGCCGCCGGACGTGGTCGATCAGTCCGCCCACAAGGTCACCATCCCGATGCCTGGCGGAATGGAGAGCCTGAACGCTGCCATGGCCGCCGGAATTGTGATGTACGAGCTATCCAGAAAACAGATACCGGTTACGGAGTACGGCGAGCGCAAGCGAGCCTTCTAACCTGCCGCCGACATGGATGCCGGATCGGTGCTCGACAGTGTGCTGGCCGAGGCTCCGACTGCGATAGGCGGCGCAGCGACCCTCGAGGAACTGGACCGCGTCGAGAGCGACCTCCTGGGCAAGGGCTCTCCTCTAGGGGACGTGAGGAGATCGATGGGGTCCTTGGACCCGGCCGATAGGCCCCTGGTCGGAGAGAAGCTGAACGAAGTCACCAGGAGTGTCCAGGCGTTGCTTTTCGCACGGAGGATCGAGCTGGAGATCGATGACGAGGCGAGGAGGCTCACCGAGGATCGAATCGACGTCACACTGGCCAGCCACTCGTTCCCGCAGGGATCGCAGCATCTGCTCCAGCAAACCATCGACGAGATCGTGGACATCTTCAACGGCCTCGGCTACGTGGTGGCGGACGGGCCCGAAGCGGAGCTCGGGTGGTACAACTTCGACGCCCTCAACACGCCGCCGACTCATCCTGCCCGCCTCGAGTCGGACACTCTCTACCTCGACTACGGGGACCCGGCCGATGAGGTCCTCCTCCGGACCCAGACCTCCCCGGTCCAGGCGCGGTGGATGGAAACTCACGAGCCTCCGGTCTATGTCGTCGTGCCAGGGAAGGTCTATCGCCAGGAGACCACCGATGCCACGCATCTTCCGGTCTTTCATCAGATCGAAGGGTTGGCCGTCGACGAATCGATCCAGTTCTCTGACCTGAAGGGGACTCTGGCCCATTTCTCCAGGGAGTTCTTCGGCCCGAGCACCTCGGTGAGGCTCCGGCCCGATTTCTTCCCGTTCACCGAGCCCTCCGCAGACCTCTCCGTCTCCTGCTTCGCCTGCGACGGTGGCGAGCCCGGATGCCGGGTATGTGGCGGAGCGGGTTGGCTGGAGATGCTGGGATGCGGCATGGTCGATCCGAACGTCCTACTCGCCGTCGGCTACGACCCCTCTCAGGTCTCCGGGTTCGCCTTCGGGATGGGCGTGGAACGGATGGCCATGGTTCGCCACGGCATCAACGACATCCGTCACTTTGTCGACAACGACCTCCGTTTCCTGAGCCAGTTCCGATGAAGGTCCCCCTTCACTGGCTTGCGGAGTTCATCGAGCTGCCGACGACCGATCCCACCGAGCTGTCGGATGTCCTCACCATGCTCGGACACGAAGTGGAGAGCTTCGAGGTCCTCGCGATCGGGTGGACCGATGTCGTCGTGGGGAGGGTCGAAGAGATCACAGCGCACCCCGCGGCCGACAAAGTGAGGGTGTGCCAGGTGGACACCGGGTCTGGCGCCGAGCAGATCATTTGCGGTGCCTGGAACTTCTCCGAAGGCGCCTATGTGGCTGTGGCCCGGCCCGGGGCGGTGCTCCCCGGTGACTTCGAGATCGGTCGACGAAGCATCCGAGGAGTCGACTCCAACGGCATGATTTGCTCCGAGAGTGAGCTCGGTCTGGGTGATGACCACACCGGGATCCTCGTACTGGATGGTGAGCCCGCCCCCGGATCTTCCTTTGCCGACCTCGTCGAATTGCCGGATGTGGTCTTCGATCTGGCAATCACCAACAACCGACCCGATGCGATGTCCCTCGTCGGGATCGCTCGGGACCTGGCGGCTCACTACGAGATCGATTACCGGATCCCCGACCGACCTCTCGAGACCGTGTCCGGGTCGCCCACGATCAGCGTCGCCATCGAGGATCCCGCTGGCTGCCGACGGTTCACGGCCCGAGAGATCCTCGGGGTCGAGGTGGGCAGCTCCCCGCTGTGGGTGCGTCATCGACTCCGGAAGGCCGGCATGCGGGCGATCTCCAACATCGTCGACGTGACCAACTATGTGATGGTGGAACTCGGTCATCCTCTCCACGCTTTCGATGCCGACACCATCTCCGGCAATCGGTTGACGGTCAAACGAGCTGACGCCGGCCAGACCCTGGAGACTCTCGACGGCGAACAGCGCAAATTGAGTGCTGATGACCTGATCATCTACGACGCAGATGGGCCGACTTCGATGTCGGGCACGATGGGTGGGGCTCGCTCGGAAGTCTCGGGGTCAACCGTGAACGTCCTCATGGAGGCGGCCTCCTGGGACCCGCCCACGATCATGTACATGTCGCGTCGTCACGGGTTGATGTCGGAAGCATCGACCCGATTCGAGCGCGGGGTGGACCCCAATCTCACCGACGAGGCCAATGCACGGGCGGCGGCGATGGTGGTAGAGCTCGGCGGTGGAGGCGTGCTCGAGGAAGTGATCGATGAGATCGCTCTTGAAACGCAGCCGGTCCAGGTCGATCTGACGCTCGCTGATGTCGAGCGTTTGCTCGGGCCGGGGTTCACAACCGATCAGGTGAGCGGCATTTTGACCCGTTTGGGTATGACGGTCGACGGAACCGACCCGATGGTGGTCACCGTGCCGA
>JARDZU010000069.1 GCA_029240695.1 Acidimicrobiia bacterium | reverse complement strand
GTGACGGCCGAGCGGATCTTCTTGAGACTCATCCCGGCGTCGAGGAGCCTCTTGATCACCTTGAGTTGGACCACGTCGGAGAAAGAATAGAGCCTCTGCGAGCCTGAACCGGTTGCTTGCTGGAGCGACGGGCGTATCAGGTTGGTGCGCGCCCAATAGTCCAGCTGCCGGTAGGTGATGCCGACCAGCTTGCAAACTTGGGGGGCGCGGTAGCCCAGTTCCCGCTCTTGGGTCATATGAGTCCTCCGGGTTACAACCGTGTAACTCCGCCGTTGTGAGCAAGCTACCCCTGTCGAGGGACCCGTGTCAACGCAATCTGTGGATAAACCTGGGGAAAGAGATCAGTCGGACGCTTCCCCGCCGCCCCCGAGGAAGTCTTCGATAGTGGCCTCCTCGAGGAACTCCCTGAACTTGGCGACTTCTTCTTCTTCGTTCTCCTCTTCCTCCTCGAAGACCACGCCGGCGTCGTCGAGCACGGCGGAGAAGGCGAAGACAGGTGTTCCGGTGCGCACGGCCAGGGCGATGGCGTCCGAGGGCCGTGACGACACGTGTACCTCCCGTCCCGAGATATCGAGTGAGAGGTCTGCGTAGAACACCGAGTCCCGCATCTCGGTGATGACCACCCGCACAGCCAGGGCTCCCAGAGCATCGATGACCGAGCGCATCAGGTCGTGGGTGAGCGGTCGGGGCGGGACGACGCCCTCGAGGGCAGTGGCGATGGCGGTGGCCTCCGAGCCCCCGATCCAGATGGGGAGATAGCGGGACCCGTCGGACTCCCTGAGGAGCACGATCGGCTGATTGGATGGAAGCTCCACCCGCACGCCCACCACTTCCATTGCGATGAGGGCTTCTTTTTCACCCGGCATTGCTGTCCGAGGTTATCACCGGACGGGTCTTGGCCCTCAGGGGGCCATCATCAGCGATCTGGCCAGCACGGCGGGGTCGTTGACGAATGCCTCCATGTCGAGCACCGCCCAGATCGAACGAAGGTTCCGGTAGAGGCCCTGCCAGTCCATCCCGTAGCCAACCAGATACTCATCCCCCACCTCGAACCCCCGGTATTCGATGGGGACCTCGGTGACCCGGCGCACCTTCTTGTCGATGAGCGATGCCGTAGCGACGCTGCGCGCGCCCCGGTCCATCATCATCCGGCGCAACACGGAGAGTGTGAGACCGGTGTCGGTGATGTCCTCGACCAGGATGACGTCCCGATCGAGCACCGGCGAGGACAGGTCCATGGCTATCCCGATCCGCCCGCTCTCCCCGAACCGGTTGAGGCCGAGGAAGTCGACCTCGGATCGCAGGTCCACCGAACGGACCAAATCGGCCGCGAACGGGATCGAGCCGGTCATCACCACCGTGAACAGCGGTTCCCGTTCGGCATAGTCCTCCGAAATGGCCCGGCCGAGCTCGGCAACCCGGGACTCGATGTCCTCCTCCGTCACGACCTCGACCGCGTGATCGAAGGCGGTCATTCCACACCGAGAGCGAGATCCAGCCAGAACCTCATCGTCTCCATCACGGTCTTCGGTGCTGGATCGGGATTCCGCGTCACCTCCACGATGGGCGGCGGGGCGGGCTCCGGTAAGGCTCGGAGTGGGCTCGGGCTATCCAACATCAGCCCCTGCCCGGCCAGGTGGAGGTAGGTCTCCATGTTTCCCAACGACACCAAAGGGTCGGGAATCTGTCGACCCTTGAGGGCGACATAGGGAGAGCCGGTCGACGCGTCCCCGAAGAAGCCGAGCTCCTTGAACCCGTAGTCGAAGAGCTCTGTGGCGTCCGCAAAATGCGCCCGATCCCCGTCTGACCCGAGGAGCACTGCATAGAGACGACGGCCTTCCCGCTCTGCCGCCGCCACATAGGTGAGCAGGGCCTGTGCGGTGAACCCGGTCTTGACACCGAGAGAGCCTTCGTACGACTCGAGCATCAGATTCGTCGAACTGCCGGTGCGGGGGGTGCCGTCAGGCGCTGGAGGGAAGACCAGTTTCTTGGCCTTCACCACTTCGGCGAACCGGGGATTCTCCATCGCCACCTGGGCCATGTGGAGCAGGTCCCGCGCACTCGTGTAGTGGTCGGAAGCATCCAGGCCGTGTGGATTTGCGAATGACGTGTTGGCGAGGCCGAGCTCAGCAGCTCGCTGATTCATCAGGGCCACGAACTCCTCGACCGACCCGGATATGTGCTCGGCGATGGCCGTGGCGGCGTCATTGGCGGAGTGGATCATCAGCGCCTTGAACAAGGCGTCCATCGAGACGGTCTCCCCCGCCACCAATTCGATCTCCTTCTCACCGGTATTGGCGGCGCGCTCCGAGATCGTCACTGTCTCCGCAGGGAACGTGTTCTCGACCGTGAGCAGCCCGGTCATGATCTTCGTCACCGACGCCATCGCCCGCTCCTCGTCGGCGTTGAGCTCGGCGATGACGGTGTCGGTCGATTCGTCGTAGAGAATCCAGGACGCGGCCGTCACGTCGGGCGCCTCAGGTGCAGGGAATGTCTCGTGCACTGGGGCCGGGTAGGTGAACGGGGCCGCCGACACGGGCGCGGCGAAGGCGAACAAGACGAGGGCTAGCACCCCAACTACCCGAAGAGATTTGTTCATGTAGTGACTTGTTGCTTTAGCTCGACCTCGAGCATGGCGCGATGCATTGCCTGGACCGACCCCCCACTCAGCTCGAGGAGGTCCATAGCCCTCGCCCTGGCCTCGGGGTTGTTGGCCCGGAGCAGCGGGGCGGCGAGCTGACGAAGTAGTTCTGCCTCCCTGTCGACAGACAGGCGCACGGCGCGGAGGTGCCTGGCTTCCAGACCTTGGTCCATGAGCCGCTTCGCCTCCGTGGCGACGATACCTGCTTCCGGAGCGAATACCCCCACATCACCGATCGGCCGCAAGACGCCGACCTGGACGAGATCGTCGAGCTCAGTCGGGGAGAGACCCGATCTGCGGAGCAAGTCGTCTCGACTGAGCGGTTCGCCCTTCGACTCCAGGCTTGGCGCCGGCACCGCGGTCCGTGAGGCGAGGTCTTCTCCGCGCTCCCACAGGGTGAGCTTCGACTTGATGACCTTCAGTGGGAGAAAGTGGTCGCGTTGTTGCTGCAGGATGAATCGAAGCCTCGCCAGGTCCTCCTGATCGAACTGGCGGTACCCGCTGTCTGAGCGCCCGGGATCGATGAGCCCTTGTGACTCGAGGAACCGGATCTTCGACACGGACACATCGGGAAAGTCGTCACGAAGGAGGTTGATCACCTCTCCGATGCTCAGTGACTGGCTATTGGTCATCGCCGTGGGCGACAACGAAATGGAACCTTCCCACAAGGACTTCGTCACCGGCCTTCAATGTTGCCTGGTCGACCCGAGCATCATTCACATAAGTCCCGTTGGTCGACCCGCTGTCCTCGACCACGAGACCGTCGTCATCGGCGACGAACCGACAGTGCTGACGCGACACGGTCACGTCATTGAGGAAGATGTCACTCTCCGGGTGGCGTCCCACGGTCGTATTTCCCTCGTGGAGCAGGTAGGTCATCCCGGTCTTGGGCCCTTTCTCCACGATCAGGGCATAACCCGTCACTCCGTCGAGGCTGGACGCCTCCTCCCTCGTCATCGGGTGGTCGGCCCGATCCTGGATAGGGACGTACACCACGGTGGGATCACCGTCAACCTCTAGTCGAGGTTCGGGCTGCTCCTCCTCGGGGACGCGCTCGTCGGTCACGGAGGAGATGATAGGGATTTGCCGGCTATTCGCCCGGCGAGCGATTTACTCCGTCAGGTTCCGGTAACGGGCGGCGTCGAGCAGTCGATCGGTGGGCATCTCGCCGTCGACACTCATCAGTATCAGCCAGCCATCCTCATAGGGGCTCTGGTTGACGAGCTCGGGGCTCTGCGAGATGTTCTCGTTCACGTTGGTGACCGTGCCGGCGAACGGGGCGTAGACCTCGCCAACCGACTTGGTGCTCTCCACCTCGACCAGGACGTCGTCCTTGGCCACTTCTTTCCCGATGGGCGGGAGCTCGACGTAGACCACGTCACCGAGTTGGTCCTGGGCGTAGTCGGTGATCCCGATCCGCACAAGGGAATCTCCCACCTGGCGGATCCACTCGTGCTCTTCCGTGTAGAGCAGATCGTCGGGAATCTCCATCAAGCCTCCTCGGGGTCAGCCGACGACTTTAACGCCGCGAGCTTCGCTCGACTGTCCCCGATATACAGGAAGGCGACGTACCAATAGAGCACCAACCCGATGATCCCCAGGATCCAAGCCACCGGCCACAGCAACCATTCGGCCGCCCCAGCTGCGGCGAGGTAGAAGGCGGGTACCGCCCCATACAAGGCGAAGGTGGCCGCCTTGCCCACGAATCTCACCTCTACCGTTCCCCCACCACGTGCGGCGAGATTGAGGGCGACAGCGCCTACCAAGATCTCACGTGCGATCAAACCCCAGCCGAACCACGCCGGCAACACGTCGGCGATGAGACCGCCGATCACGGCCGAGGCGATCATCAGTCGATCGGCCACGGGATCGAGGATCTTGCCGAGCTCGCTCACCTGACCCAGGCGCCGGGCCAGATAGCCATCGATCCAATCAGTCCATCCGATGATGAATATCAGCCAGGCGGCCAATGCCACATTGTCCTCGACGAGCAGGGCCCACCAGAACACGGGTATTCCCAACAAGCGGACGAAAGAGACCAGATTGGGAATGGTCAGGATGCGGTTGCTCGCTGCCGTATCGGTCACGGCGGGGAGGCTAATTGTCGTGGGTCAGGAGACCGGGGTCAGGTCGCTGAGCCCACCGAGACGGCCCTGTATCCCACCGAGCACCTCGTGCTCCGCGAACCGGACGCGGTCGGCCCGGTACCCCTCGACGAGGTTTGGGTGATAGAGGACCAAATAGGGCAGATCTCGTGCGACAGCGCGCTCCATGCCCCACAACGCGTCCCTTGCCTCGTCGGGCGCTGCCGCCCGCTCGAAGCGGGCGAGATTGGCTTCGAAGTCGGCGTTGGCGTACCCGGTCGAGTTGGCCGCCCCATCGTCGGCGAAGAGCCATCGGTGATAGTCGGGGAGGGCGGGATTGCCCAGCGTCCACCCGAGGACATACATGTCGTACTGGCGGGCGCCGGACTGATCCATGGTGAACGCCAGGTCGACGACAGTGTCGAAGTCGGTGATCACAGGTCTCACGTCGAACCCGAGCGCCTCGAGAGTGGTCTCGATCCGGGTCGTGTAGTCAGGACGCGCTGGGTCGTACTCGTCTCCCGGGGTCAAGATGGTGAGGGGAGCAGGAGGCTGGCCGTCGATGGTCAGACCGAGGCCGGCTGTCAAAGTGCCGTCGACCACTGCAGGCGGGGTCTCCCATGAGTAGCCCACGTCTTCCAGCCCGGTAACGGCTGCGCTCATCCGGGCTCCGAGGGCCCGCGCGTAGGGACCCGCGATCGACGCCGCCTCGGCTTCGTCGAACCATGACACGTTGGCGGACGACAGCGTCGTGTAAGCCGCCGTCGCATCCGGCACGACTGTCTCGGTGGCCCAACCTCGATCCAGCAGCAGGGCGAGACTCTGGCGGAACTGTGGTTTCGACATCGGGTCCCGCGTCAGGTTGAAGCCGAGATAGCGCACCGAATTGGCAGGGCTGCGCTCGATGGCGACACCCGGCGTTCCGGAAAGGGCGGCGACGCCTTCGTCGGAGAGACCATTCGGGTCGAGCACGGTGTCGATCGCACCCGTCTTCATTGCCGCGATCGCATCGGCTTCGTCGGCGAAAACGGAATAGATGACATCCGGAATGCCCTGGTCGGGATACCCCGGATTGGCCACAGTCTCGATCCGGCTGTCGGTGATCGACACGATCTGGAGCGGGCCACCGGAAACATCGGCACCGGGATCGAGCGCATAGAGCTCGGCGGCAGTGTCGATGCCATCGGTCTTTTCGGCCCAGATGTGGGCGGGCATGATCGGTGCCAGACCGACACCGTGCGGCCAGAGCCCGAGTCCGGGACGCCCCGAGAACTCGATCCTCAACTCCATGGGAGATTCGGCCACTATCTCCTCGATCTCCTCGGGATAAGATCCCGCCCAGTCGCCACCGAGCCCCAGCCTTCGCACGGTCTCGAATGTGTAGACGACATCTGCGGCCGTCACAGGTTGCCCGTCGGACCACGACAAAGAGTTGCCGAGGTCGACGCGCACCCACCATCCATGTCCGTCCGATGTGGGGCGCACAGGTGCCTCCCGGGCAACCTCGGGGGTAAGCGCGTTGGAAGCTGGGTCGATTGCATAGAGAGCAGGCTTGGTCGGGCCGAGGACATAGGCATTCCAGGCCGTGGGCTGCTCCCCGACGTACTCCCAATAGTTGGCCGTGCTCACCCCTGCGAGCAGGCCGACTCTGTACACGAATGAGGTTCCGGCTTCGGCCTTGCTCGTTTCGACATCCCTAGGGGCGGTCGTGCCTGCAGGGGCCGCGACCTCGGCCGGAGTCTGCTCCTCGGGGCGCAACTGGACGACGGCGGCGATGACGATGCCGATCAATACGGCCGTCGCGCCGATGGCCCGTGCTGTCTTGCTGCGCATCGCACATATCGAATCGGCAGGTCAGAGGTGGTCCTTGACCATCGTTCGAGGCCATTCTCACGAGCTGGTATCGAGGCACACACCCATTGCGCATCAAGGCAAAATGTCGCAACCCCCCGTGTCCCACATTCCGCGTTCGGCTGCTTGGGCCTGGTCTTCGAGCAGGACGAAGAGGCCAGCGAATTCTGAGTCCGGTGGAACGTTGGCTGCTGTTGCCCTTCCTGCTTCGACCATCTCGGCGTTGACGAACGTGCCGTCCGTTAGGAACACGAAGCGAAGGAGTTGATCGAGGGAGTCCCGGTCTGATACATCGGTGTCGATGCGCACCGTCCTATCGGCGACCACGGCCGACAACGCCTCGGTGGCCTCCTCGAAGCAGGGATCGGCGACTTCGGGTGTTTCGATGCCGATCAGCCGCACCAGTTGATTCATCCCGTCGAGCGAAACGTTGATTGTCTCGCCGTTGATGATCGACAGAACCGGGACCCGAGTTGGAGGCGGTGGCGTCATCAGGGTTAATCCCAGCTCGGGTGCTCTGGTCAGGAACGCAGCCATCTGACCGCGAGTGATCGAACTCCCCGGGCAGAAATTTGTATTGGCGGGCGGATTGCACCCGAGGGTGATTCCCGCATCAGCCATCGAGTTGATCGCTCCTTCGTAAACGTTGCCGTTGTCATCGTCGAAATGGTCGAGCGAGGACCCTGGCAGATGGAACGCCCGTGCCATGAACACGGCCATCTCGCCACGGTTCAACGTCCGGTCCGGACAGAACATCGTGTTCTCAGGAGGATTGCAGCCACGGGTGATCCCGGCGTCGGCCAGACTGTTGACTGCTCCCTCGAAGACAGAACCGCTGTCATCGGTGAAGAAGTCTGTGGTCGCCGGCGGCAAGACCAGGGCTCTGACGAGAAAGCCGGACATCTGGCCGCGGGTAACCGGATCATCGACGCAGAAGAGATAGTTCGCCGGCGGGTTGCAACCGAAGGTGATGCCATCGGCGGCGATGGCTTCGATTGCCCCCTCGAAGACGCTCCCATCTTCGTCGGTGAATGTGCCGCCGGGCTCGAAGGCATCTGCCCATGCAGCACCCGAGACGAACACCAGCTGAAACAGCAAAATGGTCATCACCGTCCAGGACAGTCCAATGCGTCGTCGCCACATTCTCTTCATCGGCTCCCCAGGGTCGAGTCGGTGTGGCAGCCTACGTGAACACACTTTCGCCGCTCTGGTCGCCACGCCTGGGAGCCGATCACCCGGGTCGCCGACCACGGGGGCAACGAACCGTGAGCCAACCGGTATCCTGAGGCCCCAATCAGCAAACGGGCTGTGGCGCAGTTTGGTAGCGCACTTGGCTGGGGGCCAAGGGGTCGTGGGTTCAAATCCCGCCAGCCCGACCAATGAGCATCCGTGACATTCCCATCACAACGATCGATGGGGTCGACACTTCCCTGAGCGAGTACTCCGACAAGGCCGTGTTGATCGTCAATGTCGCCTCGAGATGTGGGTTGTCGCCTCAATACGAAAAGCTCGAGGATCTCCAACGCACCTATCGGGACCAGGGTTTCAGTGTGCTGGGATTCCCCAGCAATCAGTTCCTCCAGGAGTTGAGCAACGAGACAGCCATCAAGGAATACTGCTCGGGGACCTGGGGAATCACTTTTCCCTTGTTCGCGCGGGTGAGGGTGAACGGGCGGTCACAGCATCCTCTGTATGCCGAGTTGACCAAGACACCCGACAGCGCCGGCAAGGCGGGCCGGATCATCTGGAATTTCGAGAAGTTCCTCGTCTCCCCATCCGACGAGGTACGTCGCTTCCGCCCGACGACCGAGCCGGATGCTCCCGAGGTGATCACCGCGATTGAGAGCGTCCTGCCCTGATCTTCGGGATAGGTGGAGCCGCTGACGGTTCCTATCTGATAAAAGGCATCGGGAACGTCTGATCCGACGACCTCGGGTCACGACTGGTGCGGGGTGGCTCGACAACAGTCTCGACCGGCTCTCGGATCGTCGTGAGGGCGGCCGCCACGACGCCGCGCAGGGCAAACACCTTCAAGCCGGGCGTCTCGTCGGCCTCTCCAGGCCCGGACCACGCCGGCATTCCCAACCCGATGGCAATCACGGAAACCATCCCGAGTGATCATCGGCAAGAGTGGGCCGATCTTGAGTCTCGGTCCGGAAAGATCAGACCCGGATTGAAGGTCCAAGGATCGAGGTAACCAGAAGCACCAGGGCCAGCAGCATCAGCAAGACCCATTTCGAACGTCGCCAGACTTCCACAGCGGCTCCTTTCGGCGGGCACCAACAACCTAGAAGGGCATCCAGAACGTCCTGGGACAATCGGGTTACAGGCCGGTGAATGTCGAAACCCCCGTAGAGGGGTGCTGAAATCGTCACAGTGTTCGCAGCCCGAGACCTCGCTCCAGCGGGTCAATCACCTTGAGCCTTTTCGCCCTAGCCCTCGCCCTTCTCGCCGCGCTCATGCACGCGGTCTGGAACCTCCTGGTCAAGTCCAGCGACGACCAGTTGGTGGCGGCTTGGACCGTGGTGGCCGGGGCCGCCATCCTGGCCCTGCCGGTGCTGGCGTTCTCGGGCATCCCCGACCGGTCGGTGTGGGATCTGATCCTCATCTCGACGGTCGTCCAGGTGGCCTATGTGCTGACGCTGGCGGCCGCATATCGGGTCGGTGACCTCTCCTTCGTCTACCCCCTCGCTCGGGGCACTTCGCCGGTCCTGGTGTCCCTCGCCGGAGTCGCTTTCCTCGGTGACGAGATCTCCGCCCTCGGTTGGATCGGTGTGCTCACGGTGACCGCGGCCCTCACCTGGCTGGCGTGGAGGCGAGCGGATCGATCGGGGCTCGCTTTGGCCCTGGTCACCGGTGTACTGATCTCTCTCTACACCGCGGTCGACGCTGCAGCGGTACGGGAACAGGGATCTGCGCTCTCGGTCATAGCCGCCGAGTTCGTCTTGCTTTCGATCGCCCTTGGAACGGTTGTCCTGGTGATGCGTGGCCCTAGCTCGATGCTGGGCATGGTTAGAGACGACTGGCGAAAGGCAGCAGTCGGCGGTTTCGCCACCGGCACCGCCTACCTGCTGGTCATGATCGCCGCCCTCAGTGCCCCGGTGGGGTTGGTCTCGGGAGTGAGAGAGACATCCGTGCTGATAGCCGTGATCGCCTCCAAGCTCCTCCTCCACGAGGAGGTAACCAGATCTCAGATCGGGACAGTGACCGCCGCCGTAGCCGGCATCGCTCTGATCGCCATCGGCTGAGCCCGCTCCCGGTCAGACGACGTGTAGGGAATCGATCCCGGGCACCACCACAGTCGCCAGGATCGAGGTATCAGGTGGCTGGTCTCCAACCAACACGACGCCCGCCACCCCGGCGGCACGGCCTGCCTCAGCGTCGACCCAGGAGTCGCCCACGTAGAGCAGGCGAGCGGGTTCCACCCTCAGGCGACGGGCGGCTTCGATCAGCGCCGCCGGTGCCGGCTTCGCGTCCAGCCCTTCGTCACCCGCCACCACGGCCTCGAGCAGCGGGCCGACGGAGAGGGCATCAATGGCCGAGTCGATGGCACTCCGGTCGTCGCTGGAGACGATCGCCAGCCGCAAACCTGCTTCCTGCAGCGATCGGAACGTCCCGGTCACATCCCCCAGGGCCACGAGATTGCCTTTCTCCCCCGCCAGTGCAGACATCTCCCGAGCACGGTCGGACAACGCCCGGGCATCGGCCTTGCCGGCTCCGTTGTCAGAGAGAGCCCCGAGGGTTGTCTCGTACAACTGCCCGACCGTACCCACAGCAAACAGCCCGCCCCCCACCAGGTGTCCGGTGGCGAGATCCAACCCGAGGCGTGCGGCCAGCGTCTCTTCGAGCGCCAGGTCACCGGAAGCTGCTGTCGTCACCCAGGCGAGAGCTGCCGGACCCCACGCGGCATCCAGGTCGATCAGGGTCCCGTCCTTGTCGAATGCCACGGCGTCGACATCGAATATCACGTCACCGGCTCTGATCTGTGGCACGCCAGATCAGGCCAACACCCAGCAAGCGTGGGACGGGAAGGAGACCTGAGTGGCGTCGCCGGCCACCGGCAACTCGAGCAGGCGCTCGTTGAAGAGGTCTGCGGTGAGACGGCCACCGTCGACCGCTACCTGCACCCGCACTATCGAGCCGAGGAAGGTGACGGATTCGACCGTGCCCTCGAGGACGTTGTCCTCTTCGGCATCGAGTGTCACCTCCTCGGGCCTCATCATCAGGGATACCTCTGCGCCCTCCGGCGACTCGATGAGTGATGTCGTGCGGATCTCGCTGCGGCCAGCCCGAAGGCGACCCAGGGCGGGATCGACGACCGTTACCGGCAGACGGTTCAGCTGGCCCACGAAGGAGGCGACGAACCCCGTGGCTGGATTGTTGTAGATCTCGAAAGGTTCGCCGACTTGCTCCATTCGGCCCTTGCTCATCACCACGACGCGATCGGAGAGGGCCAGGGCCTCTTCCTGGTCATGGGTGACATAGATGGTGGTGATGTTGAGCTGACGCTGAATGCGTCGGATCTCGGCGCGGAGGTCGTCGCGGATCTTGGCGTCGAGCGCGGAGAGCGGCTCGTCGAGGAGGAGAAGCTGGGGACGGATCGCCAACGCACGGGCCAGGGCAACCCTTTGCTGCTGGCCCCCGGACAGCTCATTCGGGTACGCCTTGGCCTTGTCGGGGAGATGGATCAAGTCGAGGAGCTCGGCCACGCGCTCGCTCCGAGCGGCTCCCTCCTCTTTGCGGACCCTCAGGCCGAAGGCGATGTTCTCGGCAACGGTCATATTCGGGAACAGCGCATATGACTGGAACACCATGCCGATGTTGCGCTCGTTCGGCTTGGTGTAGGTGACGTCCTCCCCGGCCAGCCTTATGGTGCCCGACGTCGGTGGCTCGAAGCCGGCCACCATGCGCAGTGTGGTCGTCTTGCCACACCCCGATGGCCCAAGGAAGCTGACGAACTCTCCCGGCTCCACCTCGAGGTTGAAAGACTCGACGGCGACCACCCCGTTGAACTCCTTGCGCACGCCCTGGAGGCTGAGAAAACCACTCATCGGCGCTCCCGCGACCTGGAGATGAGCGCGATCATCCCCATCGCCGCCCAGGTTATGGCAAAGGCGACGATCGCCATCGCCGACGGTTCGTAGACCTTGCTCCGGGTCAGGTTGGCCATGTAGGGCCCGAACGTCTGTTGCGCCAAGAAGAGGGCGATGGTGAGCTCCCCGATCACTATGGCAAAAGTCAGCAAGGCGCCGGAGAGCACGGCAACCCGGAGGTTGGGGAAGATGACCCTGCGGAGGATCGTCGGCCACCCCGCGCCCAGGCTCTGGGCGGCCTCGGTGAGCGAGCGCACATCCATGGCCCTGAGCCCGTTGTCCACAGAGCGGAACATATATGGGAATGAAAGGGTCGCATAGGCACAGACGAGGAGCACGCGAGAGCTGTCGTACGTGGCCGTGAGCAGCAACGGAGGCCGGCCGTAGAGACGGAGCAGGGAGAAGACCAGCACGACGGCCGGGATCACGAAGGGAAGAAGGGTGATGAACTCGACCACCGGGCGAAGCTTGGGCAGCTTCAGAGTCACCCAATAGGCGGTGGGGACGATGATGAGCAGGCTGAGGAAGATGGCCGCGATCGCGTTGATCACCGACTCCGTGAACGAGGGCCAGAAATTGGCGTCGTCGAAGAGCCGGCGATATGCCTCGAAACCGAGAGTTCCCTCGGTCGCCTTGAGCGACCACCAAAATGTCGCCCCCAGCGGCACGAGAAAGTAGAGCCCAGCGATCATGAGGATCACCCACGCCCAGAACCGGCTTGCCTTGGCCAGGGTCGGCGGAGCTTCAGCCTCGATTCCGACCGGGAGCGGTGTGGTGGAAATGGTCATCCCAGCCACCTCTCCGAGCGGCGCTGAAGGACCGAGTAGATCACGATGCAGAGCGCCATGATGAACACCATGCCCATCGCCACGGCATAGCCGAGCCCCGGATTGTTGAGGACGTCTCCGGAGATCTGCTGACCGATGAGCAGGGTGGCCAGCGGGAGCGAACCGCCGGTGAGGGCGTACGCCGTGGCGTGGGCACCGAATGCGTTGCCAAACAGCAGGATCATGGTTCCGAGAATCGATGGGAGCAGGACCGGGAATGCCACACGGCGCCAGTATTGACGAGGGGTGGCACCAAGGTTCTCAGCGGCTTCTCGCCAGTCCTGTTTCAGCCCGTCGATCGCAGGGAGGATGATCAGGACCATCAGGGGAAACTGGAAATAGAGGTAGACAAGTGCCAACCCCCAGAAGCTGTACAAGCTGAAGCCCGTGTCGTAGAGCTCGATGCCCATCCACTCGAACAGTGAGGTGATCACGCCTACGCGGCCCAGGGTGAAGACGAAAGCGGCAGCCAGCGGGACGCCGGCGAAATTGGAGGCGACACCAGAGAAAGTGCTCAAACCGGAACGGGTCGAACGCCCCAGACCGCCCATGGATACCGCCCAAGCGAGGAGGAAACCGAACACCCCGCCGACGAGCGCTGTGAGCAAGCTGAGCCG
>JARDZU010000239.1 GCA_029240695.1 Acidimicrobiia bacterium | reverse complement strand
CTCGCCCAGTACGACCCCCCGGTCATCTCCCGCATCTGGTCGCTCGACCACCCGGTCGAGATCCAGCCAGGCATGACTTTCGCCCTCGAGACCCAACACGGAAAGCTCCATGATCACGGCGTGCGTCTCGAGGAGATGCTCTACGTGACTGACACGGGAATCGAGATGGTCTCCAGCTACGCCTCACACGAGATCATCTCGGTCATCTGACCGGGTTTGATCCACGACCTCGACCATGAGGCCGCCCTCGACTCCGCCAGGGTCGGGGCCAAAGCCGCCTGGCTCGCCATGGCCAGGAGAGCCGGGCTCCCGGTCCTGCCCGGACTCGTGGTCGACACCCTCGACTCGCTCGCCCATATGCAGCTCGGGGTCGAGATGCTGGCAACCCGCGGCTCCGGCGGGGCCCGGTTGGCGTTGACCGCGGCGCCGGTCGCGTTCGCTGATGAACTGGTCGAGCGCGGGGCACGGCTCGGCGACGTTCTGGTGGCCCGTTCCTCGACGATCATCGAATCTTCGGGGGAGTGGTCGGGAGCCTTCACCTCGTATCTCGACCTGTCCCCTACGGACTTGCCGCGGGCGGTCACTGGTTGCTGGGCTTCGGCGTTCTCCGTCGCTGCCCTGGAGCGTCAGCACGCGGCACGAGTCGACCCAGGGTCGGTCCCGATGGCGGTCCTCATCCAGCCTGCCCTGGATCCGGTAGCCGGCGGCACGGCCACGATCGAGAAGAACGGATCGATCGTGGTGATCGGCGTCAAGGGCTCACCCGCCGCACTCCTCCAAGGCTGGAGCCCGGGGATGGGGGCAACACGTGACGAGGGCGGACATTGGATTGGCGACGAGCTGGTCGATCTTCTCGGTGTGGCCACCCTCGACGAGATCGCTGACGCGTTGCACCAAGCGCGTGCGGCACTGGGCGCCAACCGCTGCGAATGGGGGCTGGACGAGCGGGTCTGGCTGATGCAGTTGGCCGAAGACGAGGCTCCGATCCAGCCTCCGAGCACTCTGTCCTACCCCGCTGACCCTGACCTCGTGCCCATCGCCCGGGTGGTGGTCAGAGTGGGGAGCCGCCTGGGCGACGAGCTCATCCTCCCCTGGGCCTTGGGTGGCCTTCCCACCGCCGAGCCACATGCCGGCAACCTTCCCCACGATGCGATGGCCCTCGCCTTCCAGATGCGTGACAGTCTGACCTCCGAGGTATGGGGGCTACCCGCTGAACAGGCATTGGCCTCAGCCCGAGCGTGCATGACCACGCTGCTCGGGCCTGATCCTCTGCCTGCTCTGGAAGTGGTCGGGAATCTGCGGCCCCCCGACCCCGAGCCCGCCGCATCGCTCTGGGCTCTGGTGCAACGATTAGAGCGCGATGACCCCGGCTCCAGACGCGGGATCGGCAGATGGGAACCATTCGTCGCCTCGGTAGTCCTCAGTGCCGGAACGCGGCGGCAGGGGGTTGGGGCCTCCCCAGGCATCGGGGCCGGTGTCTCGACAGGGAAATACCCACCCGACGGGTTCGGTACGAACTACCGGCCACGCGCTGTGATCGTCGCCTCACAGCCCATACCCAATCTGGCCCCCTTGCTCTGGGACGCCGCCGGCCTCGTCACGGAATCGGGAAGCTCGGCGGCCCACCTCTTCGAGTCCGCCCGCGCCCTGAAGGTCCCTGCCGTGTGCGGGGTGAGCCTCCCACCCGGTGAGCAAATCGTGGCAGTGGACGGACACGACGGCATCGTGTCGACCCTGTTCCTGCAAGGACACGAGGATGACTGAGCCCATAGGAGTCGTCGGGCTCGGGGTGATGGGCTCGGCCATGGCTCGGAACCTGATCGCGGCCGAACATGAAGTGCTCGGCTTCGACGTCGACCCGGCCAAGGTCTCCGCTTTCGGCGACATGGGTGGCGAGCCGGTGACATCGGCCGATGAGATTGCGGCGTTGTCCGATCTGGTGATCTTCTCCCTGCCCACCACCACCGCCCTGGCTTTGGTGGCGGCCGAGATCGCGGAGCAAGATCGGCACGGTTTGGTTTGCCTCGAGACGGGCACCTTCCCGCTTGCGGACAAGGTCGCTGCCCGCGATGTCCTGGCGGATGCAGGGGTCGACCTACTAGACACGCCACTGTCGGGCACGGGCCTCCAGGCCGCCGACGCCACGCTGGTCGTTTTCGCCTCAGGCAGCCGCGAGAGCTTCGAGAAGGCCCGGCCAGTCTTCGACGCAATCGGCCGCTCCACGCACTATCTGGGCGAGTTCGGCAACGGCTCCAAGATGAAATACATCGCCAACCTGCTCGTGGCTGTGCATGGTCTGGCCGCCGCCGAGGCCCACGCCCTTGGAATCGCCGCCGGGCTCGACCCTGCCCTCGTCCAAGAAGTGATGGAGGACGGCGTCGGATCGTCGAAGATCTTCGAGATCCGGGGGCCGATGATGGTCGCTGACGACTATCCGGCGGCGGCCCGCTTGGACATCCTCCTCAAGGACTCCACCTTGATCAGGGACTTTGCGAGGTCGGTCGGCGCACCGACCCCTCTGCTCGACGCCGCGGTCCCCGTTTACGAGGCGTCGAGCGAGGCGGGTCTCGGCGACTTCGACGCTGCCGCATTGTGCCGGTACCTGGAGGACGTGGGCGGGTTGGAACGGTGATCGGGTCCCCCCTCCGCCGGGTAGAGGACCCGAGGTTGATCACCGGTCAGGGCCGCTACGTCGATGACATCACGATGGCCGGGATGGTCCATGCCGTGTTCGTGCGAAGTGTTGAGGCCCACGCCTTCATCGACTCGATCGCGATGGAAAGAGAAGATTGCGAAGGCCGTATGTACACGGCTTCCGGCCTCGGCCTCGACCGGCCGATGCCAAACCAGTACCCGTCACCGCTCATCGCTCAGTCGATCCAGGCATCTCCCCTCGCTGTAGATGAGGTGTGCTACGTCGGGGAGCCGATCGCAGTAGTAGTGGCCGGGACGATGGCCGCAGCGGTCGATTGCGCCGATTCCGTACAGGTCGATTACAGCTCACTGCCAGTAGTCATCGATCACCGCCAGGCGCTCGACGCCGACGCGGCACCAGCGCATCACGGCTTCGAGTCGAACTTGGTGAGCACCCTCGCTGCCGGCTTTGGAGACGTCGACGGCGCCTTCAACGAAGCGGAACGGGTGGTGTCGATCGAGGTGGACCAGCATCGCGGCGCCCTCGCCTCCATGGAGGGGCGGGCGGTGCTCGCCGCATGGGATGACGTCGACCGGCGGCTCACGGTCTGGACCTCGAGCCAAGCCCCACATACGGTCCGTGCTCACCTCGCCGCGTACTTGGGTCTCTCCCCCGACGAGGTGCGAGTCGTGGCTCCTGATGTCGGAGGGGGGTTCGGCCCCAAGGCGGCCGTGTATGCCGAGGAGTACGTGATCGCCGCCCTCGCTCTCGAGCTGAGACAACCGGTGAAATGGATCGAGCGAAGGAGAGAGCATTTCGTCGCCACCAACCAACAACGCGGGCAGAGCGGGCTGGTCGAAGCGGCAGTCGACGGCGCGGGGCGCATCCTGGGCCTGCGAGCGCGGCTCACTCATGACTGCGGGGCATACGTGCCCTACGGGATCGTGGTGCCGATGACCACCCTGCGTCTCCTGTCCGGGCCCTATGCCATTGCTGCGCTGGACGCCACGGTGGACGTGGTCTTCACCAATGCCACTCCGACAGGGGCAATCAGGGGAGCGGGCAGGCCCAATGCCGCTTTCGCCCTCGAACGCTTGGTGGACGCCATTGCCCGCGAGTTCGAGATCGACCGCGCCGAGGTGCGGAGGCGCAATTTCGTCCCTGCCGGCGACCTTCCCTACGAGGTCGAGATACTCGCCTCCGATGGCCGCAAGGTCACCTACGACAGCGGCGACTATCAGGCGGCTTTGGAGACCGCGCTCACGACAGCCGATATCGCCGGATTCGAGGAACGAAGGAAGGCCTCCGCCGACAACGGATTGCTCCGTGGATATGGCATCGCTTCCTACGTCGAGGA
>JARDZU010000238.1 GCA_029240695.1 Acidimicrobiia bacterium | reverse complement strand
GGACGCGGTGAGAGAACCAACGCTCCGAGGGGTGAGATCAGGGCCCACAAGAGCACTCCGCTCGAGCCGACGAAACCTCCGAGACTCCATTGGAGAAACATCGGAAGAATCAGAATCAGTGCCAACTGGCTGGTCCTGAAGACCTCGAAGTGCCCGAACCGTGCGAGGGCGGCGAGGCTTACGATCGTTAGTAGTTGATAGGTGAAAGGGATCGCCGCCGAGAGGTAGAGCCCGAGCGAGGCGTACGTCACGACCCAGACGACCGCCATTGCGGTGATCAAGGTTGCTGTCAGTACGAGCGATGCCTTCTGAAGACGTTCGTCTTCGCCGTCCTCAGGAAGCGCCCCGATGGTGACCAGCTTCTTAGCCCAAGTTGGGAGGCGCTCGACCCAACGACGTGACGACTTGGCGTCTATGACCTCGGGCGTTCTTATGGCCGACAGATCTTCTCCTCCGGAAGCCTCGACGCGACCCTTGAGATCATCCGACATCGCCCAAGCGTACGAGCCAAGCGACCCCATGGGCTGAGTGAAGCTGGATAGAAGGGAGCCTGCGCACCGCCGGTACCGGTCCTGATACCAATCGGAGGTCCACTCCCAGACGTTGCCCGCCATGTCGAAGAGGCCGTAGCCGTTGGGCTCGTAACTACCAACGGGGCTGGTCCGGGTCCAACCGTCTAGCTCCGAGTTCTGGTGAGGGAATGGCCCTTGCCAGGTGTTGGCCTTGGGCTCGGGAGTGTCCTGCGGATCCCCCTCCCCCCAGGTGAACTCGGCGCCGTCGAGACTACCGCGAGCAGCGAACTCCAACTCCGCCTCCGTCGGAAGCTCCTTGCCCGCCCAGGCCGCAAATGAGAAGGCATCCTCGTAGGCGACATGGAGCACTGGGTGGTTCTCCAGCCCGGTGAGATCAGAGTCTGGGCCCGTGGGATGTCTCCAGTCGGCGCCGGGGATCCACGACCACCATTGACGGAAATCGTCGAGGCGAACCGGACCGGGCGTCATGGTGAAAACGAGCGAGCCGGGAACCAGGTCCTCCGGCTGCGCCCCCGGGTAGTCCTCGGCATTCGGGGCGACCTCGGCGACAGCGACGTGACCCGTGTAGTGGACGAACTCGGCGAACGAGGTGTTGGTCACCGGTGTGGTGTCGATGGAGAACCCTTCGATGGTTACCCGACGAGTCGGACCCTCATCGCGGTAATGACGGTCCGAGCCCATGAGGAACTCGCCAGCGGGGATCCTGACCTGATCGGACATCGCCCGGGACGTTACGCGCGTCATCTCACGTCCTTTCGGATCGTTCTCAGTTTCTCATTTGGTCGCGATTCGATCGCAGATTGCATTCCCGCGCCGACTCAATCGGTTTTCCGCTCGGACTCGAGTCCGACCGTACGCGAGGTACCTCCAGTCGTAGAGTGACCCACAGTGGCGATGCCCGGGTGTCGATGCGGTTCACGCGACTCTCGCAATCCTGATCCACCTTTCCCGCGCATTTCACACCCTCTGTGTGACGACTCGGGCTCGGAAGTAGCCGACGATCGGATTCTCCCGGCGAAGGTTGGTGAACTGGCTGATGGCCGGTCAGTTGAAGTGGTTAGAGCGATCTCTGATCTGGCGCGTGTGGGAACGAATGCTCGTTAGCCGGCTCGCTCGAGGTGCCGAGCCGACGACTCTGAAGCCCGGTGCACGTCCGCCGCTGGCGGGGCCCAAACCGCGAGCTCACACTTCGCGACGCCTTTCAGGTCATCCAGTTCTGATGTCCGGATACAGATCGGGACTCGCCAAGCATGAGCCAACCGAGGAGACCAAGGTTCTATTCCACACTGCCGACCGTTACCTTCCGATTGGCGTTCGCCAATGATCACACTGGTCGTCTTGGCGGCGGTCTTCATTGGCTACTCCCTGGTGGCGGCGCGGCTCGATCGGCTGTCGATCACCGCGCCGATGGTCTTCGTGATGACCGGGCTGGCCATCGGTCTCGGCAATCCGGAGTGGCTCGGGGCGGTCGGCGAGCCCGAGACGGTCAAACTCATCGCAGAGCTGACTCTCGCCCTCCCTCTCTTCGCCGACGCCTCCACTCTCCGATGGGGTCAGGTGCGCGAAGATGGAGGGCTTCCGGTCCGGTTACTTCTGATCGGATTCCCACTTACTGTCCTCGCTGGTCTGGGCCTCGGTGTATGGCTGTTCCCCGCCGCCGGTCTCGCCGCGGCCGCGTTGGCAGCGAGCATCCTTGCCCCCACCGACGCGGCGCTGGGGTTGGGTGTATTCACCAACGAGTCAGTCCCGGCACGGATCCGTCGCGCCCTCAACGTCGAAAGCGGGCTCAACGACGGTATGGCTACTCCATTGGTGACACTATTTCTCGCTCTCGTCGTGGCACAGGAGGGAGTGGGGCCGGAAAACTGGTTCGCGGAGTCGGTGAAAGAGCTAGGACTGGCCGTAGTTGTCGCTCTGGTGGCAGGCGCTGTCGGTGGCCGGCTCATCGCCAGCGCTCATACGCGGGGGTGGACGTCTCCTCTGTCCGACCGACTCGCAGCCCTGGCCTTGGCTCTGCTGGCATACGGGGGCGCGGTGGCAATTGGAGGCAATGGCTTCGTTGCCGCTTTCGGCGCCGGCCTCGTCTTCTCGGCCGCCTCTGGAGGGGTCCTCACCGAGGCCGTGGAATTCACGGAAGATCTGGGCCTATTCGTCTCGTTCCTTGTATGGGCCATCTTCGGCGCTCTCCTCCTCGCCCCACAACCGACCGGCGGAGTGTCAGGTACAGCGATCCTCTACGCAGTGTTGAGTCTCACGCTCGTTCGAATGCTCCCGGTCGCCGTGTCCATGATCGGCACGGGACTTCGTCCGGCAAGCATGTTGTTCATGGGCTGGTTCGGGCCAAGAGGCCTGGCCTCCGTCGTCTTCACCTTGATTGCCTTCGAAACACTGGAGCAGAGCGACCTCGCCTCAGAAACGCTGATCGAGATAGCAACGTGGACCGTCTTCCTCTCCGTCATCGCCCACGGGCTCACGGCAGGCCCCTTGGCAAGACGGTACGGGAGCCGTGTCGCCGAAGAACCTGTGGAGCAACTCGAACCCGCTTCCGACCTTGGAACGGCTTTGCCTCGAGCCCTCACCAGTGGCCGCGGCGGCGCCAAGGTATGGCGTTGACCACTCGTCCAGGGTGGTCAGGGTGTATTTCACACAAGGCGGGTGTTGCCCCCGGTCCCGACCGAAGGTTGGCTTAGGGGTAGAAGCAAAGGAGAGACCCATGGGTCTGCGAGGAAGACGGCAGGACCGTAGAGAAGAGCGCCAGGAAGACCGTAAGGAATTCGGTCCTCGAGGAGATGCGGTGCGCTATCAGATGCGACAGAAATTGGTCTCCATAGGAGACGACTTCTGGATCGAGACCGATGGCGGCGATAAGGCCTTCAAGGTCAACGGAAAGGCACTGCGAGTCCGGAGCACATTGGTTTTCGAGGATCCGCAGGGGAACCAGGTCGCCAAGATCCAGGACCGCCCTGTGCGAGTGAGAGAGGTCATGGAAGTCGAGGCTCCGGATGGGTCGACCATGGCCACGATAAAGAAGGCGATGATCACACCACTCCGCGAGCGCTACACGATCTCAACGGGGGACGGTGTCGAGCTCGAAGCACAGGGGAACCTCGTCGACCACGAGTACGAGATCTCGAACGGTGGAGACAAGGTTGCCGAAGTGTCGAAAGCCTGGTTCAGGGTCCGCGACACCTATGGGGTCGAGATCGAGCCGGGTCAGGACGCGATCCTGATACTCACCGCCACCGTCGCCATCGACATGATGTCCCACGACTGAGGCATATCGCGATGACAAGCTCGTCCGAGTTCATGGTCACCGGCTAGTCGGAGGAGGTTCGGCGATTCGCCGATGTTCGAGCCCCCGACACCATCATGGCCGATGAGCCACGCCTCGGTGACGTGACCAGTCTGGGCGAACTGCTTCCAGACCACGGAGAAGATCGAACCCCATCGATCAACAGCCTCGGCGCTTACATTCAGGGCGGTCTGGCCCGGCGACCGCATCCTCCTCAGCGTGCCGGGCATGGGACGGGTTGCGGCCCACCAAGTTCTGATGCTCATGTGCTGTCCAAAGCCTGAGACTCAAGGCGAGAATCCACAGCCCAACACTTAGATATAGCCGTGCTTCTCCAGCCACCGCGATCCGAAGAATCCTTCGACGGCCGGCAGATAGAAGGTGACTACGCGAAAGACGATCGTTGCCGCGAAGGCCACCGACTCCTCGACCCCGAATAGAACCAAGAGTGCGGTGATGGTCGCCTCGGCCACACCGACACCACCCGGGACGGGCATGATCCCGACCAGGAGATTCGAGCCCGCGGCGATGAACAGAGCCGATCCGTAGGCGACGTCTGCCCCGATTGCCTCGAGTATCAACCACAGCGTGAGCCCGAGCACATTCCAATAGATGAAGTTGCTCCCCAGGAGCCCCAATGCCCGTGAGGGCTGCTTGAACACCACCAGCAGGGCCGCCCAGGCCGATTTGACGACAGGCACCACTTTGTCATGAAGCTTCGGGATCTTCATGATGGCCACCACAACACCGATCACGACCAGGACTATCACCCCAAGGATGGCGAGCCACTGGACGTCGGAGGTGTCGACGTCCAGGTTCAGGTCGACATCCCCCGTCACCACGGCAAGGATCATGATCACCATCTGGATCAGGAACGCCGAGAACCCGTCGATCGCCCCCTGAGCGATCGCTTCTGTCACCGAAACGCCGAATTTCCGGAGGAATGCCATGTTCATGGCAGCTCTGCCCGCCGCGCTGGGCACAGCCAGGCTGACGAACTGGCTAGCGGTCTGCAAGGTCAGCAACGGCCAGAAGGGCAATGTCATCGGCACCACGAACATGGTGGCCGTCGCCTGGACGATGAACTGTGCATGCCCCATCAACAGG
>JARDZU010000237.1 GCA_029240695.1 Acidimicrobiia bacterium | reverse complement strand
GCGCCATTGCCGACGACGACGCTCCCCGCGTTTCCACCGGAGCGCGCATCACTCGAGCATGGTGCCGACACCTGGGTGGTAGTCCTCGCCGGGTCTGACACGCCCGATGACCCGGTGTTGGCCGATGCGATCCTGGCGGCCGAGGAGGCCGGATATACAACCGGTGCGACAGATTGTGACGATGGTGCGCCCGAGGCGTTGGGCCAACCGGACGGAAACTCGACGGTGAGCGTCTACCTCGAGAACGAGGCCGACGCCCATGCCGCTCTTCTCGCATTCGAAGCACGCGGAGTCAGCGGGGTGGTCGCCCAGGTGCAGACCTTCTGTCTCGACTGAACCCCTAGCTGCCGCTCAGCGAGAAATGCATCCAGTCTTTGAGAGAGCTCCACTGCCCTCCCCACCCCCAGCCGATCTCGGCGAAGGACTCCGTGGCGACATCACCCGGCACGATCATCCCGACCCGCACGTCCTCCCGATCGACATAGGCCGATGCCAGCTCCGGTAGAACCAGGTCGCCTTTCAGATAGGGATTGTGGAACGGGTTGATGTCGATGCCGGTGCCATATGCATGCTGAGACCACGACGTCGAGCCCACGGCAGGGCGGCACACGAATGACGTGGTGTCGTTCCAGTCCCCGGTCGGGTGGGCATCTATCTCTTCCTTGGTGATCACCCTCATCTGCTCGATCGGGAACCTGGCCTCGTGCAGTCTTCGGAAGATCTCCACCACCTGTTCCGCTACTGCGGCGTTCACGATCATCTCCCCCGTGTGAAACCGGCCGTCGAATCCGAAATGGCTCATCGTCAGATAGGAGAGCTCTTCGAGGGTGACGGGACACTCCGGCACCCAGCTGGAACGAGCCAGGACATCGGATGGAATCGGACCGATGGTCGAGTGGAACGCCTCGTCGGAGGGTGGAGGGAGAAAGTCGAGCGTCTCGAATTGCCGGTCCTGCATCTCGGGAGGTGTTGGCTGGACCACGCCGAACTCGTCGGGGCGGAGCGGCAGAAGCCTGGTCCCTAGCCAGTCGGGCCGGGCATAGGGGTTCGTCGTCGTGGTCGTTGCCATCGTGGTCGTAGTCGGGACGCTGGTCGTTGTGGTCGTGGTCGTGGCCGAGGAGCGCGAGGTCGTGGTTGGCTCCGTGACGGAAGTCGAGCACGCTGCCACAACCAGAATCAGCACGGCCAGAGAGCCCCGTCGCATCACGTCGACGGTAAACGGGTCGGAGAGCAATCGGTGACCACATAGGATGGGTCGATGCCCGTGATTGGCCAGGCTGTTCGGGACTTTCTCGCCACCGGTCCTCTGGGTCACGTGGTGACCCTGAATCCCGATGGCACACCGCACGTCACCCTGGCCTGGGTTGGCGTCGATGGTGACGAGTTGGTGTGGTCCAGCTTCTTCGATCAACACAAGCTCGAATCGCTGCGGGCCGACCCCCGGATCACCATCTCCTTCCAGGCCAACGAGCACAGCGGGGAAGGGCTACATCCGTACCTGGTGGCCAAAGGCACCGCCCGCATCACGGATGGTGGGGCGATGCCCGTGATGGACGCCTTGGCCGAGGCATACATCGGGCCCGGTGCGAAGTTCCCTCACCGGAACATGCCCGATGGGTTCGTCATCCACGTCGATGTTGATCGCTTCTATGGTCTAGGGCCTTGGGTCGAGGAAAGCGATTAGCCGCTAGGGCACGACACCAATTTCTCGTCGCTCGCTGCCAACGTGGTTTCACCACGACTGGCTTCATGCCGGGCAAAGTAGCACCCGGCTAGCGTCGGTCCCCGGAGGTAGAGATGTCATCCATCACCAAAACCATCAGGTTGTCGGGCCAGGCCGCCGACTCGATCGAGGATGCCGTCAGGACAGTCCTGGCCCGCGCAGCCTCGACCATCTCGGACATTCAGAACTTCAGGATCGTGGAGGTCGGGGGCTCGGTCGACGACTCAGGGGTGCCGACCCAGTTCAGCGTGACCCTCGACATCACCTTCGGCATCAAGGACCCAGTCGAGCATGGCTGATCCGATTCTCACCGATCACGAGATCAAGACCATGAAGCCACAGTCGAGTCTGGCCGTGCGGGTTCTAGTTCCTATGGATCAGCTCGACCTGGGGGCGCTATTCGCCGCCCATCTCCCCCGTCTCCATGCCGTTGCCGCCGACGGCGGCCCCCCGTATGGCAGGTACCACGAGTTCGGCCCGACCCAGGCCGACATCGAGATCGGTATCCCGGTCGGCGATGTCTCGCCCGATCTCCGTGATCTCGGGGACGGTGAGCAACCGATAGAGCCGTCCGAGCTCCCAGGGGGGCCGACAGCTGTTGCCATCCATCACGGGAGCTACGAGACACTCGGTCCCGCCTACGACCGGCTCCACGATTGGATCCATTCTCAAGGTCACGAAGAAGGCCCCGGGCCGTGGGAGTCGTATCTCGACCTTCCCGATCAGGTGGAAGACGAAGCAAGCCTTCGGACGATGTTGCACTGGCCTCTCCTGGAGAGATGACCGCGCCGAGGCGCCGCATATGAATGTCCCCATGCCCGAGCCCGCGTCACTGGGCCACGGGATCCACCTGATCCCGGCACCACTCCCCTTCAAGAGCCCGGCCTGGGTCAACACCTACGCCATCGAGGCAGACGGGGGGATCCTCCTCCTCGACTGCGGGACGGATTGGGAGCCGGGTCGGGAAGCGATTCGGGATGGGTTCGGGCAGCTCGGTCTGGACGAGTCGGCGGTGCACACGCTGGTCGTATCGCATCTCCACCTCGATCACGTCGGGATGTCGGCCCGACTGGTCAAGGAGTTGGGCTGCCGGCTCGTGATGCACGAGAGGGCCGCCAAACTGGTCGATCGGTACAACGACACTCCCGGTTATGTCGATCGGCTCCTTCGCATCGGCCGGGCTCACGGCGTCCCACCTCGCGTGCTGGGGTCAGTCACAGGCGACCTGGCCACGCGCCCCGAGTACATGCCGCTCATCGATCCGCCGGATCACACAGTGGCTGACGGTGAGCGGATCGACATTGGCGACGGACGCTCGCTCGAGGTAATTCACACGCCCGGGCACGAGCCGGCCCACATCTGCCTGCGCGATTCGAGGACAGGCATCCTCTTCTCCGGTGACCATGTGTTGCCCCGCATCTCCCCGGTGATCATGTGGGACGAAGACCTCGGCGATCCTCTCGGCAGCTATCTGGCATCCCTCCAGAAGCTCCTCGGCATGAATCCCGGCATCACCTACCCGGCACATGGCACTTTGATCGACCGCGGCGACGAGAGGGCGCGCCAGATCCTTCTCCATCACGACCGCCGGCTTCTCGACATGGCTGAGTTGGTCCGATCAGCGGACACCACCGCGTGGGAGGTGATGCTCAAGTCCTTCCGCCCCAATCTGACCCCGTTGGAGGCGAGGCTTGCATTCCTGGAGACCGTCTCCCACCTCGAGCATCTGAAGATGATCGGGCGACTTCAGACAGAACAGCGCGACGGGACCGTGGTCTTCCGCCGCTGAGGAGTTTCTCGGCTCAACTCGACGGGTAAATCAGGTCAACGACAACGGAGGAATGCATGCCCGTACATCGAGGCAAGGACGGCAAGGGCCCCTACTACCAGTGGGGCGACTCAGGGAAGAAGTACCACTATCAGGCCGGGGAGAAGAAGAGCCGAGAGTCCGCCAAGCAAAAGGCGACGAAACAGGGACAGGCGGCCCGGGCATCCGGCTACAAGGGCTGAGCGGTCATCCCTCGAACAGATGGATGCCGTAGGCGAGGATGTATCCGAACACGGTCACGACGCCCACGGCGCGTCCTGCGTGCTCATAGGCCTCCGGTATCAGTGAAGTGGCGAGCATCGTCAACACCGCGCCACCAGAGAAGGCGAAGACGAACGAGATGCTCCCTGTCGACGCCCCGTCGAGCAGCACATAGCCCGCCGCAGAGGCCAGTGCACAGGCCAGCACCACCGCACACCAGATCTCCAAAACCACTGAGCGTTTCCAACCACCTTCGATGAGGGTGGTTGTGGCGG
>JARDZU010000005.1 GCA_029240695.1 Acidimicrobiia bacterium | reverse complement strand
CGGGCTTAGCACCAAAGACTTTCCAGATGTGCTCGACCGACAGGCACACGTCGCCGGTCACAGCCCCTTCGTGACAGCCACGTCGGTAATGTACCAGCGACCCTTTCCGGCCGCGATCGTCGGCTGGCGGGCCCTAGGAGAACCATGAAAAAGAGAATCTGGATTCTGATATCGGTTATGGCACTGCTGTTGGCGGCATGCGCCGACGACGGAGGCACGGCCACCACCGCGGCCGGCGAAGGTGGCACGGCGACGACCGAAGCCGCCGAAGAGGGTGGAGACACCACCGCCCCGGCAACTGGTGGCGGCGAGACCATCAACATCGTGGCCAACCCCTGGACGGCCTCGGCGCTCAATGCCGAGATCGCCGCCCAGTTGATCGAGGCGGAGCTCGGTAACGACGCCGAAGTCGTCGCCATCGACGAGAACACGATGTTCACCGGCCTCTCAGACGGCTCCCTCGATGTCGTGCTCGAGGTGTGGCCCTCGGGTGTGGTCGCCGAGGAGCAGGCCTTCATCGACGACGGCAGCGTTGTCGACATCGGCGAGCTCGGGGCGATCGGCAAGATCGGCTGGTTCACGCCGCAGTACGTGATCGACGCAAACCCAGAGTTGGCGACGTGGGAGGGCTACGACGATCCCGAAGTGGCGGCGATGTTCGCTACCGCCGAGACCGGCGAAAATGGTCGGTTCTTGGGCACCGATCCCTCTTACTCCCAGTACGACGAAGCGATCATCGAGAACCTGGGGCTACCGTTCCAGGTCGTCTTCTCCGGAAGCGAGGCGTCGACAGTCGCCGAGCTCGATGCCAGAGTCGCCGCGGAGGAGCCGATCCTCATGTACTGGTGGACCCCGACTGCGGCGGTGGCCCAGTACGACCTCGTGAATGTCCTTCTCCCCGAGTACAACGAGGACTGCTACGCCGATCCGGCCGCCATCGACTGCGACTACCCCGAGGACGTCCTCACCAAGTACGCCTCGGCCCAGCTCGCCGACAAGGCGCCCAACGTGCAGTCGTTCCTGGAGAAGTTCCAGATCACCACCGAGGACCAACTCAGCATGCTGCCGGCGGTCGAGACAGAGGGCGAGGACGCCGCCGACGTCGCGGCCCAGTGGATCGCAGACAACGAAGACGTCTGGTCGGCCTGGTTGGCGGACCAGTAGTCGCGATTCCGTTACGTACCGGGAAGACGGCCCTTCGGGGCCGTCTTCCTTGTCAGGCGACGACAACACGCGTATCCTCCCTCGAAAGCGCCGATTTGATCCACAGCTTGCGGGCGCTCAAGAAATGCGGCTAAAGCGTCGGGATGGAAGAACCGCCCGGCACTCGCTGCGGCGGTTTCCTCATTTTGGGGCCGCCTTCACAACAGGAGACGGAGATGGCCCACCAACCCGACGCAAACTCGACGTTCACCAGTCTGCTCGCCGACAACCAATATCTCGTGGCCGACGGGGCGATGGGGACCACGCTCTTCTCGCTTGGCCTCGAGGGCGGAGGCTGCCCCGAGTTGCTCAACGTCGAGGAGAGCGACCTCGTGGAGAAGGTCCATCGCAGGTTCATCGAGGCCGGCGCCGACATCGTCCTCACCAACACGTTCGGAGGAAACCGGCTCCGTCTCGACCTCCACGAGCTCGGCGACCGTGTGGCCGAGTTGAACCGGGCCGGTGTCTCGGTGGCGAGACGGGCTGCAGACCTGGCCGACCGCCCGGTGGCGGTCGCAGGGAGCGTCGGGCCCACAGGAGAGCTCTTCGAACCGCTGGGCACCCTCTCCCACCAGCGCGGCGTCGAGGTGTTCATAGAACAATGCGAAGCGCTGGCCGACGCCGGGGCGGACGTGATTTGGATCGAGACCATCTCCTCCTACGAGGAGCTCACCGCCGCGGTCGAGGCCGCATCCGGAACCGGCCTCCCGGTCGCGGCCACCCTGAGCTTCGACACCGCCGGCCACACCATGATGGGCATCCATCCCCGTGACTTCGGTCGGTGGTGGTTGGGGCACCCAGAGGTCACCGCGATCGGGGCCAACTGCGGAATCGGCCCCGGAGACGCCGTTGCTGCGGCTCATGCCATCGGCGAGGTGGCGCCGGATGCAGTGACCATCACCAAAGCCAACTGCGGAATCCCGTTGTATCAAACCGAAGGCGGCCTGACCTACCCGATCGGACCGGAGGGGATGGACGACTATGTCGAACTCGCCCTCCGCTCGGGAGGGCGGATCATCGGCGCATGTTGCGGGTCGACTCCGGACCACACGGCCGCCATCCGGGAAGCGGTCGATGGCTTCCTGGCCGGTGCGCGTCCCAGTTTCGACGAGATCCGTGATCGGCTCGGCGCCTCGGTGCCGAAGGCCACGGTCGGGACCAGGCGCGAAGGCCGCCGCCGCTAGGTCTCCAGGTCGAGGTAGCGCATCTCGTCAGGGGTCAATTCGACTTCGAGCGCGCCCAGACCGCTATGGAGGTTCTCGACCTTCGACGGGCCGACCAGGGCGACAACGGGATACTCCTGACCGAGGACGAAGGCGAGGGCGACCTGGAGAGCCGATGCGTTCCGTATCTCAGCCACTTCCTCAGCCCTCCGCATCCGTTCGAAGTTGTCCTCTGAGAAAAACGCCCTGGTGCTTTCGTCCACGTCCCTGTCATCGGGCCTGAAACGACCACTGGCGAATCCCGCTGCCAGCGAGGTCCAGGCGAACACCGGCATCTGGGTGTCGGCATGCCAGCGGCGGGTGTCGTCGTCGGCAAACAGCGTCCCGGGGAACTGCATCTCGACGGGGCGGGGAAGGCTCAGGCCGGGCGAGGAAGCCGCGAACCCCATGAGTCCGTGCTCGGCGGCGTATTCGTTGGCCAGAGCGATCCGCTCGACCGTCCAGTTCGAGGCGCCGCATGCGGCAATGCGGCCGTTCACGATCTCTTCGTTGAGCGCTTCCAGGAGCGGGCCGGGAGCAACCGTCTCGTCGTCCCGGTGCAGCAGGCACAAATCGACGTGGTCGGTCCCGAGCCTCTCAAGGCTCTCACTCAGGTCGTCGTGAATCGCATCTGGATTCACCCGGGGGGGGCCAAATTGCCCGGCCTCGTCCACATGTGGGTGGCATCCCTTGGTGATCAGGGCAATGTCGTCACGTCGACCCGATTGCTCGAGCCACCGGCCCAGAGCTTTCTCGCTCTCACCGAACCCATAGATGTGGGCGGTGTCGATGCAGTTCCCGCCGACGGCGAGGTAGGCGTCGATCAGCTCGGCGACCGCGCCGTCTCCGGCCGGCGTGAAGATCTTGGAAGTTGTGCCCAGACCGATGGCCGAAACAGGGCGCTCGATGCCGGTTATCGCGATGTATCGCATGTGACGGCGGTCACCGTACCGGCTCGATCGGGAAATCATCGTCAGGGATCACCGGGCGCTGCTCGGCGATCGATCGTTTGAGACTCGCTTCGAATTGCAGTTCTCGAAGGCCGGCGATGCCCGGAACCGGCGGCGGGAGGCCTGCCCGGACCGAGTCGAGATAAGCGTCGATGGACTTCTCGAACGATGCGTCGTACTTGTGCCAGCGGGATGTTTCCCGGCTCGGCATGACGACCTCGTGCACGTCGCCGTTCGAGTCCAGGACCTCCATCTCCTCATCGAGACCGCGAAAGTGGAGACGACCTCGCTCGAAGGCGACTATCAACTCGAAGAGGGGAAACCCCCAATCGATCCCGTTCGTTCCGAGGAGAGTGCCGGTCGCGTCCTGACCGATGAGAAAGGAGGCAGCGATGTCAGGCGCCGTCCCCGAGGCGGGATGTTCGTGCGCTCGAGTGCCCTGCTGGGCGGAGATTCGCCGGAGCGGACCGGCGAACAGAAGTATCAAATCGATGCAATGGCTCCAGGTTGCGTAGTGGGAAACCGCCATGACGCTGACCGGGGCACCGAAATCACGTTCTTCGACGAGCTGCCGGCCCCGCACTGTCTGGTCGAAGAACCGGTAGTTGAACACCATCGCCACCTCTGCCCCTGCCGTGTTGGCCTCCTCGAGGAGGGCTTTGCCATCCCAGAAGTCCTGTTCCACGACATTGGCCTGGCCGCCGCGGGCCATCAAGGGCTTCTCCAGGAACAACCGCTTGGGCCCAAAAGGTAGAAGGGCGCGGGTCACCTCCAGACGCTCGTGCTCACCGGTGAGGACGAACACCGCCTCCGGCTCTCGCCCGAGCAGTTCGTCGAGAGAGCCGACCACAGGCACCCCGAATCGCTCACCCAGGGCATCGACACGCTCCCTCGTCCTCGAGTAGAGAGTCAAAGAGACATCGTCGTGACGGAGGAGACCCGGTATGTAATTGCGCTCGGCGACCTTTCCGGTCCCGACGATGGCGATTTCCACGGTGGCGCCGACCCTAGGTGAGGCGACTCCACCGATCAGGCCCGGTTCAGCCGCCGACCCTCGCCGCGAAGTAGGCCTGGAGGCGGTCGAAGAATCCTTGCCAGGCCACGTTGGCGAAGAAGTCCCTATTCGCCTCGTCAGGGAGTCCGGAGTGAATCACTTTCATCAGCGTCTTCCCTCCTTCTTCCTCGAAGGTGATCTCTACGGTTGTGTCATCCATGCTGCTGCCGTCCGGTGACCTCCCGCTCGACTTGCTGACGAGCCGATGCGGCCGATCAACGACCTCGAAGGTCTGAGTCTCACTAAACATCTCCTCCGGGGAGAACCCCCAGGCGCTCACCCAGGTGCCGCCCACCCGGAGGTCGATCTCGTTCTCGACGATCATCGCCTCCTCGTTGAGGATGGTGAACCAGACCTTCATCGCTTCGGGATCGGTGTATGCGTCGAACACCTCCTCCGGGGTGGCGTCGATCAACCTCTCCACTCTGAGCTCGTAGCTCATCGTTCTTCTCCTTTCCTTTCTTCGAAATAGGCCTCGAGCCCGTCGAGTCGGCGGTCCCACTGCTTCCGGTAGAACTCGATCCAGTCGAACGCGTCGTCCAAGCGGGATGGGCCGAGGCGACAACTCCGGGTCCGCCCCACCTTCTCGGTGACCACCAGCTCTGCCTCCTCGAGGATCCGGACGTGTTTCTTGAGACCGGTCAACGACATGGCCAACGGTCGGGCCAGCTCGGTGATCGAGGCCGGTCCACGACCGAGCCGGTCCAGGATCTGACGTCTGGTCGGGTCAGAGATGGCTCCCAGGGTTCGATCGAGTGTCGCATACTGAACCATTTGGTTCAGTATGCCAGCTCAGTGGGAAACCGTCAATCATGTTCTGACGATCAGTCGGCGACCAGCCGAGTGATCAAGTCGCCAACCTCGCCCGGTTCGAAGTCGAGCGTCGAATCACCAACCGTGAGCTCGATGATCTGCCAATCGGGATGGGTCCCCGGGAAAGTCGTCTTCCAGGTCCAGATCCCTTCCTCCTCCGCGATCCGCAGCGCATTGGCCTTGAACACTTCCGACGAGATACCCAGATGAAGATGGAACATCGACGTATGAGGTGGATCTGGAACCACCCGCACCCGATCGAGGTCACGCAGGGCACCAGCAATGGCCAGGCCGTGATCCCGATAACTCTTCATTCGTGGGAGGCGGGATCGAACCGAGGCCAGAGCCGAGGCGGCGTATGGCCACATGGCGAAAAGGGTCCCGCCGTGGCGGAGACGCCATTCCCGGGCCTCTGCAATGAAGTCCTCGGGGCCGACCAAGCCCGACCCGGCGAGCGCCCCCAGATCTTTGTAGAACGAGACATAGACGCTATCGAACAGCCCGGCGATCTCTTCAAGCGGTCGGTCGTAGGCGGGTGGGCACTGCCAGAGACGGGCGCCGTCGAGATGAATCGCCGCTCCTCGATCGCGAGCCCAAGCAGTCTGGGCGAGCAGATCTTCCCAATCCGGGAGCTGCCCCCCGATTTCCCGCTGGGGCAACTCGAGCAGCAGGGCGCCCAGGGGTTCGGCTACCTCCTCCAAGCTCTCGAGAGTGAGGGGACCGTAGGGATCACCAACCGGCCTCCCGACGAGGTGATGGAGCCGCTCGAAAGCGCCTCCCTCGTGCATTTCCACGTGACTGGTGGGATGAAATGCGATCGTCCGGTGATTCCGTCTGTCGGCATGTATGCGCAAGGCGATCTGCTGTGCCATGGTCCCGCTCACGAAGAAGGCGGCAGCCGGCATCCCGAGGAGATCGGCGAGGTAGGTCTCGAGTTCCTCGACAACGCCGCCGTCCCCGTAGCGATCGGGGGTGATGTCGGTGGGTAGCTCCGAGAGCAACCCGGCGGCTGTTCGATCGCCATGCCAGGCCAGCCATCGGGTGCAGGCGCGACGAATCCGATCGATCTCGGCTTCGTTTGGGTCCATCGGGCGACTGTATCCCGGGGGCTGGGCCAGCGGCCCCGAATTGTCGATCAGACGGGAGCGTCTCCCAGGATCTCTTCGAGCTTGACGAGGATCTGCCTTTCCCCTTCACTCACCTGCTCGGCCCCGATCCCGAAGAACCCGCCTTCCTTTGCGGCTTCGGCGGCGTTCTTGGCGGATTGGAGGACCCAAGCTCGATACCCGGTCGCCTCCTCCGCCGTCGCCTTCTGGGTGACTATTCGGTTCGCTTCCCGGAGCTCGTCCAGGATCAGCGCACGAGGGTCGGCGCCAGACTCAGGTTTGAGATCCGACATGGGATTCTGCTTCTCCTCCAGAGCTACCTTCAGGCCGGCGGACAGATCGACGACCAAACCTTGCTCGTCCGTGGGGGTCACGGCCGACTTCATCGCCGCCATTGACTCCTTCGACATCTCGATCGGGCCACCTATGTCGGCCAGCGAAACTCCCATGCCGGCGATCAACGGGGCCCGGTAGAGCTTGACCCACTCTTCTTCGGTGAAATCGTTCTTACTGGTCATGATGAGCCCCTTTCTTCAATGGCAGCTCCTGACTCTACGCGGACCCCATCCCGAGGCCAGGCCGGTTTGAGATCAATACGATTACCGGTCAGAAACCGTCTCATCCGGACAGTTCATTCGTGAATCGGTTGCGGGGCGACGATGTCCGAAGACTCAGCGCCGGCCCAGATTTCCGGCAGGGATGTCCCCTTTGAGCGGCTTTACGTCGCCCATCATCGCGCCGTGTTGGCCTACTGCGCCCGACGTGTATCACGATGGGACGCCTGGGACGCCGCAGCGGAGGTCTTCGTTGTCGCCTGGAGACGCATCGACGACGTCCCGGCCGCCGACGATGCCCGAGCCTGGCTGATCGGTGTGGCCTTTCGTGTCCTCGCCAATCAGCGGCGAAGCGCCGGGCGACGAGCGCGCCTCTTGGAGCGAGCCAGCCGAGATCGTGCCTGGGCTCCCATGCCAGATGAGCAACTGCTCAGGAACGAAGAGGACCGTGAAGTGATCGACGCCGTGTCCCGGCTGAGCCGGACCGATCAGGAGATCATTCTGTTGAACCTGTGGGAGGAGCTCTCCCCCGGCGAGATCGCGACGGTGCTCGGTATCTCCCGCGATGCAGTTGACCAGCGGTACTCCCGCGCCAAGCAGAGATTGGCGCGTGAGCTGGATCCTAAGAGATTCATGAAAAGACGTGCGACCCAACCAGTTGCTACGAGAGGCGGTGGAACATGAGCGTCGAGCTAGAGGCAAGAGTCCGTCGGGCCAACCTGATCACCCGAGATCGACATCTCGAGCGGCTGTTCGACGACGAGCTGTCCCGTCGCCTCCTCCGCGACGTCTACTCCATCAAGGAGGGTCGCACGACCGAGACGACCGATCGGCCGGAGCCGACGGCTTTGGAAGAAATCGCCAGATCCGAAGAGGCGTTTCGATCAGGTGCGTCTAGCCGCCCGATCAGACGGCGCCCGGCCTTTGTTCCCGCAGTCCTGACCGCCGTGATCGCAATCGGGATCATCGGGGCCGTGTACACCCGGGAACCGGCGCCAGATTTGGCCAACACACCCGTGGAGATAGCCGAGCGGTTCGTGGCGGCGCTGAGCGATTATGACGTCGATACGGTTATGTCGTTGTTCGCCGATGATGTCGCGTTCCTCACTTGGCCGGACACGGCCGAGAACTTCCCGGCCTACATGGAGTACAAGCGAGTCATGGGTACTACCCACGAGTTCGATGCATGCTTTGAGCTCGGGTCGCAGGTGCGGTGCCCATATGTCATTTCCGACAGCATCACCCGGGCCGCCGGTACCGAACCCGGCACCGGCAACTTCTACTTCTTCACCATCGAGGACGGCAAGATCACCAGTGTCAACAACATGTTCACGGATGATGGCTACAACGACGAGGCCATGGCACTCTTTGAAGAATGGATGATCGACAACCATCCAGCCGACTGGTCCGTGATGGAGGACACGGCTTACATCGAGCCCGACACCTTGGCTCTCTGGAGTGAACACGTTCCCGAGTTCCTCGCCAGGCTGGAGGACTCCCGCTGACGCAAGCATGTGTGTGGACACCCGGCCAACAGGCCGGGTCTCTTGTTTACCTCAAAGACTCCCTGCCTGTGAGCAGTACGAACGCCTCAGCGAGTAGGACGGCGTCGGTCTCCCCGATCGAGGTGAGAAAGAGATCCTCGTCCATGAGACCCCATGCGATGACCTCGGCGGCGTGCTCGATGCCCTGTTTCTCCCATGACACCGACTTGTCCTGCCAGGTGTCGAGCCCTCGGAGATCGAGGAACCGATTCCGGGTCTCGGTGTCGAGTGTCTGATGAGCCCAGGCGTGGGCCAGCTCGTGGAGGATCGTCTTTTTCGGAGTCACGAGGAAGCGGTCCCAGTTGAACCCACAAATGTCGATGCTGGCGGGAGCGCCCGAGCGGTAGTAACCGACATGGCCCTCACACGCCGCCCGCTCGTCGTGGAATGACAGTGAAAGAGCTGGCAGTTCGAGTTCGGCCTGATCAAAGCGATCGAAGGCCCACCGGGCCAGAGCAACGTCAGCATCATCTCTGAAGCCGCTTAGGTCGAATGGGGCTTCCTGCGCCGAAAGGGCTGCAAGCTGGCTCGTAGCCGGCGCAGGCCAGCCACCCGACAGGCCCGACAGCAACAACCCCACTACAAGTATGCGTGTGACCGACATGGCCACACCGTTGATTGGCCGACTTTCCTCGGGTTCGCGAGGGCTTAAGCCGGGCTTAAGTCGCTAAACATGTAATCGCAGGGTTCGGGTTGGAGGTGTGGGTGTCCGGTCGCGGTGTTCAGTTCAATGTCCTCGGGCCACTCGAGCTTCGACGCGCCGGCGAGACGGTCGACCTGGGGAGCCACAAACAGAAATCGCTCCTTGCCCTGCTCCTGATCCATCGCAATCAGGTCGTGTCCACCGATCGCATTCTCGATGAATTGTGGGGTGAGGGCGGCGCCGACAAGCAGAACGCCCTCTGGGTCCATGTCTCCAACCTGAGGACGGCTCTCGAGCCCGACCGGCCGGCACGCTCCGAGGGCACGTTGCTGCTGACCAGGGCTCCCGGCTATCTACTCCAAGTGGACCCGGAGGAGGTGGATGTCGCCATTTTCGAGCGTCTACTGGCGGAAGGACGCGGGTTGGCATCTCACGATCCTTCGGCTGCGTCACTCGTGTTCGCCGAGTCCCTGTCGATGTGGCGAGGGCGGGCGCTCGACGACTTCTCTTACGAGTCGTTCGCCCAGACCGAGATCCACCGTCTCAACTCATTGCGTCTCGATGCCGTCGAAGGCCGCGTGGAGGCCGACCTCGCCCGTGGATTGAGCCATCAGTTGGTCGGAGAGCTCGAAGGCCTGGTGCGTGAAAACCCCTATCGGGAGCAGCTCACCGCACTGCTCATGACGGCGCTTTATCGGTCCCGCCGTCAAGCCGAGGCCCTCCGTGCCTACGGTCAACTGAGGGACCATCTGGGGTCGGAGCTGGGTATCGAGCCGTCGGCCGGCTTGCGGGACTTGGAAGAGCAGATCCTCACCGGCGATCCCCGGCTGGAGCCGGTGCAAGGTCGTCAAAACGAGGGCGGCACCGACCCAGGCCTGGCAGTGCGTGGATATGAGCTGAGAACGAGCCTTGGCAAGACCCGGTACGGGAACGTTTACCGCGCCTATCAGCCCGCCATCGGCAGAGAGGTCGCCGTCAAGGTGATCCGGGCTGAGGTGGCAAACGACCCGGCTTTCGTCCGGAGGTTCGAAGCCGAGACGAGGTCGATCGCCGAGCTCGACTCTCCACAAGTGGTGCCTATCTTCGATTTCTGGCGGGAGCCCGACGGAGCCATCCTGGTCGAGAAGCTGATCACCGGGGGCAGCCTCCACTCGCTCCTGGCCCGAGGCCCGACGCCTGCGGACAGGGTTTGCGAGATCGTGAGCCAGCTCGCGCTTCCCCTGGCCCGTGCGCACGAACTGGGCATCGTCCATGGCGGAGTGACCCTGGATAACGTGCTCCTCGACAACGACGCCAGGCCCCTCATCACGGATTTCGGCATGAGCGCCGGGCCCAATTCCACACCCACCGACGACATCGAAGCGTTGGCCACCTGCGCCGCCCAGCTCATGGTCGGCGCCGATGGGACACTCACCGAGCTGACTGCTCAGCTCGAGACCGGCTTCGCCGCCATCATGGGCAATCCCCGCGGGTATCGCACGGTCTCGCAGTTCGCTGAGGCCCTCCGATCCGCGGTCGGGGCCACGCAGGGTCAGGCAGCAGTCGTGGATGTGCCAAACCCGTACAAGGGCTTGGTGCCCTTCGACGAGGCCGACACTGGGGAGTTCTTCGGGCGTGAGCGGCTGGTGGAGCGAATGCTCACCAGGCTCGGCGGGCCAGACCCGCTCAACAGATTCCTGGCCGTGGTCGGGCCGAGCGGAAGCGGCAAGTCAAGCGTCGTCCACGCCGGTCTGGTACCTGCACTCAGAGCCGGCGGTGTCCCCGGCGCCGACTCGTGGTTTATCGCCACCATGACTCCCGGCTCGCACCCATTCGACAGCCTGGAGCGCGCTCTTACCAGCGTCGCCGTGTCGATGCCCCCCACCTTGCTCGAGCAATTGGTTGCCCAACCATCCGGTCTGCGCAGGTCGATTCCGGGGCTATTGCCCGACGAGGTATCACCATTCGTCCTGGTGGTCGACCAGTTCGAAGAGCTGTACACCATGACCGGGGATCAAGAGCGTCAGGCCTTCACCGAGGCACTGGTGGACGCCATCACCCATCCGCAGAGCAGGCTCCGGATCGTCATCACATTACGCGCCGACTTCTACGACCACCCGCTCGCCACGATGGGGATCGGCGAGCTCCTACGGGACCACACCGAGTTGGTCACTCCGATGACCCACCCTGAGCTAGAGCGAGCCATCACGCGCCCGGCCGAATCGGTGGACGTAGTAGTCGAGCCCGCGTTGCTGGCAGCCCTGACCGCCGACGCCACCTCTGAGCCGGGCGTGCTGCCCATGCTCCAGTACACGCTCACCGAGCTCTTCGACAGCAGACGCGGGACCACGATGACTGCGGCCGCGTACGAGTCGATGGGCGGCCTGACTCGAGCGCTTGTGACCAGGGCCGAATCGTTGTTTGGCGCCTTGGGCCCCGACGGGCGGGCCGCGGCGAAACAGGTGTTCCTTCGTCTCGTATCTCTGAATGAGAGTGGCGGGGACACCCGACGCAGGGCCCTCCTCTCGGAGGTGAAGAGCATCGAAGGGACGGAAGGCGAAGTCGACGACATGCTCCGGGCATTTGCCCGTCATCGTCTGCTCAGCTTCGACCGGGACCCCGCCAGCAGGGCTCCGACCGTGGAGATCGCGCATGAGAGCCTGATCGGGGCCTGGGCACGTCTCGGGTCGTGGATCGACGAGGCGCGAGCCGACATCCGAGCCCGGGCGCGCTTGACCACGGCCACGGCAGAGTGGATCGACGGGGAGAGGAACCCCGATTTCCTGTTGGCCGGTGCCAGCCTGGCCCGCTATCAGACCTGGGTCGCCGATGCCCCGGTACGTCTCACCTCGGTGGAGAAGGCCTTCCTTGATGCCGCCGTTGAGGAGGAGCGGCAGAGGGAGAAGATCGCCAGAGACGGGCAGCTGCAGGGATCACGGCTTCGCCGCAGGACCCGCGCGCTGGTCGGGCTCGGAGCCGTGTCTGTCCTGGTCGTGGCTCTTGCGCTGCTGGCATATGGTCAGGGCGAACGGGCGCGCGACCTGGCTAACGAGCTTGCAGCCAACGACCAAGCCCAATCACTGGTCGCAGAATCGGCGCTGGTCATGGCCGACGACCCTCAGCTCTCGACCCTGCTAGCCATTGCAGCCATCAGGGCGACTGAGGAAACCGGCTCCGCCCTACCGGAGGCTGTCGACGCATTGCATTGGGTCCTTCAGGACTCGACGGTTCAGTATCCGGCCGACGACGACGGCACACCGGTAGCGGTCCGTCTTCACACCACCGGTGCACGAGGCGTGTTCGCCCTCCCGCCGGCCGACCTGGTCGAACTCGGCCAGAAGGCTGCAAATCGCTCGCTCACCCCCAACGAATGCGCCCGATACTTCGCAACGGACGGGTGCCCGGATCTCATGGAACCGGTCGCCGACCTCGAGATTGCCGGTGGAATGGACCGATACATGGGACGAGGCGGCGACGCTCGACCCCTAGAGGGCACCACAGTGGAGATCACCGGCTCCTGGAATGGTGTCATGGCACAAGGAGCGGAGCTCGAGCTCACCGAGCTGACTGCCGACCTGGGCATCGACGTGCGATTCGTCGCCCATCCCTTCGACGAGAACCCCAACGATGTTCCGCTCGGCCGGGACCCGACCGAGATCTCGATAATCCCGGCCCCCTCCGCGATCTCGGAGATCGCGGCGGACAGGCCACTCATCGACATCGGCGCCTACTTGGGCGAGGAGTACCTCCAAGAGTCGTACGGCGAGTATCTGACGTCTCTCATCTCGGTCGCCGGCCGCCACCACGGTGTGTGGTCCAACATCGGGGCGAAATCGCTGCTGTGGTACAACGAGGCCGCGTTCGAAAGCGCCGGATATGAGGAACCGGCCGATTGGCAGTCGCTCATGTCCCTGAGCGACCAGATAGTGGCGGATGGCAAGACACCATGGTGTCTGGGTGTCTTCTCGTTCGATACGACCGGATGGCCGGCGACCGATTGGCTGGAGACAGTCGTGCTCTTGTCGGAAGGCCCCGAGTTCTACGATCGTTGGGTCACCCACCAGGTCGCGTTCGACCACCCATCCGTGGTCGCCGCCCTCGAGAAGGTGGGCACACTGGTTCATACCCCGGGTTACTCGACCTCACGATTGATCGAAGAGACGGGCTGGGATGAGGCGTACTCCCTCGCCGGGGAGGATCCTCCACCATGCTGGCTCACCCCGGCGCCCACCTTCGCCAGGACCTTCTTTGGCGAAGCGCCGATGGCCGTCGCACCTTTCCCACGCATCGCCACCGCCTATGACCCAGCGGTGCTAGGCGCCGGAGACATCGCGCTGCCCCTCACCGATCGGCCGGAGGTGCGGGCGGTGATGAGGGCGATCGCCAGTCCCGAGTGGGGGTCGCTCCGGGCCCAGACCCAAACCTCCGACTTCGTGCCGCCACACCGTGGATTCGACACCGACCTGTTCCAGGACCCAATCATCAATTCGATCGCAGGACAACTAGCCGCGTCGGTCGACGCCGACATGTTTCGATTCGACGGCTCCGACCTGATGCCTTATGAAATCGGGTTCGGCCCGTTGCTCACCGAACTGACCGAATACGTCTCCGAGCCGACCAAGTCGCCCGAAGAGACTCTCTCCGCGGTGGAAGAAGCCTGGCAAAACCACTAGACGGACCGGCCGGCCGGCTGATTACTACGAGGACCCGTCCTCGACGACCCTCTTGAGACCGTCGAGCATCGTCTGCCAGTTGCCCTCGGAATGGTCCCGGGCCCCGGCGGTGTCATTGTGGTCCTGGATCAGAGTCACTTTTGTCGCCGGGCCGTCGTCGACCACTTCGATACGGACCGTGTGATAGTTCTCTGGCACATCGGGCAACCCGGTGAGCGGGCTGAAGTGGCTGTACTCGAGGATCTGAGGCGGAAGGACCTCGCGGACGGTGCCCTTGTCCTGGTATGACCGACCGTCCCATTCCCCTTCCCAGGTGATCGGGCTTCCTTCCATCCAGTCGGTGGTCACCTTCGTCCCAAACATGTACTGGCTTATCGAGTCCGGGTCGGTCAGGGCCTCCCAAACCTCTTCCTTGGGGGCATCGATGACTGTGGACACCTTCGCCACGTGATCGCTGTCTGACATCGGCTTCCTTTCGTCGACACACGAGTCATACCCGAACTCTTCCCAAACCATGCGCTCGGCGGCTCCGAACCAGGGACGTCATCGAACGACTTTGGAAGGAGGCGATGATGACGACAACACGAAAGGCGGCGTCCACTGTGGCCATCTGGGTGTTACTTGCCCTGGTAGCCACGTTTGCGTTTGCCCCTTTGACTGCCCGAGGGGCGGATCACCTCGATGCACCGGGGTTGACCTCGCCCGGAGGCAAGACCCGACTCGATATCAACGACGTGTACGTCTTCGAGGGCTCGGATCCCTCCAAGACGGTGCTGGCGGCCACGGTCAATCCGATAGCCACCGGCGACACGAAGTTCGCCGATCGTCGGGAAGGCGCATATCACTTGAGGATCGATCAGAACGGCGATGCGGTCGAGGACGTCACGTACTCGTTCAGCTTCGTCGATCGCTTCTTCCGTGACGGACAGTTCGTGACAGTCCGCAGGGCGACCGGGTCCGAGGCCCGTGAGGTCACGCCGGACGGGAAATTCATCGGATTCGGCTCCACCGAGGACGCGATCCGGCTGTTCTCAGGCAACGGCAAGTTGTTCACGGGCCTGCGCTCGGACCCGTTCTTCTTCGACCTCAGCGGATTCCGCGGAACCGTCGAGGGGGTCGGACCGCGGATGTTCAACGACGGAATGGAGAGCGACTTCTTCGAAGACCTCAACACCCTCGCCATCGTGATCGAAGTACCCGACTCCAAGCTGGGCAAGCAGATCGGTGTGTGGGGAACCACGAGCTCCGAAAACGGCAGTCGCGATCGCCAGGTCGATCGCATGGGTCGGCCCGCGATCAACACCGTGGTCAACAGTTCCGGACCGATCGTTCAGGCAGACTCAAACGCCAAGAACGTGTTCAACGCCGGCAAGCCCAAGCGCGATGTCGCCGACTTCACGGCCGGCACGATCGCAGCGTTGCAGGCATTCTCATCGCTGGACGTCGAAGGCGCCTACAGCGACGCCGCGGCTGGTGCCCTCACCGGCGTGCTGTTGCCGGATGTCATTACCTACGACACCGCAATGGCTGCTGCGGGACCGTTGAACGGTCGCGCCCTGGCCGACGACGTGATCGACATCGAGTTGCGGATCGTGACGGGTGGAGACCCGCTCGGTCTGTTCGATGATCGAGATGCCGACGGCGCCATCAACACCGATGGAATCGGGCCGCACGACGACTACCTGTCCAAATTCCCATACCTGGGAGTGCCCAACAGCTGAGTCATTGGCCGGTGGGGGTAGTTCCCCACCGGCCAACACTCCGGGGGTACCGAGAAAGGATCGACATGAGACGAGCAATCACCGCCATAGTTGCCATCGGGCTGCTGGTTGCAGGTTCCTACGGCCTCCACGCTCTCACCGAAACCCCAGAAACCGCGCCCCCGAGCGCCTTCGAACAGACCCCCATCCCCCGCCTTGGCGAAGTGGAACGCCTGATCTCCGTCTTCGAGGAGCGGGTCGCCGAGAACGGTGACCCTCTCGACATGAGCGAGCTGGGCAGGCTCTATCTGGAGCGGGCCGAGCTGGTCGACGATCTCGGCGACTACGGATCGGCCATCGACAGTCTGGAGAAATCGGTAGACCTCGCACCGGAGGACCAGGTCGCCGGACTCCGCCTCGCCCAGTCCTACCTCGCCGTGCATCGTTTCGACGAGGCACTCGGGCTCGCATCGAGCCTCGCCGCATCCGACAGCACGGACGCGGCGGCACAGTTGGTGGTTGCGGACGCCCAGTTCGAACTCGGTGACGCCAAGGCGGCCGCTGGAGCCTTGGAGAAGGTCGCCGCACTAACCGGTGAGATACCCGAGATCCTGACTCGTCGTGCTCAGCACGCCGATTCGATGGGAGACGTTCCCGCGGCACTCGGCTATGCAGAGGAAGCGTTGCGGATCACCGAGACCGAAGGCTCCGAGCTCCGACGCCTCGCCTTTCATCTGACATTTGCCGCTCACTTCCTCAACGACCTCGGTCGATACGAACAGGCAGAGACCATGCTGAATCGCGCCATCGAGGCCGATCCCACCTGGTCGTCCTCACGGGCGACGTTGGGTGCGGTGCTGATGTCCGACGGAAGGCTCGAAGAGGCACTCACGGCCTATGAGGGAGCGGCATCCTTGAGTCCGGACCCCGGCACGCTCGCGATCCTCGGTGATCTCTCTGTGGCCCTTGGTGATGAGCGGCGAGCCGAGGCCTTCTATGACCAGGTGGAGCCGGCAGCCAGCGAGACTCCAATTCATCAGGACGCCTATCGGCGAACGCTGGCCCAATTCCTGGCCGATCACGCTCTGGAGGCGGAGCGTGCAGTCGAGCTCGCCGAGGTCGATGTGAGTCAGCGATCGGATCCGTTTGGCCTCGACACCTACGCCTGGGCCCTGTACAGAGCCGGCCGGGTCGAGGAAGCCAGGAGCCAGATGGACAAGGTCTTCGATGTGGGGCTCAGGGAGCCGCAGATTCTCTACCACTCAGGCCTGATCGCCCTGGCCGAAGGTAACGAGAAGCAGGCGCGCCTCGAGCTCTCAGAGGCCCTGGACAAAGCACCAATGTTCCATCCCCTCCAAGCCCCTCATGCCAAGAGCGTGCTCGAGTCATTAGAGGGTTGATCAACCAACCTGTCACCGGCCCTGGGTACATTCCGGGCCGGTGACAACCACTTCGATGGATGATGGGACCTGGACCAATTGGGTCGGCAACCAATCTTTCTCGCCGCGGGAGATCGTGGGCGTCGATTCCGAGACCGACGTCCAGCGTGAAGTGGCCAGGGCGTCCTCCAGCGGACACTCGATCCGCACGGTCGGCACCGGGCACTCGTTCACCCCGATCGTCGAAACCGATGTCTTGCTCGACACCAGCCCGCTCCGCGGGATTATCGAGGTCGATCCGAGACAACTCACGGTGAAAGCCGGGCCCAAGACCACCATCGCTGATTTCGGCGATCCGCTGTGGGAGCAAGGCCTGGCTCTTGCCAATCAAGGCGACATCGACACACAAGCGATAGCCGGCGCCATCGCCACCGCGACCCACGGGTCGGGTCTGAAACAGCCCAACTTCTCGGCGGCTCTCGAAGGAGCGAGGTTCGTCGACGGATTGGGGAATCTCGTCGAGATCACCAGAGACAGCGATCCGGATGTCCTTCACGCCCTCCAGGCATCGATTGGTCTGCTCGGCATCATGACCGAAGTCACCTTGAAAGTCGTCCCCGCTTACGACCTGCACGCCCGAATCGACATCATGAAGTACGACGAGGTCATGGAGCGCTTCGAGTCCGACCTGGAGGAGTACCGCCATTTCGGCCTGTTCTGGATGCCGACCGAGGCCTCGGCCACCCTCTACAACCTCCATGACGCCGACGCCGACGATTGTGTGGTCAAGCGATACCGGGAGGTCGAACCTGGCACGTCGGCCGGCGATTTGCCTGAGGGCGAGCGAATCGACCGCTCCTACCGGATCTATCCGATGGTTTACGACCCGAATTTCCATGAGGTCGAGTACTTCCTACCCATCGAGCAAACCCGGGAGATCCTCGACGGGATGCGAAAGCTCATGCTCGACTGGCTCCCGCTGAGTGTCTACCCACTGGAAATCCGGGTGGTCGCGGCCGATGATGCCTGGCTGAGCCCCAATTATCAGAGGGACAATCTAGTTGTCTCCATCTCGGGCGAGCCGGGAACCGACTATTGGCCATACCTCCGCGCTTGCGACGAGCTGTTCGCCGAGTATGGCGGCCGACCCCATTGGGGCAAGATCCATTTCATGACATCGGAGCGCATCGCGGCCCTGTTCCCCCGGTATCAGAACTTCCTCGAGATGCGTCGGAGATTCGACCCCAACGGGACCTTCCTCAACCAACACCTGCGCTCGCTGTTCCAGTGACCAATCGACACAGGAAGACGGGATCCTTCAGGGAAGCCGGCCGAACCAAACCAGAGAGCCCACACCGGCCAAGCTGAGGAGGGCCAGAGCGGCGCCGGCAAACCAGTCACCAATCTCGACTTGTTCCTTCTCGACGGTGACGGAGCGCCCGAGATCCTCATAGACCTGGCTGAGCTGCTCGACCGACGCCGCGGTGAGTGCCTTGCCGTCGGTCTGGCGGGCCAGTTCGGCCAGGGCTTCCTCGTTGACCGGCACCGGGACCTCGCCTTCGAATGGGTCCATGATCGTCCCGGCGTCCGTCCCGAAGGCGATGGTATGAACCGGAATGCCGGCACTGCGGGCCGCGGTGGCAGCCTCATCGTTGGTGCGACCCATAGTCGTCTCACCATCGGAGAGGACGACGATCGTGCCGACGGCCTCGTCAGAAGTAGCCGACTCGTCATCTGTCTCGCTGCCGGAAGCCTCGATGGCGTCGATACCGAGGAACACGGCCTCGCCGATGGCGGTTCCCTCGCCCAGGCCACTGTGGTTGATGGCTCCGTCGATGACTCGGCGCACCGCGTCGATGCGGGTGGTCGGAGAGATCAGGTTCCTGGCCACGCCGTCGAATCCGACGACCCCGACCGCGACACCCTCGGGCACCGCATCGAGGAAGGCCCCGGCAGCCTCTCGGGCCGCGTCTACCCTCGACGGCGAAACGTCCTCGGCCTCCATTGAGATCGATGTGTCGATTGCCAGAACCACGAGCTGGGTCGACTCACGGGTCTCTCCGGCTATGACCGGGCGGGCGAAGGCCATGGTCGCCACCACGGCGGCAACAATCAGCCCGATGGCCGGGAGATGGCGGCGCCATCCGGGACGGTCCGGCGCCACGTGGTCGAGCATCTCGACCGTCGTGAACCGCACCGCATAACGACGACGCCTCGCCTGCAGCACAAGGTATCCGACCGTGAGGGCCACGGGCAGGATGAGAATGGCCAGACGGCCAGGCGAGAGAAACCCGAAATCACTCATCGTCCCGACCTCCCCGCCGACATCAGTCTCGCCTTGCGGCCTGAGACGAAACGCACGAAGTCGAGAACCCAATCGCGATCTGTTCGCAGGACCAGGTGATCGGCGCCACACGACTTGAGACGGTCCGCGACATCGGCCCGGCGCTCCTCGGCCAGCTCGGCGTAACGCTCGCGAACGCCATCCTTGGCCGTATCGATCAGTCGACGTCTCCCCGTCTCGGGATCGACCACCGAGATCAACCCGACATCTGGCAGGTCGACCTCCCGGGGATCCACCACCTCGACGGCGATCAATTCATGTCGTTTGGACATGGCCCGCAGGGGGCGCTCCCAGTCGGGAGATCCCAGGAAATCGGAGATGACTACTGCCATGCCTCGACGGTGAGCGACCTGGCCGACCATCTCGATGGCTCGACCGAGGTCGCCGGTCTCCCCGTCCTCAGGAGCGTCGAGGAGCGCAGTGAGAACTCCGCCCGCATGTGCCGAGCCACCACGGGCGGCGATGAGAAGCGGACGAGAACGTCCCTTGCGGTTGGTCGACCGAGCCGCCCCCACCCGGTTTCCACCGTTCGAGGCAAGCAGGGCAAAGGCACCGGCCGCGGACCAGGCAACCTCGTGTTTCGTGGCTCGGCCCGTGCCGAAACCGAGGCTCGACGAGGAGTCGAGGATCAGCCAGACATCGAGCTCGTGGTCGGCAACCATGTCTCGGACGTGTGTGTCATGGGTCCGGGCTGTCACTGCCCAGTCGATGTAACGGGGATCGTCGCCCGGCACGTAGGGGCGGGATTCGCCCCTCTCGGTCCCGTGGCCCGGGAAGAGCCCGGCATGATCGCCGGAGAGGAGGCCGTTCAGCCGGCGAAGCACCGTGAGCCGCAGCCGCTCGATCGGGACCTGCGACGGCGACGTGAGACGCGATGTGCGCGGGATCGGCTCGACCCCTTTGGGGGGCCCGGATCGTCTGAGCTGCATCAGACTGCCAGCGGAGCTCGGTTCCCGGCGAGCTGGGAGGACGAGACACGCGGTGAGACCACTGTTGTCAGCACCTCGATCAACACATCGTCGACGGTCACCCCGTCGGCGACCGCGTCGAAGGACAGCACCAGCCGGTGGTTGAGTACGTCGTAGGCAATGTCGTAGACGTCCTGCGGGAGGAGATGATCCCTACCCCGCAGCAGGGCAAGAGCCCTACCGGCGTTGATTAGCCCGATGCTGGCTCGGGGACTGGCGCCGTAGGCGAGCAGCCCGTCGATGGCCACGGCGTGCTCGGCAGGGTTCCTGGTGGCGAGCACCAGCCTGACGGCATAGTCCTGCACCGCCCGGTCGACGTACACCGCTGACGCCGCCGCCTGAAGCCCGGCCACATCGTCGGTCGACAGAAGCGCAACCGGTGACCCGGATGCCTGGTGTCGTGAACGGTCGACGATCTCGTGTTCCTGGTCGGGTGTCGGGTAATCCACCGGGATTCGCATCAGGAACCGGTCCCGCTGAGCCTCCGGCAGGGGGTACACACCCTCCGATTCGATCGGGTTCTGGGTGGCAAGGACGAGAAATGGCAGCGGCAGGGGATACGTGGTGCCTCCGATCGAGATCTGACGCTCCCCCATCACCTCGAGCAGCGCTGACTGGACCTTGGCCGGGGCCCGGTTGATCTCATCGGCCAGGACGAAGTTGGCGAAGACGGGGCCCAACTCCACATCGAACCGCTCGGTCGACGGCCGGTAGATCCGGGTGCCAACGATGTCCGAGGGCAACAGGTCGGGTGTGAACTGGATCCGGTTGAATGTGCCCCCGAGGGTCTTTGCCAATGTGGACACCGTGAGTGTCTTGCCCAAGCCGGGCACGCCCTCGAGAAGGCAATGGCCACCGGCCATGAGAGCGACCAGGACGCGCTCCAGGACTCGGTCCTGGCCAACGATCACCCGCTGCAACTCGGCCATCACCTCACGGAGTTGGACCCCGTGGAGTCCTGGCTGAGCCGCGTCGCTCCTCGTTGTGAATTGACGGGTGGTCATGAGGTTTCTCCCTCCTCTGGCGCCGCCGGGGCCGGGACACCAAGCAGCTCCTCCAGGAGCTGTTGCAGCTCCGGCGGGATGTCGGTGGTGCCGAACATCTCCTCCAGCATCTCTTCCAGGCCGGGAAGATCCTCCAGACCTCCCGGTCCTTCGGGGCCGAATAGGTCATCTAGCCCGGGCAGAAGGTCTTCGAGGCCGGGAACCAGGCCTCCCAACCCACCGGCATCCTCCGGGGCGGGCACGGTCGGGGCCTCGACGCCGCCGTTCGCCTCGACCTCTTCCATCAGCGACGCGAAGTCCTCGACGGGCACGGCGAACCCGACACCGTCGTTACCGCCAGACATGGAGGCGATCGCGGTGTTGATGCCGATGACCTTGGCCTCGGCGTCGGCGAGCGGGCCTCCCGAATTGCCCGGGTTGATCGGTGTGTCTGTCTGGATGAGCCCGGTGAGAGTGCCCATCGGCGTCTCCAGCTCACGGTCGAGGCCCGAGATGATCCCGGCAGTGACGGACTGCTGGAACCCGAACGGGCTCCCCATCGCGATGGCCGGCTCCCCTACTTCGACCGTCCCAGGCTCGGCGATGGTCGCCGCGACCAAATCGGTCGCATCGGTGAGAGCAACGATGGCGAGATCACGCTCGGGGATCCGCCCCACCACCCGCCCGCTGAACGAACGCTCGTCGGAGGTCATGACGGTCACCTCATCTGAGAATGAGACAACGTGATGTGCGGTCAGGACGAGCCCTGAAGAGTCGTAGATCACACCCGAGCCGACCCCTCCCCCGGCCTCCAACCCGCCGAGGATCTCGATATGGACCACGGCCGGACCCAGGGCTGCTGCAACCGCGCCCGGACTCCCGGCTTCCGCCTCCTCGGCAGCCACCGTCGGTGTCGTGGCGACCGGCACTTCGCGCTGCCAGAGCCAGACCGCGGCGCCAACCAGTACCACCACAACCACCGTCAGCGCATAGGTGAAGATGCGCAGACCGCTTCTGGGCGTCTTCTCCGCCACTTCCGCAGGCTGTGTCGGCGCCACCACCGGTTGCTCCTCGATGATTGGCGGGTGCGGGTCGCCGATGGGCGGCGAAGCCGGAAGGTCGCGCCATGACCGCCGTCTGGGGCGGAGCTTGGGCGGGCTGGGGTCGAGTTGGGTCAAGGCATCCTCCGTTTGGTCAACCGCCGCAACATATGGGATGACCTTTAAAAGGCCCGTCAAGCGGTCAGCGAGGCCTCGAGCCAGGGTCGCGCGATGGCGTGGATTCGATCGGGTGCGATGACCGCCCTCGGGTCAGCGCCGATCTCGACCGGCAACCAGACAGTGAAAACGGCGCCTCCGCCCTCTTCGGATTCGACAGTCACCGCCCCGCCCTGGGCTTCGGTGAGCTGACGGGCGATGGTGAGCCCCAATCCGGCCTCACCATTCCCCGTACCACGCTCGCGCTCGTGATGGCCTTGCCATCCCCTCTCGAAGACACGGGCTTGAAGATGAGGAGCCAGTCCGGGGCCCTCGTCGATCACCGCAATCCAGGCCCAGCCATCGAGCCGACCCCAATCGATGCCAACCGACGACCCCTGGGGCGCCATGCGTACCGCGTTACTGAGAAAGTTCCCGATCGCGATCCGCACCGCGGCCGGGTCGACCGCGGGAACGGTCGTACGAGATGTCCCGACGAGCTCCACATTCACCCCGCGTGCACGGGCGGGGCCAAAGTGCTCGGCCACCGCCGACTCGGCGAGGTCGGCCAGGTCGACAGGGTCGTTTCCCTGCTCGACCGCCAGCCCGCCGTGGCCGGCGAGGTCGTCGACGGTTCGCGTCATCCTGCTCACGGCCCGGCGGGCGGCATCGATGTATCCCGCAGCTCCGGGCTCGTGCCCGGCCTCGATTGCCGCGAGCTCGAGATTCGTGCCCATCACGGCAAGCGGAGTGCGTAGCTCGTGGACGACTTCCTGGGTCCGGCTGCGACGCTCGATTTCTGCGGCCTCGACTTCCGCGCGGGCCTGCGCGACAACCCGTCTCACCCGACCGGCAACGACCCAGGCGACGACGAGCGCCGGGAACAGGGCCAGGGCAGGCGCCAACAAACCGGAATCGATGAGCCCGTCGAGCGACGCTTCTTCGGCCACTACCACCACCAGGTCGTCACCGACCTGGGCGATGCCGGTCCGGGCGTCGGCCCACGGCTCGTGACTCGCGAGGAGCGCGACCGTCACCACCATGACCACGAACGCCATGAGGACGGCAGGCGCCATCAGGACCATCGCCAATCGAACTCTGGACCCGCTCATGTATCGGCCTTCAACATGTAGCCACGTCCGGGAAGGGTCACGATCAGCTGCGCAACCGAGACCGATGACAACTTCCGACGCAAATTGGACAAGGTCATCCTCACCGTGTTGGTGAACGGGTCGGCGTGCTCGTCCCAAACGTGCTCGAGGAGACGCTCGGCGCTGTGCACCTCCTCGGGATGCAGGAGAAACCAGCGGAGGAGTGCGTACTCCTTCACGGTGAGGGCTACTGGCCTTCCGTGGACCGTGACCTCATGGCGGGCGGTGTCCATCTCGATTCCGGCGTAGGCGATGATCGAGCTGCCCGTCGACGTGTCACGGCGGAGCAGCGCACGGATTCGAGCGCTCAGCTCCCCTAACGAGAACGGCTTCACCAAGTAGTCGTCGGCACCCTCGTCCAACCCTCGGATCCGGTCGTCGATACCACCCCTGGCGGTCAGCATCAGGATCTTTGGAGCCGGGGCCAGGTCGTACGACCGAGCCGGGTCGGCCAACACCTGCCGGCACACGTCGAGCCCGTCCCCGTCGGGAAGATTCAGGTCGAGGCAGACGACGTCGTAGGAATTGACCGAGGTGAGGCGCATCGCCGACGTCGCGGTGGGCGCGATGTCGATCGCGTACCCGTCGCGGCGAAGGCTGTCAGCTATCGCCGACGCCAGATCCTGCTCGTCCTCGACAACGAGGATGCGCATCAGGCCCTGGCCTCGTGGCCGGTGCGGGCGCGTTCGCTCACGCTGGTGGGTTGCAGAATGGGGAGGGTCATGGGCAAAGCTGTCGGCAGCCTGAATTCAGACGTCGCAGACCAGACCGCGGTTCCAGAATCCTGCATGTGAAAGACGCCAAGGCCACATCCAAAGGATGTCGGACGCGCCTATAGAGAACGTAAAGAGACTGTGATAACGCTCGATCTAACTGCTCGAGCGCCGCCTCGTCATGGTCGCCGAACCGGCATGGACGGCTACGTCGAGGAACAACCCGATGATGGCCCCAAGGATCCCCCATGGAGCGGCCGCATCACCGGCGACGTACCCCACCACATATAGGGCGGTGGTCCATGGCAGCAGGATCAATCCGGCCACAGGAAGGAGCCAACTGTCGCCGAAGGCACGTTCGACCCAATCCGTCAATAGCCAGAGGGCCACAACCGCAAGACGCGGACTGACCCCCAAGAGGATCAGAAACAGACAACCCACCCGATCTCCTCGCTCTAAGTGACGACATTCTCCCCGAGGAGCATCGAAACGCAATCACGAAAAATGGTGTCGTTCCATTGAACATCACTACCGCCAACACGAGCTCGACAGGGCGCGTCGACGGGAGATCCGCCGCGTAGTGTCAAGTCAGGTGCGGATCGGCACCGAGCTGTTGCCAAACCCCGAAGGGACATGGGAGATGACACCTGTGATGGATGGACTCCATTTCGCCAACAGCGTGACCGTCGGCGGCTTCGAAGGGACGGGCGAGTTCACCACCGTCTACTTGGACGCCGCGATGCCTCCCACGGCAAAGGCAGGGTGACCTACCGATGTCTGCAGCCAACCCGCCGAGCAGTGCTCCTGCCCCCGCCGAGGGCTCTGCAGATGCAGGAGGTCGGGTCCTGGTCACGCTGATCCTGGTCGCCGCCGTAGCCAATTTGAACCTGTCGGTGGCGAACGTGGCGCTCCCCTCGATCGGGGCCGCTTTCGACTCGTCGCAGACGGTCTTGAACCTCATCGCCGTCGGTTATTCCCTGGGGTTGGCAGCGTCGGTCCTCTATCTGGGTGCCGTAGGCGACCGGTATGGCCGCAAGTTGCTGCTGCTCCTGGGGGTGTCGCTAGCGATTCCGGCCAGCCTGCTTGCTGCCTACGCCCCCAGTGACGAGGTCCTCTTCGCAGCAAGGCTCATCGGGGGTGTCTCCGCAGGAATGGCGTACCCCACAACACTCGCCCTGATCACCGCCCTGTGGGCCGGGCCGGCGAGGACGAAGTCGATAGCTCTCTGGTCCGGGAGCGGAGGCGCGATTGCCTCCCTCGGTCCGCTGGTCGCCGGCGCGTTGCTGCTCCAGTTCTGGTGGGGCTCGGTATTCTTGATCACACTGCCCCTGGCCGCCGTCGCGCTCTTCCTGTCGTTCCGGTTCGTGCCCAGCCATGTCAACGAGACCACCGAGCCAGTTGACAACCTGGGTGGGATCCTCTCGATCGTTTTGGTGTCGAGCATGATCCTCGCCATCAACTTCGCACCGGTGCAGGGCCAGGCAACTCTCGTTTTCTCGCTCGCAATCGTCGCCCTCGCCTCAGGAGCTGCCTTTATCATCCGGCAGCGCAGGACGAATAGCCCTCTCTACGACCTCGACATCGCCAAGCGTCGCATCTTCTGGGTCGCAGCTGTCGCCGGGATCATCGTGTTCGGCTCGTTGATGGGCGCGATGTTCATCGGCCAGCAGTTCCTGCAAAACGTGCTCGGTTACTCCACCCTCGAGGCGGGTGCGGCGATCCTCCCGGCTGCGTTCATGATGGTGCTCGTTGCTCCCCGCTCGGCGAAGCTGGTCGAGCACAACGGTGCCCGGGCAACCTTGCTGCTCGGATACCTGTTTTGTCTGTTCGGCTTCCTCACCATGGTGTTGCTTTGGGCTGAGGGGACTTCCTATTGGCAGGTCGGGCTCGGGTATGCCTTGATGGGGATCGGAGTCGGGTTCGCCGGCACCCCGGCCTCGCACTCGCTGACCGGCTCGGTGCCGGTCAAGCGAGCTGGGATGGCCTCCGGCACCGCAGATCTCCAGCGCGACCTCGGTGGGGCCATCATGCAATCCATTTTCGGTGCCTTACTCACCGCCGGCTACGCAGCGGCAGCGGCGGTGGCGATCGGCTCGTCACCCGAACAGGCTGAGATCACCACCTCGGTTCAGAGCCAGCTAACCAAGTCGTTCGCCGGAGCCGAGGCTGTGGCCGCTCAGTACCCCCAGTACGCCAGCGAGATCACCGCCGCGGCCAAGGAATCCTTCCTCCAGGGCGACCAGTGGGCATACATGGCCGGCATCATCGCCGTCCTCCTAGGAGCGGCAATCGTCTTCGCCCTCTTCCCCAAGATGGACGAAGAAGAAGCTCTCCTCGCAAATTATGCCGCCGAGGATGCTGCGACCTGAGTCCCGGTCGCCTCGGCGATCCACACGATGATGATGGAAACGCCACATCGAGGGCCACGGCACCGGCGACGAAGGCGAATCCTGCGGCGATGGGCCGCTTCGCCTTGGTAACGATGACGGCGCTGACGACCAGGACGTTCGGCGCGGCGAACGCCGCGCCGAACGCGTAAGGCAACATGGAGTTGATAAGACTCACTCGGTCGTTGCCGTTCGGCTTCTGCCCAATGTTCGACGTGACGACTCCGGCGGCACTCTATGACATGGACCGTCGGGGACACGTGCAGAATGGGCACGGCGCGGATCGACACCAGTCCGTATCCCGCGGATGACAGGCATGGGAATGATCGAAAGACGCATCACTACCGGATGAGCAGCCAGCAGTCAGGACCTTCTGGGGAGTCGCTGGTCGGGGATATCGAGCAGGTGTCAGCCGGCGTTCCGATCCGGGAGCGTTACGGCCTCATGTTGCTGATCATTCTGGTGGGATACGTCCTCTCGGGTGTCGACACGAGTCGAATTCTGATTGCAGTCGACTCGATCCTCTGGATCACCTTGCTCTTGGCGGCGCTTTGGTCACCTGGAGTGCCGAAGCGGCTGCGCCGGGTCGGCCTCGTGGCGACCCTCGTCGTCCTGTTGACAACGCTTTCGCTCGGACTCTTTGACTCCGATACCGCGGATGGCTGGAGACTGGCGCTTCTCGCGGTGGCACAATTCTCTGCGATCCTCGCCATCCTGAACAGGATCACCCGTCACGAGCACGTGACGATTCAGACCGTCATGGGAGGGGTGTCCTCCTACGCCTTGCTCGCATTTGTGTTGGCGTCGGTCCTCCACAGCCTCGAACTCCTCACGAGCGCTAACACGCTCAACGGCGTGGTCGCTGCAGGCGACTACATCTACTTCTCGTTCGTGACCCTGACCACCGTGGGCTACGGTGACATCACCCCGGCCACGGAGTTGGCCAAGCGACTGGTCGTTGTCGGGGCCTTTGTCGGACAGGTGTTCCTCATCACCTTCGTTGCCCGCTTGGTCTCGTTGTGGACCGGCCGCTTTCGACGCTGATCGCGATCCGACTACTAAGGATTCATCACCTTGTTTTTTTGGACCGCGAACTCCTCGTCCGTAAGGACACCGGCAGCGTGGAGGTCTCCAAGCTGCTTCAGTTGCGCCAGCATGTCGTCGGTGCCGGAGGCCGGGGCGGCAGCTGGTGGCGGTGGTGGCGCCTGCTGGTAGGCCTGTTGTTCCTGGTAGGCAGCGGCATCCTGCTCATTGGCCCAGCGCTCACCTTGACGGCGAGACACCCGGTTGGACACGGCAGTGGCGGTGCCTGCGATGGCGGCAGTGCGTGCTACGCCTCGAATCAATCCCATGTTCTCGTTCCTTTCGGGATCAGGCCTCGGCGGCTTCGAGCTCGTCGAGGGTGGCGATCAATGCGTTGACCGGGATGCGCCCGGAGGCGACAAGTTGAGCACCGCTCTTCCGTAACGCCGTGGCGAAGGGCGCCGCCCAGGTGTTCTCGAAGACGAGGATGGCGGCGGCAACCCCGGGTTCGAGCGCGGCGCCTGCTTCTGCGTAGTCCTCCTCGTCGAGCAAGCCTGACGACGCTTCGGCAAAGACCAACAGATCGTTCGTGCCGTCTCCGTCGAAGTCGGCGATGTCGATCTCGAGGACGTTGCCCGCGTCGTCCTTCTCCACGAAGGAGAAGTCCAGGACCCGAATCAGGCCCCGGTCGACCAGATCGATCAGGTGGGGGAAGGCCTCACCGTTCGGGGGCGAGCCTGCCGGCCACTCGATGATGAGATAGTCGATGGGTCCAATCATTTCTTCGCTGCCGCTCATTTGCATCCTTTCGATCGGCAATTCACGTGGCACCAACTCTTGCACACTGGCACCTTCCATCCGCCAGATCTGGTTGGCTCATGCCAGGCTTTCGCCCACATTGCACGATGCGGGCGTCCCCGCAGCCAATAATGCTCTGTTCGAGTGAGGAATGGAAATGGCAGGACCTGAATCACACGCTGAGACGCCCAACCAAGGCGGCACCCCACCGGTTTCGTGGAGCGAGAAGCGCATGGAGATCATCACCGTGGCGATTCTCGCCTTTGCCGCGCTCTCGACTGCGTGGAGCGGATACCAGGCATCGCTCTGGGACGGCATCCAGTCGAGCAACTACACCCAGGCATCAGGGTCACGCACCAATGCTGCCCAGCAACGCACGGCTGCCAACCAATTCCGTCTGGCCGACCTGAGCGTGTTCGAGAACTACATAGACGCCGTCCTCTTGGAACGCCCTGCGGTCGCCGATTTCTACTTCGAGCGGTTCAGAGACGAATTCAGAGTGGGCTTCGACGCTTGGATGGCTCTCGATCCACTCAACAACCCCGATGCCCCGCCCAGTCCGTTTGCCATGCCGGAGTATCAGCTTTCACAGGACGCTGAGGCTGACCGCCTCGAAGCACGTGCCGACGAGCTCTTTCAAGCCGGAGAGGATGCCAACACCATCTCCGACGTCTACACCATGACCACCCTTCTCTTCGCCGCCGCGCTTTTCTTCGCTGCGATGGCCGAGCGGTTCGAGTACTTCAGGGCCCAGGTAGCCCTCCTTGTCATCGCCGGGATAGGTCTGGTCATCGGGCTCGCAATCGCGCTAGGACAGCCAATCACCAGCGGTTAGCGCCTTCGCTTCACATCGTGATGACGACCTTGCCCCGGGCATGGCCCTCCTCCTGATAGCGCAGAGCATCCGGGACCTCGGACAACTGGAACCGCCGGTCGATGATCGGAGTGATCTTTCCATTCTCGAGGAGGCCTTTGATGAGTTCGAGGTCGGCACGCCTGTTCGCCCGCCACATGAAGGTGCCCATTCGTTTGTCGCTGGTCATGGAGACCCCTGCCCCGACCAGGAACGCCTGAGCGAATCCGGTCAGCCTGCGGGCGACGAGAACGTAACGCCCTCCCGCGGCCAACGAGTGCCTGTAATAGAGGACCGAGTGCTCATCGACGATGTCCAGGATCAGGTCATAACGACCCCCGTTCGTCGTGAAGTCTTCGTTGGTGTAGTCGATGAGATGGTCAGCCCCGGCCGTGCGCATGAGTTCCAACTTCCCACCGTGGTCAACACCGGTCACTTCGGCGCCGAATGACTTGGCGAGCTGCACCGCAAAGGGCCCAACACACCCACCGGCCCCGTTGATCAGGACCTTCTCACCCGGGTTGATTTCTCCATAGCCGAGGAGACCCTGCAGCGCCAAGACCCCAGAGTGAGGAACCGTTGCCGCCTGCTCGAACGTCACGCCCGACGGCATCGGTGAGAACGCCGTCTCGGGGGCGCAGACGTACTCGGCAAAGGCGCCCTGGCCGGAGTCGAACAAATCCGCCCATACGTCATCCCCGACCCCGAGCGTCGTCACGTCTCGACCAACGACCTCGACCCGGCCGGCGACATCGAGACCGATGCGACTACTTCGGGGGCGACTTATCCCGGATGCGACTCGAGCGGCCACCGGCCTACCTCGTAGATAGTCGAGGTCTGCCGTGTTCACGGACGCGGCATGAACCTTGACCAGCACCTCGCCATCACCGGGCACTGGCTTCTCGATCTCCCGCAACTCGAGCACATCCGGTGAGCCGTACTCCTCGCGGACGATGGCTCTCAAAGGGGGGTCCTGATCGATCGTTCCATCAGATCGTGACAGCGACCTTTCCTCGGGCGTGTCCCTCGCCAACGTATCGAACGGCGTCGGGTGCCTCGACCAGCGGGTACGTCCGGTCCAACGCCGGCTTGAACTTGCCGGCCTCTGCCATCTCAGCGAGGGCCCGGAGGTCTTCCTGACGTTCCGTCGCCATCAACGCCAGCAGCCTCTGCTTGACGAACGGCGAGAGCAAAGCCACCGGGATGATCCGGTCGGCGGGACCGACCCAGGCCCCGCCATTCTCGCCCCCGACAATGACGAGGGTCCCCTCGGGGGCCAGGGCGTCTCGGAGCTGAGAAAGTGACCGATTGCCGGCGTTGTCGATGATGAGGTCATACTGGGCCGGGCGGTCTGCAAAATCGTCACGTGTGTAGTCGATGACATGATCGGCGCCGATCGACGCGACCAGATCCATCTTGGACGTGCTGCACACCCCGGTGACCTCGGCTCCGAATGCCTTGGCCAGCTGGACTGCGAACGTGCCAACGCCGCCACCGGCACCGATGATCAGCACCTTGTGTCCTGGTCTCACCTGTCCCTTGTCACGCAGGGCCTGGAGTGCGGTCATCCCCGAGATGGGAATCACGGCCGCCTCCTCGAAACTCAGATTGCCCGGCTTCAGTGCCAACTTGTCCTCACGGGCGGCGGCGTACTCGGCGAAGGAGCCCTCGCAGGTCCCGAAGACCTCATCCCCGGGTTGGAATTTTGTTACTGCGGCTCCCACCGCTTCGACACGCCCGGCGACATCCCGCCCTCGCACCGGGTACTTCGGCTTGGTCAGGCCGTAGCCCATGACCCGGACCAGATAGGGCAGCCCGGTCATGATGTGCCACACCCCAGGTTCGACACCGGCGGCATGCACTTGCAAGAGGACCTCGTTGTCGCCGATGACCGGCGGATCGATATCCCTCAACTCGAGCACGTCGGCCGAGCCGTATATGTCCTGCACGATTGCCTTCATCATGACCTCCTCTGTCACTCGTACGTTGTAAGTCGTATGGTGTAAGGTACCTCGTACGGCGTAAGGCTGTCAAGTCCTATTCAGTCTTACCTCGTACGATTAGAATCGGAGACCGATGGCAACGCAGACCGAGCCGAGACCCAGAGCCCGTGATCCATTGACACGGGAACGAGTCCTGCGCGCCGCAGTCGACCTGGCCGACCGGGAAGGCATCGACGCCCTCACGATGCGCAACCTGGCCCGCGAGCTGGGCGCCGAGGCGATGTCGCTCTACTACCACGTGGCCAACAAGGAAGCGGTCCTCGACGGTGTGGTGGACGTCATCATGGATGAGATCAACCGGGCTGTCAGCGCCGTGGATGTTCCTCCGGCGACCGAGGACTGGAAGGTCGTGATGCGCTCGAGGATCCTCGCCGCCAGGGAGGTCCTGCTTCGACACCGCTGGGCCTCGCGACTGATCGAGACGCGAACCGCGATAAGCCCGACCACGATGCGCTATTTCGACGAGCTGCTCGGTGTGTTGCACGCCGGCGGCTTCTCATACGACCTGGCCCATCACGCCATGCACGCTCTGGGCAGCCGCGGCTTGGGCTTCACCCAGGAACTGTTCGAGCCGGAGAACGCCGACGAAGGCGACGAGGAAATGACGGAGGCGATGGCTGAGATGGCCGGACAGTTCCCGCATCTGACGGGAATGATGATGGAGGTCGCCCACGACGATCCCGATTCGACATTGGGCTGGTGCGATGACCAGTTCGAATTCGAATTCGGGCTCGATCTGATCCTCGAGGGCCTCGAGGCGACACGGCAACGGTCTGGAGCCTGAAGCCGATCAAATCGAGTGTCGGAAGCGGCTCCACTTGTCGCAACAAGGAGGAACCCCGATGAGACCCACCTCGCGAATGATCGCCTTCACACTTTTCGCGATCGTCACGGTCGAGTTCGGCGGATGGTCGCTGCTGGGCATGCTGACCAGCCAGGGGACCATCAGCGAGTTCGAAGAGCAGTTCTTCCGGGCCGGACACGCCCACGCCGGGGTTTTGTTAACCCTCGCTCTGGTCTACTTCGTGCTCATGGACCGCACCGATTTCGACGCCCGGCGCCGGCGACTGCTCGGGCTGACCCTGTTGACCGGCATCCTCCTCCAATCGGGTGGCTTCTTCCTCCATATGCTCGTCGGCGAAGAGGGAGGGTCCTCGTCCGGGACTCTGATCACGCGGATCGGGGCAGTTCTCCTCGCCGTGGCCCTGATCGGCCTGGGAGTGGGCATCCTCAGGTCAGGCGGCAAACAGGAAGGTCTCCAGGACTCCCCCTCCTCCACCTGACCGAACCTAGTTGCTCGACCGGTCCAGCGGTTGGCGTTTCTTGATGGACGCTCGCCGGGCCGAGAGATTGGCGGTGGCAAAGGCCAGGGCGAAGGCCAGGTAGAGGGCCGCCACGGAAAGGGTCAACCAGCGGTACTGGGGCACGAGCCCTTGTACCGCGAGAACGGCGAGGGCCGCGGCCAGGAAGAAATAGGCCCTGCGATCGTTCATGCCAGCGCTTCCACAATCAGCGAGAATATCCCGGCAACGATGGCCGCCCCCGGAATCGTGAAGATCCACGCCCACAGCACCCTGCCGGCAACGCGCCAACGCACCGCCGACATACGCCGGGAAGCGCCCACTCCGACGATTGCCCCGGTGATGGTGTGCGTCGTGGAGACCGGGATGCCCTGTGCCGAGGCAAAGAAGAGTGTCGCGGCGGCAGCACTCTCGGCGGCGACACCACCCGAAGGTTGCAGCTTGGTGAGCTTGAACCCCATCGTCTTCACGATCCGCCATCCGCCGAAAAGGGTCCCTAGCGCGATCGCCGTGTGTGCGGAGAGGACGACCCACAACGGCACTTCGGCATCCGCTGGGAGGCTTCCGACCGCGATGAGGACCGCCAGGATGATCCCCATCGTTTTTTGGGCGTCATTGCCGCCATGTCCCAGGCTGAACGCGGCCGCCGAAACGAGCTGACCACGGCGGAAACCCTTGTTCAATCTCGGCAGGTTCTTCTCGCGGTGAAACACCCATTGGATGATCACGGTCAACAACAGCCCGATAGCGAGCCCGACCAATGGCGACAAGACGATGAAAGCACCGATGGTCGCCAGCCCTTCGGATATCAGGACATCGAAACCGCCCCGCACTACGGCCGCACCTGCCATTCCACCGACGAGGGCGTGCGACGAGCTTGTAGGGAGGCCGAGCCAGAACGTCAACAAGTTCCAGGCGATCGCACCGAGGAGCCCGGCGAAGATCACCCCTACGGTGAGGGCCTCCTGCACAACCACGTCTTTGGCGATGGTGTTTGCCACGTGCGTGCTGAAGATGAGAAAGGCGACGAAGTTGAAAAACGCCGCCCATACCACCGCGTAGCGAGGCGATAGCACTCTGGTCGACACCACCGTCGCGATCGAGTTGGCGGCGTCGTGGAATCCGTTGGTGAAGTCGAATGCCAGCGCGACGAGGATGACGATGATCGCGCCGATCTCCACGATCGATGCTCCCTCAGGCCTGCTTGACGACGATCGTGGTGACGATGTTCGTCATGTCCTCGATTCGGTCTAGCACCGCCTCGAGCGACTCGACGATGTCCTTCCAGCGGATGACATCGACCGGTTCCATCTCCCCGGAGAAGAGTCGGGCGACGGCTCTCCGGTAGATGCGATTTCCCTCGCTCTCAAGACCTTCTATCTCGCTGATGATCTGACGGAGGCCTCTCATATC